>NZ_MVKW01000006.1:0-152125 GCF_002018395.1 Acinetobacter sp. ANC 5600
ACCTATTCCCGCTCGACTTGCATGTGTTAAGCCTGCCGCCAGCGTTCAATCTGAGCCATGATCAAACTCTTCAGTTTAAAATCAATAGTACATATAGTGTACCAATCTTGGCTCATCAATTACTGACAAAAATTTGCTCAAATAAACTTCGAGTAATTTCTACCATCAATCAATGAAAATAATTTCGATCGATCAATCAGTAAAAATCCACACAAGTTGTTCTTCATAATCTCTTAATGATTTTCTTAATACTTCGTCAGCAAATAAGAAAACAACATCAAACAACTAAAAACCTTACGTTTATCGCTGTCTGCGTTGGTATGCAGCGTATTCTATAGAGTTTCAAAACAAACACAAGCCCCTATCATAGAAATTTCTATAATATTTTGCTTGAGTGTATATTTTTTAAACTAAAAGCAATCTATTGCTTATTTAAAGATCAATATATCCTTATATTTTGCTTTATGAAAGACGAATTTTATAATTCTTGGTGATTTTTATATTCTTCAATCTAAAAAGCCCGTAATTCAACGGACTTTTCGAATATCACGGATTTTAAGAAAACTAATGAAGTTACAAAAGTGACTTTAGTTTGCTTGCTCAGCCAACCAACTCATAAATTTTTGTCGTTCAGCTTTACTAGCCTTCTGCCAAAGCTGAATTAATTGTTGATCTGCCCCATTTTGATGAACAGCTATATTTTTTGGAGCGACCACAGGAGCTGCCACGTTAGTTGGTTTTACATTTAAGGATTGTGCATAAACAGGTGCCGGTTGATTTTCTGGTACAGCTTCTTTCTTCGTAAAATCTACAGCATTACCTAAAACACCATTGGAGAAAATCGATTTTTGTTCTTTCTTCGCCCCAGCTTGCTGCACAAGTAATTGATTAGATCTGTCATACAAACCAAATATCGGTTGGTCTTTATATTTTTGCGCAGCATCAAAATCTTTTGGTGCATTGACTAGACCCAAACGATACTCTTGACCATCAATCAGTGCTGGAGTACGAATAGCGGCCACACCTGACTTTAAAATATCGTGAGAATTATCAGCATGTTGAAAAAATTCACTATAACGTACCGTTAATAGGTTTTCACCTGCATCTAGCTTATACTTCTCCGTAGATCGAAATAAACCACCAGTAACTTCTTGATCATTAACTGCAACTATTTTAATTTCTTCCGGAACAGTCAAAGTTACAGCTGCAAATCCGGCACTACTTAACATCAGCGCTGCAGCAGCAACAGTTAATCTTAAAGTCATCATTATCACTCTTTATCAATTATTTAGTTTCGAATGCACTATGCAATGCATATGTGACAATCTTATGACATCTAACAATCACTGTATATTTTGTTTCAAGACATTATTTTGATATTCATTCAAGAATTTTGCATATAAAAAAAGGATGCTCAAAGCATCCTTTTTAATTCATCACACCATCATTACTTGAATGTTTTGAATCGTTCTTCATCTGAAATAAAGGTTTTTTCACCTGCAGGTGCTTCAATCGAACCGAAAACAAGTTGTGCACGTAGTTTCCATTGATCTGGCACATCAAATGCCGCAGCTGTTTCAGCATCAACAATTGGATTGTAATGTTGTAATGACGCACCAATATTTTTTTCAGCCAAAGCAGTCCAAGTAGCAAATTGAGCAATCGCCGTTGAGTGTTCAGACCATACTGGGAAATTATCTGCATAAAGTGCAAATTGTTCTTGGAGAGCTTTTACTACAGCCTGATCTTCATAAAATAATGCTGTACCAAAACCTGCTGCAAAACTATTAATCTTGCCATTAGTTCCTTCAAATGCATCTGCAGGTACAATTTTACGTAAAGTTTCACGTACGATATTCCAGAATTTTTGATGTGCATCACCAAACAGAATAACGACACGAGACGTTTGAGAGTTAAATGATGACGGACTTAAACGTACAGCATTTTTAATGGTTTGCTCAATTTCATCTTGCGATAAACTCACGTTATTACCAATAGAATAGATTGTGCGACGTTGTTCGATTTGATTCAAGAATGACATTACAAGACCTCTTTTTATTTTCAATTAGCTGACTAAGTTGAGATTTATAATAGGTGATGTTTTTAACAGTTGCATGACTATATTTACAACATTGTGTCTTATTTCTAGAACAATCAGTTGCAAGCATCTAAATACCTACAACCCACTTACATTCAGATTTTGGTTTCACTGTCTTTAGTACGGCAGAAATCAAAGCAACATACAGCACATAGAAATTACTCATAAATTCTAAACTGATCTTGATCTTCTAGTTCTAAGCGTTCAGGCGCTTGGCCTTTAATTGAACCAAAGACCAACTGCGCACGTAGCAGCCATTGTTGTGAAATATCAAAGTGTTCGGCAACAGCATAATCAATGTGTGGATTATAGTGCTGTAAACATGCGCCTAGACCTGCATCTGCGATCGAAGTCCATACTGCGAATTGGGCCATGCCAGACGTTTGCTCCGACCACACTGGAAAATCTTCTGCACTTAATGGCACTTTCTTTTGTAATTGTTGAATCACGGCTTGATCTTCATAGAAAAGCACAGTTCCTAGGCCAGCTGCACATTGATCTATTTTGAGCGCCACGCCCTCAAAAATATAACTCGCAACATTCTTGCGTTGTACGTCTTTTACTATGTCCCAAAATTTTTGATGAGATTCACCAAATAAAACCACAATACGTGTGCTTTGCGAATTATATGCAGATGGACAGCTTCTTACGGATTCTTGAATCAGTTCAGCCAAATAAGCCTGACTGTAATGCACCTTCTTTCCAAGCTCGTAGATACTACGACGTTTCTTTAGTTGGTCGACAAATGACGCTTCTACTTCATGTTCGGTAGTTTTCTTTTTTAATTTAAAATCTTTAGTGATATCCGCAGTCAATACATGACCAATTTTATCGAGTAACGCCACCCTAAACACCCCAAAGCAATTTTTATATATAACAATAATTCCTTACTTATTCTAAGGGTATATCAGGCTGAATTTTGACTATGATTTATTCACATGTTGCTTTTTAAATCAATCAGTAAGCTCAAAAACAAAAAACTCCGCATTTTGCGGAGTTTATGTGACATTTAACGCATTTTATTTATCAGTTTCAAATAATGCTGCGACAAATGATTTAGCTGAGAATGGACGTAAGTCATCAATTTTCTCACCTACACCAATAAAACGAATTGGCACATGGGTACGGCTTGCAATATTAAATAACACACCACCTTTCGCAGTACCATCCAGTTTAGTAATGGTTAGACCTGTAAGCCCTACTGCCTCGTCAAACATTTCAACTTGGTTAATAGCATTTTGACCTGTGCCTGCATCTACCACCAACATCACTTCATGTGGAGCTGTAGCGTCAATTTTTTGCATTACACGTTTTACTTTAGACAACTCTTGCATGAGGTGTCCTTTGTTGTGTAAACGACCTGCGGTGTCTGCAATCAGCACGTCTACGCCTTTTGCACGAGCACTTTCAAATGCATCAAAAATAACTGAAGCAGAATCTGCACCATGACCTTGAGCCACAACGGCAATATTATTGCGTTCGCCCCAAATTTGTAATTGTTCTGTGGCTGCTGCACGGAATGTATCACCAGCAGCCAACATTACTTTTTTACCTTCACCTTGTAAGCGTTTCGCTAATTTACCAATCGTGGTGGTTTTACCCACACCATTTACACCAACAACCAAAATCACATACGGATTTTTATTGCTGTCAATATGTAGCGGTTTAACACGTGGTGCAAGTAATGCCACCAGTTCTTCTTGAAGCGCTTTATATAAAGAGTGCGAGTAAATTAAATCGCCACGTTCAGTACGTTCAGTTAAGTTCGCAATAATCGTTTTGGTTGCATCGACACCAATGTCAGCAACCAAAAGTTGCTCTTCAACTTCCTCTAAAAGTTCATCGTCAATTTCCTTCCCACCGATCAGGATATTCACCATGCCGTCTGCCAAGTTCTTACGTGACTTTGCTAGACCTTCTTTCATACGACTAAAGAAGCCGCCTTTCGCCTTCGAGTCTTCAGTTTCTGACTCTGTTTCTTGTAATGGTGCAGCAACTTCTTGCTGTACTTTCGGTGTCTCGATAATCGGCACATTTACCGCAGGTAAACTCGGTAGCGTGACATCGTCATCACCGATATCAGCATCAATCAAAAATTTATTCTGCCCATGAGATTGCTGTTGCATGCCGAATCCTTGAAAAGCACTGCGTTAAAAAAACCGATTCTATCATAAGTTATCTTAAATTGAGTCGATACACGCCCGTCAGAGCGAAGCACACTAAAAAACAACATGTTGAACTTGCAATCAAAATTAACTTTAGGAAAACTAGATAATTATAAAATGCATTTTAATGGATTCCTTTGTGTCCCATAAAAACAGATTTTCTCCTTATTTTTTTAAAACTTTATTTCGCTCTGCGCTTCCTATCTGTGTCATCAGCAGTTGCTTTTGGTCTGCACCCAATCTACATGCAGACACACGTACCCAATTAACACGTAGCACCTTTGAAACCACGCTTAAAAATGGCTTAAAGGTCATTATCCGTGAAGACCACCGTGCGCCGATGGTAATGACCCATATTTGGTACCGTGTGGGTAGTAGTGATGAGTCGGGCAATCTATTAGGGATCTCCCACGCGCTCGAACATATGATGTTTAAAGGAACCACCAAAGTTCCTAATGATGAATTTACACGTCTCAGCCGTATCTATGGCGGCAGCATCAACGCTGCAACCTTTACCAATTACACGAATTATTATCAGTTGTATCCTAAAGCCTACTTCCCTATGGCGCTGGAGCTCGAAGCGGATCGTATGAGTAATTTACGATTGCAACAACAAGATTTCGAGCCTGAAATTAAAGTGGTTATGGAAGAACGCAGACAGCGTACAGATGACAACCCTCGTTCTTTGGCTTATGAACGTTTCAAATGGATTTCTTATCCAACCAGTCATTATCGCCAACCTGTCATTGGACACATGAAAAATCTGCAAAACATCAAATTAGCAGATTTAAAACAATGGTATAAAGATTGGTATACCCCAAACAACGCCATTTTGGTGATTGTCGGTGATGTTGATGCCGAAGCAGCCATTCGTCAAGTTCAAAAATACTTTGGTGATATTCCATCACGTAAAACACCTGATCGTAACGATGTGAGGGAATTTGAACGTGTGGGCTATCGTCATATGGAACTAAATTTACCCGTACAAGTGCCCAATTTGTATATGGCGTGGAATGTACGCTCACTGGCTACCGCAAAAAATCCACAAGATGCTTATGCACTCAATATTATTCGCAATATTTTAGACAGCGGCATCTCATCGCGCCTACAAGACAAACTGGTGCGCGATAGAAAATTACTTACGGCTGTAAGTGTTTCTTATGATCCATACAATCGTGGAGACAGCTTGTTTACCATTTCAGCACTCCCTGCTGATGGCGTCAAAATGGAACAAGCGCAAAAAGCGATACAAGATGAAATCGACACTTTAAAAACAGAATTAGTCAAAACACCAGAAGTTGAACGTATCACCACACGTTTTGTCTCCAATTTAGTCTATAACCAAGATGACATCAGCAGCCAAGCCAAGACGATCGGTAACTTAGAAGTCAATGGGCTCAGTTTCAGGCTAATGGACGAATTACCAAAACTATATGAAAACGTCAGCGCACAGGATATTCAACGTGTCGCCAATGCGTATTTTGTCCGAGAAAATTTAAGCACCATGTATCTATTTCCAGAACAGTCAGAGGTTCCAACAACCTCAAATAAAGCAGATCAAACTACAAAACCAGCTCAAACGGAAGTTGTTATTCCAGAGCAACAAATCAGCTCAACCCAAAACACTGAAAGCGTCTTGTAAGGATTAGTGATGACTATTACGAAAATTTTATCTCTAAGCTTACTCACTGCGTTTGGCTCAATCCTTCATGCAGAAAATTATAAGGAAAATGTTCCCGACCTCAACGATAATCCGAGCCAATTACAATCTATCCCAATGCTGCAAAGTTTAAAGAATTTACAGATTGATAAAGACTACCGTGCTCCGCTTGTTCAAGTGCTGAAAAACCGAAATGGCGTAAATAGCCTGTTTGTTGAGTCACAAGATCTACCCATGGTGGATATTCAACTGACCTTTAATGCAGGTTCTGCTCGTGATGAAGAAGTCGGAAAAGGCTTGTATGGTGTTGCCAACATGGCTGCACGTTTAATCGATGAAGGCACAGAAAAATACAATGCAACGCAAATTGCCTCGGTTTTTGACCAAACAGGTGCTCAATTTAGCGTACAAGCACATCGAGATATGTTTGTCGTTCGGCTACGCGTATTGTCAGACCCTAAAAAATTAGAACCTGCTTTAAGTATGATGATGGATGTGATTAAAAATGCGACTTTTAAAAACTCCAGTCTCAACTTAGCACTCAGCAATAACCAAGCTGGTCAGAAACAACTCCAAGAAAGCCCAAGTCGCTTAATGAATATTCGTTTCTATCGGGCTGTATACGGCACACACCCATATGCAGAACCGATTACTGGAACCAATGGCAGTATCAAAAAAATCACCCCTGACATTTTAAAGAAGTTTCGTAATCAATTTTTAGTTGCTCAAAACATGAATATTGCCATTACAGGCAAACTCAGCAAAAAAGAAGCACAAAACCTTGCAGAACGTATTTCCGGAAACTTAAACCAAGGTGAAAAAGCTAAGGCACTTGCACAACCAGAAGAAAAACAAGGGTTTGATATCATCCATCTTCCCTACAATTCCACCCAAGCCAACGTCATGTTTGGACATTTAGGAACGACACGTGATAACAAAGATCGATTAGCCCTAGAAGTAGCTAATCGAATGTTTGGTGGTGGAGGTTTTAACTCGGTCCTCATGCAAGAGCTTCGCGTTAAACGTGGCTATACTTATGGTGCCTATAGTGCATTTAGCTTTAGCCAAGCACCCGGTATCTTTAGTTTTAGCTATGGAACACGTCAAGATCAGCTGATAGATAGTATTCAAGTGGCACATAAGGCTTTTAATGATTTTGTCAAAATGCCTATTGATCAAAGACAAATGGAAGAAACCAAAGCAGGCATGCTGCGTGCTTTTCCAAATAATTACAGCAGTAATGCAACGATCAATGCACAGCTTGGTCTATTGGGCTTTTATCATCAAGACCCAGATTATTTGACACAGTACCCTAAATTATTGGAAAAAATAACTGTAACTGATGTACAAAATGCGGTTCGTACTTACATGCACCCTGAAAATATGACTGTGATTGTGGTGAGCAAAACCTTAGATAAAAATGAAGTACAGCAGATATTGGAGAAGAATGTACAAGCAGCTCCAACCAAGATAATCCCTACAACTAAAGCTGTTCCTCTGCCAAAGCCGGAAGTTGATGTGCTCGCACAGACTCCATCTGATAAGCATGCATCAATTTAAGATAAGCACCCACACGAATGCGATCTTGCTGTCTCAGCAGCATCGCCATTTCCTGTGTTTCAGGATAACTTTGCTGCAACGCAAGTCGTGACACGTTTTGGTATTGCTGTACAGAAATAGGACGATATAAGGCAATCACAGCCAATACCAAAATCACCACGATCATGACTGAAACAAAGATATTATAAATTTGCTCAAGCTGTATTTTAGATTTGAATTGAATAATTTTTTCTAAATCAATAGTCATACACTACCTCAGGTTCAAAGTAGTGTATGGCTGACGTTCAAGAAGTTCAAGTCACAGCGCTTAAAACTGCATCAGTTCACCTTTTCAGTCTGTGAGTTAGCTAAACAATTTAATGAATAATGGTACGTATCACCGCAAAATAAAGAATTAATGCAATAATCGCCAAAACGATAAATACTGCAAAAATACTCATTCCACCTTCTGCATGCGCTGGATGTAAATCATCATCATCGGCGATTTTGAGTAATTCGCCATTATATGCATTGTAAAATTCTAAGCGCTGTCCCTTATCTAAATCCCGTGTGAAATCATATACACGTTTGCGCTGTGCCAAACCAAAATCCCCCAAATGAATTTCATGATGAAAAATTGCTTCATCAAGATTGCGACGATGTAGATGTGCCAACTCCACAATTTGCGCTAATGTCGGAGGATAATCTAAAGTTAAACCGTCTAAAACTCTTGTCATTTACTTCTCCTTATTATCTACAACTTCTTATGATAGTATTTTACTCACGAAAACAATTGTCCATTGTTTAATCATGTAAACTATAGCAAATTAGAAATATTTACGTGAATAGTTGACAATTCAAGATAATTGTAATATTAGTTTAATAATACTTAGTTAAATTAGTTAATAGGGCTAAAGAATGGGCCCTTAATGATCATAATTAGAATAAGGAGTTAAATATGATTCAACAATTCTCTCAACATGAACTCGAACATGTATACGCAAATGCGGTAAACACAATTCAATCTCAAATGAACTTCAGCGATGCAGTTCATGAATTGGAAGATGCAGCTCGTGCTGGACATGGTAAAGCAGCGTTATTTTTGGCTGAACTTTATTATCAAGGCTTCCGCGTAGAACGTGACTCACTCAAAGCGCAATATTGGCAGAACATGGCCACCTTGCAAGCATAACAAAACGTCACTAAGGTGGCGTTTTTTACACCCTTCAACTTTTAACTACATAAATTCTTACAATCAAGTTCAAAGCTTACACAGCTTTTTCATAAGAATTTCCTACAATAGGAGCAACATCAACAACACGCTGCATATGATGTCTAAATTAAAGCAATATAAACCTATTCCAAAAGATTTATTTTATAAAATTAGTATTTTAAAAACCATGATGTACTGTGGAGTCCTTTGGGGTCTCTACCACCAACAAGGTTGGGCAATGACCAGCGATCAAGATCATATTATCTTCCCGTTTTGGCTAAATGGCATTCAAGCGCATAAATATGCCAAAAAACATTGGCCCAACTACACTCCACGACGTATTACACCACAAGATTTTGAGGCATCGCTATTACCGACATTAACACGCCTTAAAGTCATCCCTGCGTTGCATAGCTCTAGCCACATCCGTCTCAAGCTCACAACCTCGCAAATGCGTTTATTCTTTTTTAACCAAAATAAGATTCAAATGGCATAAAACCCTCAGTGCATGTTTGACCCCAACATGCACTGAAAAGTATTTGCTTTTTTCAATTTTCGCGCTAATTTAAATTAAACAAAAACTACTATAAAGGAATGAAAATATGACTACAGTTGCCCAAGTACTTAAAGACAAAGCTTATCAAGAAATCTACACCATCACTCCAGATGCGACTGTACTCGAAGCCATTTCCCTGATGGCACAAAAAGGCATTGGTGCCCTCGTTGTGACCCATGAAGGCACAGTCGTTGGTATTTTGTCTGAGCGTGACTACACACGTAAAATCGCTCTGATGGAAAGAACTTCTTTCGATACCTCTGTCAGCGAGATTATGACGGGAAGTGTTATCACTGTCACAAGTGCAGCGACTGTCGAAGAATGTTTAGAACTTATGACAGATCGCCATTTACGTCATTTACCTGTGGTTGAGGAACAGAAATTAACCGGCTTAATCTCCATCGGTGACCTTGTAAAAGCAGCAATGGATGATCAACGAAAACTGATCGAACAACTTCAACAATATATTTCAGGCTAAACTCAAAAATCCCCCTTGATAAGCTTTAAGGGGGAATTCTAAATATCAATAATTTTATATAACTCACAGTTTGTAATGACATACACATTACAAATTAATTACTTTTCTCAATTTCCTTTCTTATGTTTGAATCCGCTTTAGATAAATTAGACCAACTAGATGCCATCATTTTAGAATTAGAACGCTTAATGTTATCGATGAAAGACGATGAGCTGCTGCAATACCACCGACGTACGATCAATTTAGAGATTGCATCTTCTATCACAGAAATTTTAGATGCAAAGGCAATTATTTATGCACTACATCCTGAGTTAATTTCAATTTCATCAAGCTTTGACCATATTTTTTATAAAAATTACGTCAAAAAAAATATCCCAGTTAAAAACTGGGATACTTCGAATATAGATCGGACTATACAACTGCAAAAGATTTTTGCATCATCAACAGATGATGAGCAACTTAGTCTTTTTTAATGGCAGTAATTAATTTAAACCTAATTTTTCAGCCACATAGTCTGAGTCTTTATCGCCACGGCCTGAAACGTTAACGACAATCTTCACATCTTTGGCAAGATTTGGCGCTTCACGAATTGCCCAAGCAACCGCATGTGAACTTTCTAGTGCAGGAACAATACCTTCCACACGTGAGAGCGTCATGAAGGCATCTAAACATTCTTGGTCTGTCGCTGTTGTATATTCAACACGACCTAGGTCTTTTAACAAACTATGTTGTGGCCCCACTCCTGGATAGTCCAAACCTGATGCAATTGAATGCACTGGCAAAGGCTCACCCTGTTCATCTTCAAGGACATAACATGCCATGCCATGAATTTGACTTGGCTTACCCAATGTTAACGTCGCAGAGTGCATATTGGTATCTAAGCCATGACCTGCAGGTTCTACACCCACAAGTTTTACATCGGTGTCATTGAGGAATGCTGTAAATGCACCGACAGCATTTGAACCACCGCCCACACATGCAACCACATAGTCAGGATTTGCACCAAATCGATCATTGGCTTGAACTTTAATTTCATCTCCAATAATTGACTGGAAGTCACGAACCATTTTCGGGAATGGATGTGGGCCAACCACTGAACCAATCGCATAAATAAAATTGGTTGGATCTTTTAAATATTCTTCAAAAGCGCTATCTACTGCATCTTTAAGCGTAGCTGTACCACGTGTAACAGAGATAAGGTTGGCACCTAAAATCTTCATTTTCACCACGTTTGGATGTTCTTTTTCAATATCCACTTGCCCCATGTGAATTTCACATGGAATGCCCACTAAGGCACAAGCCGTTGCCAATGCTACACCATGCTGACCTGCGCCAGTTTCTGCAATCACTTTGGTTTTACCCATGTATTTTGCTAATAAGGCTTCGCCAAGGCAGTGGTTAATTTTATGCGCGCCAGTATGGTTGAGGTCTTCACGCTTGAGGTAGATTTGTGCACCACCTAATTTATCAGATAAGCGCTTCGCATAAAACAATGGGCTTGGACGTCCAACATAGTGTGCAAACAACTCTTTCAATTCATTTTGAAATTCTTCGGTATGACGAATTTGCTCATAAGCAACATTAATGTCATCCATTGCCTGTTTTAAATCTGGTGGAATGAACTGCCCACCGTATTTACCGAAGAAACCTTCTTCATTAGGTAATGCGATACCATTAATTTGATGATCCATCATATTTCCTTCATGTTGTATGCAAAACAAAGACTTTTAAATACTATCCAATTTTGAAAATAAGAAACAATGCAAAATTGGAGTAAGTAATATAAACATCATTGATAAGAAAAAGTATCGTTTTTAACGCTTTAGCGCGCTAAATATTTCGTCATATCTTCCACACCTTTTAGGGTCATTGGGAACATATGATCTTCAAAGATGTGTTTTATCGCAGCTATGGTTTGGGTGTAATGCCAATAACTTTCTTCTTCGGGGTTTAACCATGCTGTTTTATCAAAGTGATTGCGTAAGCGCTGTAACCACACCTGACCCGCTTCATCATTCATATACTCCACAGAACCACCTACAGAGTTCAACTCATACGGTGCCATACTTGCATCACCGACCACGATGACGCGGTAATCTCGCCCATAGGTATTGAATAGATCCCAAGTATTCATACGCGTACTTGAACGGCGAATATTATCTTTCCACACATAGTCATATAAACAGTTATGGAAATAGAAATACTCTAAGGTTTTAAATTCAGTTTTAGCCGCGGTAAAGAGCTTCTCACATTGGGCAATATGTGAATCCATCGAGCCCCCAACATCAAACAGCATCAAGACTTTAATGCGGTTACGTCGTTCAGGAACCAACTGCACATCCAAAATTCCTTGTTTGGCTGTTTCACGAATGGTTCCGTCGATATCTAGCTCTTCTGCTGCACCTTGGCGGGCAAATTTACGCAAACGACGCAAAGCCATCTGCATCTGACGACTACCGAGAATCTGCTCATCATCTAGATTTCGGTATTGACGTTGTTCCCAAACTTTCACCGCAGATCGTTTACGACCAGGCCCACCGATACGCACACCTTCAGGATGGTCACCATAGGCACCAAAGGGCGAGGTACCGCCCGTACCGATCATCCGATTACCACCTTGATGCTTTTTATGCTGTTCGCGTAAACGCTCTTCAAGCATTTTCATCAATTCTTCTAATGATCCGGCTTTTTTTAATTCTTCTCGTTGTTCAGGTGTTAGATGTTTTTCGATGAGTTCAAGATCAAACCAATCCTTTGGCAATTTATGCACCTGATTTAATAGTTCATCCAAATCAAAGGTGGCAATACCATCAAAATAGTCTTTCATTGCACGGTCGAACTTATCAAAATAACGCTCATCTTTGACCATAACGGTTTTTGCAAGCTGATAAAATTCATTTTGATCTGCAAAGACCAGCCCTGCTGCCACTGCTTGGTTCAAGTCAATCAATTCACGAGTTGAAACAGGAACACCGTATTTTCGAAGGGTATAAAACAATCGCACAAACATAGGCGAATAAAATCCAATAAAAATTAAATATCAGGAGGTCAAATCCAGTGTGAATGCATGTGATCTTGTTATTTCATCTGCAACTGAGTCTTGCCTTACATCCACCATTATGAAAAATTGATCCCTACAAGTAAAGCCAAAAGCTTTTACTGCGTGTTCATATACGTTGCCCTACTACCCAAAGAAACACATACAGCATGATTTATTCGCAAATCGCATTTCTATTGTTAAGCGATTGTTTAAGAGTTTCATATTTGTGCTGAACATTGAGGCGATCTTGCTGCAACTGTTCAATAGATACGATTTTATGAAAACCTTGATGGTTTCTATAGCGGTTAAAATCGCTTAGGTTCAAGATCACAAAATCATAGTATTTCAGCTCAAGTACAGTTGCAGCACAAGCCTTTTGCTGAATGGCCGTTTGAGCTGCGAGATGATCTGATTGATCGAGGAGTTTTTCTTTAAGTTGATGTTCTGCAAGTTGCGCCCAATACGCATCTTGGAGTAGCTGTTGATGCTGCTGTTCAAACTGAGCATCATCCATTGCATAACTAAAAACAGGGAGATAAAAGCTCGCAGCCAACAAAAGCACAGTTGGCTTTAATCTCTTAGGTACAGCTATGTGTACTTGAGATAAGTATGCGCTTGTCTGCATAATTCACCCTTATATTTTTTAATACTCAAAATAAAAGCCGGATAACCGGCTTTTAAATCTTTTAAAGAATTGATATCAATTAACGACGTGACATAAATGCTAGACGCTCAAGCAATTGAACATCTTGTTCGTTCTTAATCAAGGCACCATAAAGCGGTGGAATTGATTTTGATTTATCTGTGTTGCGTAAAATATCTTCTGGCATATCATCCGCCATCAGCAAACTCAACCAATCAATCAACTCAGAGGTTGAAGGCGGTTTCTTTAAACCCGGAATTTGACGTAATTTAAAGAAGATTTGTAGTGCTTCAGAGACCAAGGTATTTGAAATATTTTCAAAATGTACATCGATGATTTCACGCATGGTTGCTTCGTCAGGGAATTCAATATAATGAAAGAAACAGCGACGCAAGAAGGCATCTGGAAGTTCTTTTTCATTATTTGAAGTAATGATCACGATTGGACGTTGTGTAGCCGTAATTGTCTCACCCGTCTCATACACAAAGAAGGACATTTTATCGAGTTCATGCAGCAAATCATTAGGGAATTCGATATCTGCTTTATCAATTTCATCGATTAAAAGTACACAACGTTCTTCACTAGTGAATGCTTCCCAAAGCTTACCCGGCTTAATATAGTTTTTGATGTCATAAACACGGTCATCGCCCAACTGACTATCACGCAGACGAGATACGGCGTCGTACTCGTACAAACCTTGTTGAGCCTTGGTCGTCGATTTGATATGCCACGTAATGAGCTTAAGCCCTAAGCTTTCAGCGACTTGTTCGGCTAAAAGAGTTTTACCTGTCCCCGGCTCACCTTTAACCAAAAGTGGCTTTTGCAATGAACGTGCAGCTTTTACTGCAAGTTTTAAGCTATCGGTCGCAATATATTGATCTGTACCAGTAAATTGTTGATTTTCAACAGACATGACATAACCTTATTTTTTTATTTAAAGCGGTGAAATTTTCTTGTTAACAACGTGCTGTGGTTTCGCTGCATTGTATTTGGTCCAAAAATAACCAAGGACTAAACCAATACCCACCACAAAGAGAATCAGCGATAGATTCAACCAAACCAATGGCTGATCTTTTGTTAATACACCAAAAATCAAACCAAAAATCGCAGGTGCGATCGCTGCATTTGAACCTTCAGAAACGGTTGGTGTTAATAAAATAGCAAATACGATAAGCCAACCAATGGCACCGATCGTTTTGGGTAAGCGCTTCATCAGCCCATACCAACACAACAAAGCAATTACAGCCCCACCTAGGTAAACCGTAATTGCAATACTGCTTTCAGGAATTGAGTCCAATACCGATACTACACCATTCATTTTCACAACTCCTGAATTAACTTAAGCGCCGCGCAAGCCTTCTGGCTCAACTGCATTTGGGTCAATTAAACCTTCTGGAGGCATTTGAATAAAGAACCCTTTTGTTTCAATTGAATCTATGACATGCAATACGTTTACACGTGCAAGTTTGCGTGATTCACTGAGTTCTAGATCCATGACAAATGTGGCACGACCAAATGCTGTACGTAAAGCATCAGGCATTACTGCAAGTGGATCTGTCACTTCAGTTTCGTTTTCATTAACTTCAGGACGAGCAATATAAAGATACATTTCATCTTTTTTGCTCGATTTGTAGATAGAACAGTACATAATTGAATCAATACTCATTAAACGCAAGGCAAAGGATACATCAAAAAAAAGACTGATACATTAGTGTTTATTAACGCATCAGTCGTGAATTTGTATAAGTGATAGTTCTTTAATCAATCAGAACTTATTCCATCACTTTCATTTGACCAGAAAGATAGCTTTCATCGGCATGCAGCACTTCAATTAAAGGCTTCGTCAGCAAATCATAGCGCCAACCCAATAGGTAGCTCGGTAAATCCTGTTCATCATTATGAAAAACCACATGCTGATACAAAGCATTTAACCATTTTTTGCGCATTAAAACTTCTTTAGGCACAGAGGTTTCTTGTACTGCACGCTGAATAACGGTATCGACACGTGAACCAATATCCTGAGAAGAGTGACGAATTGGACGTGCCATACGCAGCGGCCATTCAGCTTGTTCAGGTAAAAACTTCAACAAATCTAAAATAATTTTACCATGCTCACGCACAATGTTCGGCCGAATGTCTTTCACCGCGCTCAATTGAAAATTATTTTTTGGATTTTTTTCAACCATATCAATGATAGTTGAGTTTTTAAGAATAAAGCTACGTGGCTGATTTAAGGCTTTCACCATTTGCTCACGCCAAACGGCCAATTGCTGAATTTGCATGAGCTGTCGACGTGAATGTCGATAATTACCAATATCGTGATACAGCATATGGATCGGCGTTTCAGTGCCAATTTCATAAGTTAAATTTTTGCAGTCCTCAAGCACACAATTTAATAAACTTTTCGCAACCAATTCATTCTGAATCGTATGGCTTAAATTCATTAAATAATGTACATCATTCGCTGCATAGTTCAATTGCTCGGCACTGAGTGGACGAGCCAACCAATCTGAACGTGTCTGATCTTTATCTATATCTACATCGAGCATAGTTTTTAAGGCATTTTGATAGCTGACTTGTAAGCCATACCCTAAAAATGACATCCCAACTTGGGTATCAAAGACATTTTCTAAAGACTTATGCTGTGCATAGTGATAAATCAGGTCGATATCTTCACTACAAGCATGAAAAATGTTTTGCTGAGCCGCAAATAATTTTTGCCAGAATTGGGTTAAATCGAGAGTTGTACCATCAAGTAAATACACCTGATTTTGTACATTAATTTGGAAAAGTCCAAGTTTGGGCCACAGGGTATCTACTTTTATAAACTCGGTGTCGAGTCCGTAAATCGAGCTTTGGTCCATAAGATTTAAAACAGAATTTAAATCTGGCTGATTTTGAATGAATTGATACATAAGTTGCTGAGTCTAATTTTAGATGCTCTATGAGCTTATATTAACTGATATATATTATTTATCTATAAGGAAAAACGTTATTTTAGTGACTTATTTCCTTTAATTGGCTTTTTTATTCATTGTAAACAAAAACTTTAATCGTTATTAAGTATAAATAATTAGGTGAAAATTATACAAAGCGAAACGAGTTTCGCTCTATAGTTACTTCATTCGCATTCGGTTATGCACGGCCTGACTTAAGGTATGACTATCCACATATTCAAGCTCACCACCCTGTGGTACTCCCTGTGCAATACGGGTCATTTGTATTGGTAAATGTTTAGTCGCTTCAACCAAATAATGTGCTGTCGCTTGACCTTCAACCGTTGCATTGGTCGCCAAGATCACTTCCTGCACTTTACCATCACTTAGTCGTTGAATTAAATATGGAATACCAATTTCGTCGGGGCCAATACCATCGAGTGGCGACAAATGTCCACCCAATACATGATATTTCCCTCTAAAACTGCCACTTTGCTCGATTGCCATGACATCTGCGGGAGATTCAACCACACAAAGCAGTTGATCATCACGTTCTGACGAGACGCATATGTTGCACACTTCATCTTCAGTCAATGAATGGCAAATGGAACATTCATGAATATAGTTGGTTGCTTCAGTCAAGGCATGTGCCAGACCAACAGCACCCTCCCTATTTTTCATGATTAAGTGCAGTGCCATTCGTTGAGCCGACTTTGGCCCAACGCTTGGCAAAATACGCAATGCCTGTACAAGTTGATCAAAACGATCACTAAACATTTAACGTATTCCTTAGAATAAACCTGAAAGGCCTGGTGGAAGCCCCATACCGGAGTTTGCAGATTTCAGTTTTTCTTCTGAAATCACTTCAGCTTGACGTGAAGCATCATTCATTGCCGCTGCAATTAAATCTTCAATCATATCTGCATCATCTTGAAGTAGTTCAGGATTGATTTCAATACGTTTCACCACATGACGCGCAGTCATAGTAACTTTAACCAGACCACCACCTGCTTCAGCGTGAACTTCAACTTGTGCAAGCTCTTCCTTCGCTTTTTTAATGTTGCTCTCAACTTCTTTTTGCATGCGTTGAGCTTGCTGCATGAGCATATTAATGTTCATAAAAATCTCCGAACAAAACTGATGAATTCACTTTAGATAAGATCTAAACCGCGTGAAAGATCGCGAATAATATCATTAATATCTTCTAAACCAACAGATACGCGAATTAAACCTTCGCTAATCCCTGCTGCTTTTTTCGCTTCTGCAGACATTCTGCCATGAGAAGTCGTTGCAGGATGGGTAATTGTTGATTTTACATCACCCAAGTTACTTGTAATAGAAAGGAACTTGGTATTATCAATCACGGTCCAAGCACCTTCACGTTCGCCTTTCGCAACAAACGATACGACACCGCCAAAGCCTTTTTGTTGCTTTTTCGCCAACTCATGACCTTCGTGATTTGGAAGTCCAGCATAGTACACTTTTTCAACTTTCGGGTGTGAATCTAACCATTCAGCTAAAGTTTGAGCACTTGCACAGTGGGCTTTCATACGTAAGCTTAAAGTTTCTAGCCCTTTCAGGAAGATCCATGCATTGAATGGACTCATCGAGTTACCCAGTGTACGAATAACACCTGTAATCTCTTCCATCAATTTTGCACTACCTACAACAGCACCACCGAGCGCACGACCTTGACCATCAATATATTTTGTTGATGAGTAGATCACGAGGTCCGCACCAAATTTAATCGGTTGCTGTAACACCGGTGTACAGAAAGTATTATCGACTGCAAATAATGCCCCATGCGCATGTGCAATATCAGCAATGGCTTGTAAATCCCCTACTTGAGCTAATGGGTTTGACGGTGTTTCAATAAACAAGAGGCGTGTAGTTGGGCGAATCGCTTGTTTCCAAGCATCTAAATCTTCCAAATCAACGAAAGTAACGTCAACGCCAAATTTGATGACATATTTTTCAAACAGAGAAATGATCGAACCAAAGACAGCACGTGAACACACCACATGATCGCCAGCTTTTAAGTATGCCAAAGTGATCGCGTGTACGCCTGCCATACCCGAACTTGTCGCAACTGCGGCTTCAGCACCATCCAAAACAGCTAAACGTTTTTCGAACGCTTGTACAGTTGGATTGGTATAACGTGAATAGGTATTGCCTTCAATTTGACCTGAAAATTTTGCTGCGGCATCTGCTGCACTTTCACAAACAAATGATGAAGTCAGGAAAATTGGCTCGCTATGTTCACCCTCAAAAGTACGAATATGACCTGTACGAATCGCTAAAGTCTCTAATTGGTATTCGATGTCGTCTTGTTGGCTCATCTGTATTACTCAGTCGCGAAGGACTGCCTTTGTGAAGAATTGCCAATATTTTGAGCGTCTAAGCTATTTAAGGTCAAGGTAAAATACGAAATTATCGCTTAGACTTCAACCAATCCTACAAGGACTTAGGCAATTGACAGTTATGCATCCTTTCAAACAGAAATTTCTGGCGCAGCAAAAGAAAATTAAACACCTGTCTACACGTGTGTTTAATGCAAAATCGCTGGTCCTTTCTCAATCGACACCCTATGAAGTAATTACTGAATATAAACATGCAAAAGTTCGGTATTACGCTTCGCCTGATCGTAAATACAAAGAACCCTTAGTGTTTGTTGCTCCACTGGCCATCAATATGGCGATTTATGATTTGTATCCATATCGCTCATTGGTTAAACATTTTCAACACAGTGGCTTTGATGTCTATTTGCTGGAATGGGGAAAATTAAACTATCAAGATCGTTTCTTAAATTTTCTATCGTTTATTGATGATGTGATTCCACATTGTATTGATCAAATTTGTGAGCATGCTGATAGTCGATACATCTCGCTACACGGTTGGAGTATGGCTGGAGTCTTTGTCACGCTGTATACCGCATTACATCAACCTGAACATGTTAAAAATCTAATGGTGATGGGCGCGCCGATTGATAGCTATGCCTCAGGTCGTATCGGAAAGCTATTTCAAAAAACCAATCGCTTGCTTTCACGTAGTAAGAATTTACAAGATAAGGTCTACACAGGGAAAATTCCTAAACATTTTATCCATACACCGGGCGTACTCAATGCGATTGGATTTAAAATCGTTGATCCAATGGGTTGGTTCAAAAGCCAAAAACAATTTCTATCTAACTTAGATAATCTGCATGACCTGTATGAACATGCAACCATGGGCGATTTTCTCAATCACATGATTGACTATCCGGGTGGCATTAACCAAGACATGGTGTTCAATGTTTGGCTACAAAATCCACTTAAAAACGGCATTATTCAATTGAAAGATAAAGTTATTCAATTAAAAAATATCCACTGCTCTTTGTTGATTGGCGCGGGTTCTACCGATCAAATCGTTACTGCTGATGCAGCAAGTCCTTTAGGCGAATTGACAAGTAGTCAAGATGTCACGTTTACTCTCATTCCCGGTGGTCACCTCGGCCTGATGTCGAGTCAAAAAAGTGCCAATCAATTTTGGCCAACTTTGACCCAGTGGCTTACACAAAGATCCAGTTTATTGAAATAAAAAATTTAGAGGGTAAAGATGATTCAGTCAGTTGCATTTATCGGATTGGGCGCAATGGGTTACCGTATGGCAGCGCACCTACCAAAACAGTTCGACACGGTTTATGTCTGGAATCGAAACTTTACCAAGGCAGAGCAACATGCTGCTGAATTTGGTACGCAAGCGGTTGCATTAGAGCAAGCAGTACAAGCGGACATTATTTTTTCATGCCTACCCATCAGCCAAGATGTTGAAAATTTAATTGCGAGTGTGACGCTGAAATCAGGCTCGATTTGGGTCGACTGTACCAGCGGTGTGCCAGAATCTGCAAAAAAACTCGCTGCAGCCTTAAAGCAACAAAACGTTTCGTTCTTAGACGCCCCTGTGAGTGGACAAACCATTGGCGCTGAAACTGGAACATTAACCGTCATGATTGGTGGTGACGCAGCAGCCTTTGAACGTGCATTACCTGCGATCCAAACATTTGGCAGACTGATTAAACATGTGGGTGAACCGGGTGCGGGTTTTGCTGTGAAAGCTGTAAACAACATGTTAATGGCTGTAAATCTTTGTGCAGTTGCTGAAGGATTCACCACCTTAAAAGCGCATGGCGTAGACTTACATGAAGCACTCGATTGTATTAATGCGTCGAGCGGTAAAAGTAATGTGACTGAAACAATTTTACCGCAACGCGTACTGAATCGTAGCTTCCCATTAACCTTTGCACTTCCATTACTTGCCAAAGATACGGGAATTGCTGTTGATCTGGTACGACAAGCAAAACTTTCAGCCCCTGTGCTCTCTTTGACGCAAAATTTAATCCAAGCAGCAAGCGATCAAGCTGAAGAAAACAGTGATTTTTCAAGCGCTATGATTATGTATGAAAAATGGAGTAAAATTACAATTGAGTAATAACTCGCCATTGAATAACGATAAATAACCATCATATTGTACTCTAGTGTCATAACACACATTGTTACAAATGACAGAGGAAACTCGCATGAACAAATTTACCCTCGCAACTTTGCTAGGTGCTGTAACTTTAATCGGGGCTTCTACTGCTGTTTTAGCATCTGAGCAAGAATGCCAAAAGTTGAAAAATGACCATGACGTGATTTATGCATCGAAAGGTTTTTGCTTTAAAGATCCTGATGCTAAAGCGAAGTTCGGCAATGACAATTGCTACACAACTAAGCCTAAATTTTCAGAAAAAGAGCAACAACGACTTGACGCGATCAAAGATCGTCAGAAAGAATTGAACTGTAAATAATTACGATTCAATTCGCTCAAGGAATTTAGCAATGACTTATGATGATCAAAATATTTTTGCTCGGATTTTACGCGGAGAACTTCCTGCGTTTAAAGTCTATGAAGATGATCAAGTACTCGCTTTTATGGATGTCATGCCACAGGCCGAAGGTCATACGCTCGTAATTCCTAAAACCCCTGCTATTACGCTGCTTGATTTAGATCCAGAAGCGGCTGCTTATACCATTCAGGTTGCTCAAAAAGTTGCGAAAGCAATGGAAAAAGCTTTAGACGTGAAAGGTATCGTATTGATGCAGTTGTCTGGCGCTGCTGCGGGTCAAACTGTTCCGCACGTGCATTTCCACCTAATTCCGACTTCAGTGCATGAATTAGGTAAACATGCCGCACAAATGGGCGATATGGAAAAAATTAAAGCCATTGGCGAAAAAATCAAAGCAGCACTTTAAGTTCAATTGAGTTTAAAGTGATGATCAATGGAGCTTCGGCTCCATTTTTTATATCTACACTATTACGCTAACTATTTTTAGCTTTAAACAACTTAATGTTCAATTCAACTATAAACACTTAATACATATTCATTTTTATAAATATAAAAACAATTTAAACCAAAAATCACCTTTCACCGTTTTGAAATATTTCCTTAATAGAACTGTCTTATTTGTAATGAATACTTAGCGCCATTAGATAGCGAAATTACTTCTATCCAAGCTACTGATAAAACATATTGATATGACTGGAAAAGTCTTCTGGAGCTTCAAATGAAAAAAACTCTATGTGCATTAGCAATCGGGGCAACAATTCTTACACCAATGATGGCATCTGCTGCAGATGTAAATATTTATGGCCGTGCACATGTCTCTCTTGACTATCTAGATGATGGTAAAGATTACAACGAAGTTGGTCTTTCTTCTAACGCTTCACGATTAGGCTTCAAAGTAGATCAAAAAATTAATGATGACCTCAACGTATTTGCTCAAATTGAGCAAGAAGTAAACTTTGCAAGCGGTAGCCAAGACAGCAAAGGTGTAGATTTTTCAACACGTGACACATTCGTGGGTTTAAAAAGTTCAACTTATGGTCAAGCACGTGTAGGTCGTTTTGACAGCCCATTTAAAGTCGCACGTAGCCCTGTGAACTTCTTCGGTGACATGGTTGGTGACGTTCGTAACGTAACACGTGTCGGCAACTTAAAATTTGATGAACGTAATGAAAACACCATTGAATATAAATCTCCAAAATTTGGCGGTGGTTTCAATGTATTAGCTGCAATGTCGATGCATTCAGGTACACAAATTGACCGTGAAGCAGATGGCGAAGGCAAAGATGACAACAAAGCCTATGACCTTGCTCTAACTTATAAAGAAGGTCCAATTGATTTTGCAGCAGCATACGAAAAGTATGATGAAAATGCAGCAAACGCAGCAGGTGGCGCAAGTCGAGATGCATTCCGTATTGCCGGTGCATATAAGTTAACTGAAGAATTTAACTTGGGTGCTTTATACCAAATTGCTAAACACGACAACGATACAGCCAACCCAGATGCTCAAGTTTTCGGTGTTGCTGGTGAATATAAAGTAACGCCTAAAACCTCAGTACGCGGTGAATACTTCTACCGTGACGTAGATGCTGATGATGCTAATGCAAGCTTGATCGGTGTAGGTGTAGAACATAAGTTGGATAGCACTTTACGCGTATACGGCAACCTAGCAACTGTGCTTAACGACAAAAACTCTAAACTTAACCCTTGGAAAGAAGGTCGTAGCTTCGGTAACGGTATCGCAGGGATCGGTGATGAAAATGCAACTGCACTTTCTCTTGGTCTGCGTTACGACTTCTAAGCTGCAATATCTCCCCCAAAAGACATACTCCGGTATGTCTTTTTTTTACTCAAATATAGTGTCCCAAGACTAAAATAAGCTAAGTTCATCATGTATCAAATATTTAAAAAGTATTTAAAAAACTTAGTCCAACCTCTTTAACATTAACCATATAGAGATCGTTTAACAGCACTACATCAATAGCCCATTTTTTTAGCAAAACTTAAACATAACAAATAAAAATCTTATTCACTCAATAAGGATTCTCATTATTAATAATGTAACTTTTAGTAAATATAGTAAATTAGTCAGAATTTAAAATATAAATATAAGCGTTTTAGTCGGATTTAAAATAATTAAACACAAGTGTTTTAGTCAAGTATTTAAAATAAAAAAATTAGTTTATTTTTTAACTAATAAGTACTATAAGTAATTGTATTTAAATTACTTAATAATATATTTTTATTTTAACTGTTCAACCTATTTGCTTTTTTTATATATTTGTTAATAATATAGTACAAGTTTAAAGAATAGGCTTATTTCCATGAGCTTAAAATTCAAAGATTTAAATCGTCGTGTGGTCAGAGAAATAACCGCAATACTAATAATTAAAGTGATTATTTTAATGATCATTAAGAACATCTGGTTCGACGCCCCTACTATCCCTAAAAACTTTGACAATCAAGTTGCCGAGCATATTGCTGGCAGTCCTTCCCAAATCAAGGAGACACGTTGATGATTTCTGAAAGCGTGGTCGATCTTTCGCGGTTCCAATTTGCAATGACCGCGATGTATCACTTTATTTTTGTTCCACTGACTTTAGGTCTGGCTTTTATTCTTGCCATTATGGAAACCACCTATGTGATTTCTGGCAAAGAAATTTATAAAGACATGACTAAATTCTGGGGAAAACTCTTCGGTATTAACTTCGCATTAGGTGTTACTACTGGTTTGACCATGGAGTTTCAGTTCGGTACTAACTGGGCGTATTACTCACACTATGTCGGTGATATTTTCGGTGCACCATTAGCCATTGAAGGTCTGATGGCATTCTTCCTTGAATCAACATTTATTGGTTTATTCTTTTTCGGCTGGGATCGCCTATCTAAAGTTCAGCATTTGGCAGTCACTTGGTTAGTTGCACTTGGCTCGAACATGTCTGCACTATGGATTTTAGTGGCAAATGGTTGGATGCAAAACCCTGTTGGTTCCGCGTTTAACTATGAAACTATGCGTATGGAAATGGTGGACTTCGGCGCACTGATTTTCAACCCTGTGGCTCAGGTTAAATTCGTACATACCGTATCTGCAGGCTATGTGACTGGTGCTATTTTCGTACTGGCAATTTCAAGTTACTACTTATTGAAAAAACGTGACTTGCCATTTGCTCGTCGTTCATTCGCTATCGCTGCAATCTTTGGTTTAGCGTCTACACTTTCAGTGATCTTACTGGGTGATGAATCTGGTTATGAAATTGGTGACGTACAAAAAACTAAACTTGCTGCGATTGAAGCTGAATGGGACACTCACCCAGCTCCAGCGCCATTTACTTTGTTTGGTATTCCAAATAAAGAAACTATGTCTACTGACTACGCGATCAAAATTCCTTATGTCATGGGGATTATCGCAACACGTTCAACTGATAAAGAAGTAACAGGTATTAAAGACCTGATCGTACAACACGAAGCGCGTATTCGTAACGGTATGGTGGCTTACTCACAGTTAGAACAACTTCGTGCAGGCGACACTTCTCCTGAACTTAAAGCAGCGTTTGCTGAGTCTCAAAAAGACTTGGGTTATGGTTTGCTTCTGAAAAAATACACAGACAAAGTTGTCGATGCTTCTGACGAACAAATCAAAGCAGCTGCAAAAGACACTATTCCACATGTTCCAAGCTTGTTCTGGGCATTCCGTGCAATGGTTGCTTCTGGCTTCTTAATGCTACTGTTATTCGTACTTGCAACATTTGCTGTCGGTAAACGTAATGCAGAAAACAAACCTTGGTTATTAAAGTTTGCTTTGTTTGCTCTACCGTTACCTTGGATTGCTGCACAAACAGGTTGGTATGTTGCCGAAGTTGGTCGTCAACCTTGGACTATCGGTGAAGTTCTACCTACACATCTTTCAGCTTCTAGCTTAAGTACGGGTGATGTATGGGGTTCTATCCTTGCATTAGCAGCGTTCTACACTGTACTGCTGATCATAGAAATGTACTTAATGATTAAATTCTCACGCCTTGGCCCAAGTTCTCTACATACTGGTAAATACCACTTCGAGAAACTTGAAGCTGCAAAAAAGGCAAATGAGGAGGCTCAAGCATGATCGAATATGAATTACTCAAAATCATTTGGTGGGTATTAGTCGGTGTCCTACTGATCGGCTTCGCCCTCACCGATGGCTTCGATATGGGCTCAATGGCGATCATGCCATTCGTAGGTAAAAAAGACGAAGAACGTCGTGCGGCAATCAATACGATTGCCCCACACTGGGACGGTAACCAAGTTTGGTTTATTACTGCTGGTGGCGCACTGTTTGCAGCATGGCCAATGGTATATGCGACTGCATTCTCAGGGATGTACTGGGCACTGTTACTGGTACTCTTCGCCCTCTTCTTACGTCCAGTCGGTTTTGACTACCGTTCTAAACTTGAAAATACCAAGTGGCGTAATTCTTGGGATTGGGGTCTAGCAATTGGTGGTGCTGTTCCTGCCCTCGTATTTGGTGTTGCGTTTGGTAATATGTTCCTCGGTGTTCCATTCACTATGGACGAAACTGTTCGCTCGACTTATACAGGTAGTTTCTTTGCGCTGCTTAACCCATTCGCTTTAGTTTGCGGTATCGTGAGTTTATCTATGCTTTGCGCACACGGTGGTGCATGGCTCATGCTTCGTACAGACGGCGACCTACGTGCACGCTCAGCAAAAGCGACTCAGCTTATGGGTATCGTATTCTTGGTTTGCTTCTTACTTGCAGGCGCATGGTTATACTTCGGTAATATCCAAGGCTACACATTAGCGCAACCGTTTGACACGAATGGCGTTGCTAACCCATTGGCTAAAGAAGTGATCACCAATGCCAACCCAGGTTGGATGAACAATTATAGTATTTATCCTATTACTATGATTGCGCCAATCATGGCAATTTTAGGTGCTTTGATCATTATCCTTGCCGCAGGTAAAGGTAAAGCCGGTTTCAGCTTCCTTGGTTCAAGCTTGGCAGTCATTGGTGCAATCTTAACTGCTGGTTTTGCATTGTTCCCTTTCCTTATGCCTTCCAGCATCAACCCAACTGTAAGTTTGACTATGTGGGATGCGGTTTCAAGTAAAAATACCCTGACTGTGATGACAGTTGCCGCGTGTATTTTTGTCCCAATTATCCTGTGCTACACAACTTGGTGTTACTACAAGATGTGGGGTGTAGTGACTAACAAACATATTGAAGAGAATTCACACAGCCTATACTAAGGCTGTGTCTAAGGAGAAAAGACGATGTGGTATTTTGCTTGGATTCTCGGTATTTTGATGGCATGTTTTGCAGGTGTACTTAGTGCGCTTTACATCGAACATCATCAAGATCTAGATGAGGAATAACAAATGACTGATGCTGCTGTAGAAAAATCACTTGTAGAAAAGAAGCCAAATAAATTTGCAATGGTCATTTCCTGCCTGTTAGCTTTTCCTTTGGCAGCCGTGTTACTTGTACATCCTGCTGCCATGCTGGATGACAATGGTGGATATAGCCATCGAGCGCTGATGTTCATCATGATAGGTATTTCAGGTGGTTTTGTGCATGGTGTGGGTTTTACACCACACCATTGGTTCTGGAAATGGCTTTTTAGCCCCTTCCTCGCTTGGCCACTCATGTTGTGGGGCTACTACACATGGTTCCTACATTTTAATATCTAAATAAAGCCCTCATTTGAGGGCTTTATTTTTGATTGAAACTACAAAACTGTTTAAAATCCCACAGATATATAAAAAAGATTTCGATCCTATTTTGATACTTTAGAGTTCGTATGTTCGCTAATATATAAATGGAAACAATTAAAGAAAAATCAAACTTGTTCTATAGAGATTATTAAACTGCATTTTATCCATATAATGGACGATAAAATGGCTTTCAACTATCAAAAATTTTATTCAAGTATCCTGAGATAGAAAATGTAATAGCCAATTTCAAACAAAAAAACATCCTAACATTTTTAACTTCAGTCATCTGTATGGATCATTTTTTAAAAGACACTCTTCTCATAGCTTGCTTTCAGGATTAGCTCTAAGACCATTCAGCATGTTAAATGAAATTTTAAAGATTAAAGATTTATATAATGTAGAAATTGAAATATTCAAAAAGGATACTTTATTAAAAAGAAAGTTTAGTTATAGCTCTAATTAGTAACTGACGTTATGCATGGGTTTTAAAGTTAACTTTTTTCAACTTATGCATAACATCAGTGTCTAAATGATAATGATTATGAAACATATTGAGATAAATAAGTTTCATATAAGCTGAGTGCTTGATCAAAATCCTTTAATGGAAAATCTATGGCTTTATCATTACTTTTATCAGTAGCATATGCAGTATAAGTTATAACTTTACATATGATAGGGTCATCAATAGTATTTTGAGATATACCTAAAAAGCACACTTGCTTCTGGCTATTTCTGTATGAAAGGTATTTACAAATATATCGTCGTCCAGAAATCATATCACCGCCAGTTTTGACATATGATTTGACTTCATTTTTACTGAGATCAAATTTGTTTTGAAGTAAGAGCAGTGCATTTTCTAATAATTCTGAAATTTCTGCATCTTTTGCACCGTAAAGCTTTTTTGATGAAATAGGATATGCAATTCTATATTTATTTTCTAACGCACTTAAGACTTCTTCGATTAACTCACGATATAGCTCTTGGTCATTTAGTGATAACGAAGCGATATAATTTTGAAGATTTGTATATAAATTAAATAACTGTCTGTCCGTTAAATTTTTTTGTAAATTTTTAGATACTAAACCTAGTTTATGTTCAATTGAACTCACAAGAAAAACCTCTTTGAAATTTATAGGGCAATGATAATCTTTTTAATGTAAATAAATAATACGATTAAAGCGAGTTATGTATTTATAGCGACAATTAATGTCGCCATTATAAATAAGAAACTTATCTTATTCTTGTGTATGGTTCTCACTGAGAATAAGAAAGAAAATAAACTAAGATATAAATAATACACGCTATACAAAACTCATTTCATTTTAAATCCAAGTACTAACTCTAGAAAAAAAACACCATTCCACCGAATGAAGCTTTTCAAGTGATTTGACAAATTTCATGACTAATTCAATAGTCAATTTTTCGCAGTTTTATCTCGTCTATTTTAAATCTCAAGCAAAAAAACCGGATATAAATCCGGCTTAATGTGCTCTATTCTACTTAACGATGCGTATGAATCGACATCACAATCCCCATCCCTGCGAGCATCGCAATTACAGCTGTACCACCATAACTCATCAACGGTAGTGGATCACCTGTTACCGGTAAAATCCCACTGACCATACCCGAGTTTAAAAATACAAAAAAGAAGAAAGTTAATCCTATCGCTCCTGCATAAAGTCGTCCAAAATTATGGAAGCAATTTAGTCCAATAATCAAACAGCGAACAATAATTGCTGTAAACAAACTAAATAAAAGAAATACACCAATAAAGCCAAACTCTTCAGCATAGGTCGACATAATAAAGTCAGTATGATGCTCTGGCAGATAGCCCAAGTGCGACTGCGTCCCTTCGGTATACCCCTTACCCATTAAACCGCCTGAACCAATGGCAATTTTAGACTGAATAATATTCCAACCTGCACCAAGTGCGTCAGACTCAGGGTCAAATAAGGTCAGTACACGTTTTTTCTGATATTCCTGCAAAAAAAACATCCAGAGTACAGGTGCTGCAATTGCAAAGGCTGTTAAAGCACCTGCAATTAAACGCCAAGACATACCACTTAAAAATAAAACAAAAATACCTGGAATAATCAAACCAATATTCAAGTCGGGCTGTAAAGCGACCAATGCAAATGGAATCAATAATAAAATTAATGCCCCGACAATTTGTAAAAATTTCGGTGGAAATGGTTTTCGCGCAAAATACCACGCCATCATCAGTGGCATGGCAAATTTCATAAACTCACTCGGCTGCATACTGCCGATACCCGGCAAGCTAATCCAGCGTTTCGCCCCCATCCTTTTTTCACCAATGACCAAAACCAACAACAGTAAAAATATACCGATGGCATATAAGTACGGACTCATAGATTGGTAAACTTTGGGTGGAATTTGCGCGCAGATCAGCATCACAATAAAGCCCACACCAAAACTTGTGGCTTGACGTAGTACCATTCCCGAATCTTCCGCGGTCGCACTATAGACAACCATCAGCCCCAATATTGCATTGAGTACCAAGAAGCAAAGTAACCACGGGTCTAAATGAAGTTTAGCCCATCGAGAAGAATCGTGTTTTATACTGCGGCCATCGCGTAATGACTGACGTAAAAAACGATACTGTTGAGAAGGGATCATTGCGAAACAGATCTAAAAAGGATGCGGGAATTATAGATTAAAGCGACAGTAAAAATCACTGTCCCTTAAATATTCCTTGAAATAATCATCTATTAACTTGAGACGCTAAAATTAAACGTGCCAACTCTAAATCATCAGGATAGGTAATTTTAATATTGTCCGAACGACCTTGCACGACATTAACTTGCTCACCGACAAATTCTAAGGCACTAGCTTCATCTGTGATGGTCGCACCAGCGGCAAGCGCTTGTTCAATGGCATTTTTAAGCATACCCAATTTGGCAATTTGTGGTGTCTGCGCTTGCCATAAAGTTGAACGATCTACCGTTGTTGATATTTGTGGTGGCGTTTTAACTTGTTTTAAGGTGTCGCGTACAGGGATGGCGAGAATCGCACTTTGCTCCGAATCGACTGCCGATTGAACTAAATCTTCTAGACTCAACTGCGAGACACATGGTCTTGCTGCATCATGAACAAATACCCAATCATCATCATTGGCAATCCTAGATAGATATTGCAATGCATTGAGTACAGAATGCACACGCTCTGCACCGCCTAAACAAAAATGTGCCTTATCTTGATTTGCTAGTGCCAAAGTCTGAGCAATATTATCTTGCTCGCCTATAGCCAATACATAGCCTGTTAAAGGTAATTGGTTAAGACGCGCAACTGTGTGTTCAAGCACAGTTACACCCGCAATGTTTTGATATTGTTTTAGTTCAGTTTTAGAAAATCGACTTCCTGAACCAGCAGCAGGAATAATAGCCCACAATTTAAGGTTCGGGTGGAAGTTCGGCTGGTTCTGACTCATTGGTACGTAGGTCTACTTTTGCGTTTGGATCAATATAAATTGGTTTGTACTGAGTACTAATCGTACTCATCTGTACGAAAGTTTCATGCGGTTTAATTAAACCTAAATCTAGACGAGCATGCTCTTCAATAGCTTCAACGCCATTTTTTAAATCGTATACTTCAGCTGCAAGTACGCGATTTCGTTCTTTTAATTCGTTATTGAGTTCGACTTGTTGTTGTATTTTCTGACTCAGTTGTTGATGTTGATGGTAACCACCTTCACCGAACCAGTATAAATATTGAAACCCTGCGATCAAAAAGATCGCAAGGCCCAACAATGCTTTACTCGCTTTGGAGTCAAATACATTTAACATAGATAGCATGATCTGCTTAGTTCAAACCTTTGAACTCAGCTTTACCGCGATATGCAGCATTAGTCAATTCTTCAATACGAAGTAATTGGTTATATTTCGCTACACGGTCAGAACGGCAAAGTGAACCAGTTTTGATTTGACCCGCTGCTGTACCCACTGCAAGATCTGCAATAGTTGAATCTTCAGTTTCACCAGAACGGTGTGAAATCACTGTAGTGTAACCATTTGCTTTCGCAAGGTAGATTGCATCTAGAGTTTCAGTCAACGTACCGATTTGGTTGTACTTGATTAGGATCGAGTTACCCACTTTTTCGTTGATACCACGTTGAAGAATCTTAGGATTCGTAACGAATAGGTCATCACCAACCAATTGGATTTTGTCGCCAAGGATTGAAGTAAGGTAAGACCAACCTTCCCAATCAGACTCGTCCAAACCATCTTCAATTGAGATGATTGGGTACTGTTTTGCAAAACCAGCAAGGTAGTCAGCAAATTGGTTGCTTGTGAATGCTTTATTGCCTTCACCTGCAAGGATGTATTGACCATCTTTGTAGAATTCTGAAGATGCACAGTCAAGCGCAAGCATAATGTCAGAACCTGCTTTGTAGCCAGTTTTTTCAATTGCTTCAAGAATTACTGTGATTGCTTCTTCGTTAGAACGAAGGTTCGGTGCAAAACCACCTTCATCACCAACTGCAGTATTTAGACCTTGTTTCTTTAAAACTGATTTTAAAGAATGGAAAATTTCAGCACCAGCGCGTAAAGCTTCAGAGAATGAAGTGAAGCCAACTGGCTCAATCATAAATTCTTGAATGTCTACGTTGTTGTCTGCATGTGAACCACCATTTAGGATGTTCATCATTGGAACAGGCATAGTCAAAATGCTGTTATTACGAAGGTCTGCGATGTATTGGAAAAGTGGAATTTTCTTTTCATCAGCAGCAGCGCGCGCAGCAGCTAGCGATACCGCTAAAGTTGCGTTCGCACCTAATTTTTCTTTGTTTTCAGTACCGTCAAGCGCGATCATTGTGTTGTCAATGTCTTTTTGTTCGAATACTGATTTACCCAACAATGCATCACGAATTACTGTGTTAACGTTGTTAACCGCAGTTTTAACGCCTTTACCTAAGTAACGAGCTTTGTCGCCGTCACGAAGTTCTAAAGCTTCACGAGAACCAGTTGAAGCACCAGATGGTGCACATGCACGGCCTACAACGCCAGAGGCTAAGATTACGTCTGCTTCGATGGTAGGGTTACCACGAGAGTCCAAAATTTCACGTGCACGAATGTCAACGATTTGGCTCATGAACAATTCCTCAGTTGATTAATAAAAATGATGCGTCAAAAGTGACGCATCAATGTGTATCGAATTAGTGTGTGTCTAACTTTGCGAAACCTTTAACTAAGGTATCGAGCTCTTTTAACTGTGCCAAGAAAGGTTCCAACTGTGACATGCGTAGCGCACATGGACCATCACATTTGGCATTTTCTGGATCTGGATGAGCTTCTAAGAACAAACCTGCTAAACCAGTCGCCATACCTGCACGTGCCAGTGTCGTGATTTGCGCACGACGACCACCTGCAGAATCCGCACGACCACCCGGCGTTTGAAGCGCATGCGTAACATCAAAGAACACAGGGACATTCATTTCTTTCATGATGTCAAAGCCCAACATGTCTACAACTAAATTGTTGTAACCAAATGCTGAACCACGTTCACAAAGAATCAGTTTGTCATTTCCTGCTTCCAAACACTTATGCAAAATATGACGCATTTCGTGTGGTGCGAGGAACTGTGCTTTTTTAATGTTGATGATGGCATCAGTTTTCGCCATCGCTTCAACAAGGTCAGTTTGACGGCTTAAAAATGCAGGAAGTTGGATAATATCCGCAACTTCAGCAACAGGCGCAGCTTGATATGGTTCATGTACGTCAGTAATAATCGGCACATTAAAGTGTTTCTTTATGTCAGCTAACCACTCGATTCCTTTTTCTAGGCCTGGGCCACGGAAAGAGTTCAAGCTTGAACGATTGGCTTTATCAAAACTTGCTTTAAACACATACGGAATATCCAAGCGTTTGCAGATATCCACATAGGTTTCAGCAATTTCAAAAGCAAGGTCTTTTGACTCAAGTACGTTCATGCCGCCGAATAGTACAAATGGCAAATGATTTGCCATTTGTATATCGCCTAAACGTACAATTTCCTGTGGTTTTAATTGTGACATTTAAACTCTTCCTGGTTTAGTCAAAAACACATTATTTCGCTTTTTGGTACTGCTTTTTAGCAGCATCAATAAAGCCTGCGAATAATGGGTGTCCATCACGTGGTGAACTTGTAAATTCCGGATGGAATTGTACAGCAATAAACCAAGGATGTTCAGGAATTTCAACAGTTTCAACAAGACGCTGTACTGGAGAATAACCTGAAATCTTCATGCCTTTTTCTTCAAGCACTGGGATATAACGGTTGTTCATTTCATAACGGTGACGGTGACGTTCAACGATCTCTTCAGAACCGTAAACTTGTGCAGTTTTTGTTCCCGCAACCAATTCAGATTTTTGAGCACCCAGACGCATTGTGCCGCCTAAGTCAGAATCTGCATTACGTTGTTGAACTTCGCCGCGCTCATCTAACCATTCAGTGATTAGACCAATCAATGGTGATTTTGTAGAACGGTTAAATTCAGTTGAAGTTGCATCACTAATACCCGCAACGTTGCGCGCATATTCGATCACAGCCAACTGCATACCTAAACAGATGCCAAGGAATGGCACACCGTTTTCACGTGCAAAACGAATCGCTTTCATTTTGCCTTCTGTACCACGTTCACCGAAGCCACCCGGCACTAAGATTGCATCCGCGTCTTTTAATACGTCGTTTACATCTTGGCTTTCAAGTTCTTCTGCATTGACATAATCAATCTGAACTTTCACACGGTTTTGAATACCCGCATGTAAAAGCGCTTCGTTTACAGATTTGTATGCATCTGGAAGTTCAACGTATTTGCCAACCATCGCTACACGAACTGTGTATTCAGGGTTCAGTAATGCATCTACAACGTTATCCCAGTCTGTAAGATCAGCTTCTGGAAGATCGTTATAGCCAAAACGTTCACAGATTAAATCATCAACGTTTTGTTCATAGAAAGTACGTGGAATTTGGTAAATAGAACGCGCATCTTTACATACCACAACTGCACGTGCTTCAACGTTCGTAAATAACGCAATTTTACGTGTAGTGTCAGCATCAACATCATGCTCTGTACGGCAGATCAGGATGTCTGGTTGAATACCAATCGACAAAAGCTCTTTTACAGAGTGTTGAGTTGGTTTAGTTTTTAATTCCGCAGCTGACTTAATGTATGGGAGTAAAGTTAAGTGCATTAACATTGTGCGCTTATGACCTAGTTCGACCATAAGTTGACGTACAGATTCCATGAATGGGAGAGATTCAATGTCACCTACTGTACCGCCGATCTCAACGATCGCAACGTCATAGCCTTCACCTGCGCGAAGAACACGTTCTTTAATATTGTCAGTAATATGTGGAATAACTTGAACTGTACCACCGAGGTAGTCACCACGACGTTCTTTATTCAAGACATCTTGGTACACTCGTCCTGAAGTAAAGTTGTTCAGTTTGGTCATTTTCGCACGACGCAAGAAACGTTCGTAATAACCCAAGTCTAAGTCAGTTTCAGCACCATCCTCTGTGACAAAAACTTCACCGTGTTGGAATGGACTCATAGTCCCTGGATCGACATTAATGTATGGATCCATTTTTACCATGGTTACTTTTAAACCACGGGCTTCTAAAAGCGCAGCCACTGATGCAGCTGAAATACCTTTACCTAGTGATGATACAACACCACCAGTAACGAAAATAAAATGGGTCATTAAGTTTCTCGTACAATGGAGCCTAAATTGGCCTACAATGTTGTGCGATTTTACTTTACTCTGTACCAAGAAAGCAAAGTCATTACGCATCAATTCATAGAACAATTAACAATTGGCTATTGTAACAGCAATTATCATAAAAATTTAGAGTAAGTTCTTATCATTTCTATATTCTTATTTGCTGTTATAATGCATTTATCCAATCCACACTTTTTTGTTTTGTGTAATTATGAATAAGAAACTTTTAATCTGCGGTGCAATCGCAACAGGTCTACTTCTTACAGCATGTGTAAAAAAAGAAGCACCAAAAGAAGAAGAACAGGAACAGGTTGAAGTTGCAGCATCTGAACCAACAGCATCTGTACCTACACAATTAGAACCAGTTGAAGAACAACCAGTTGTTGAAGAACCGACTCAGCAGCAAGTTGAAGTGATTCGTGAAGAAACACCGAATACAACAACTGAAATTCGTCGTGAACCTACTCCTCCTGCAGAAACTCCTGCTCCAAAAGCAGAAGCGCCTAAAGCTGCAGAAAAACCTGCACAAGCTGCTCAACCTAAACAAAACTCAGGTTCTGCTCAGTCTGAAGATGACGCCGTGGCTGCTGCCATTGCTGCTGCAACACCTGCTTTAGAGAACTAAGATCGAAGTTTTATCAAACAAATGATCAAAAAACCCGACAAAAGTCGGGTTTTTTATTGTTTCTATGTAAATAAAAAGCTGCACAAAACGATGCACAGTTTTTCTCACAACTATTCTTGTAATTTTTCAGCTAAATATTCAATAAATAAACGAACACGTTTCGGCAAATGCTCTTGTTGATAATAAACAGCATGAATAAGCTGTTCATGTGGCTCAATTTGATGGTCTAAAAGTTGTACCAATCGTCCTTCTGCAATATCTTTTTCTAACATAAAAATCGATAGACAAGCGATGCCCATCCCATGAATCGCAAGCTCACGAATGGTTTCACCATTTGATGCCTTGATGTTGGGTTGGATCGTCAAAGGTTTCCCTGCGACTTGGATCGGCCAAGTATTCATATGGGTAATTTGACTAAATCCAAGTAAAGCATGTGCGGTTAGCTCATCAGCATTTTGCGGACGTCCATGCTGCTGAAGATATTCAGGACTCGCCACCAAACACAGTCGACTCTTGTAGATAAGTTTTGCGTGCAAACTGGAGTCGTTTAATTTTCCAAAGCGAATTGCAACATCCGCTTTATGCTCTAATAAGTCAATCACTTGATCATGATTTACTAATTCAATCTGTATATGCGGATAACGTGCATTAAATTCTGGAATCAAGGGAACGATCATATGCAGAATAAAAGAAATTGCTGAATCGACTCGCACTAATCCCGAAGTATCTGCATCTAATTTCAGCAGAGAATCTTCCGCTTCGCTCAAATCATTCAATATCCGCCGTGTTTTTGCTAAAAACAATTGCCCCTCTTGCGTGAGCTTAATTTTGCGGGTAGTTCGTTCCAACAAGGTTACATTTAATTTAGATTCCAGACGCTGTAATGCGCGGCTGACACCAGATGCTGTTTGATCTAATCTTTCTGCTGCTTTGATAATAGAGCCACTATCTACAATAACAGTAAAAGCCTGCAGCTCCTCAATGGTCGATTTCATTGCATATTCGAATTCGTGATTTTTAATCAATAATATATTCCAAACTCATGCATTTTTCTTCAATAAAATTAGCAGCACAATAGCATCAACTCAAAAAAAGAGAACTCCTGATGATTGTTCCTCAATTTGGTGTCGGCACCTTCCGTTTGACAGGTGACACTGTCATTCATTCTGTTAAAATTGCCTTAGAAGTTGGATATCGTGCTGTAGACACCGCACAAATCTACGGTAATGAAGCAGAAGTAGGCCAAGCAATCGATGAAAGTCAGGTCAATCGAGCTGATATTTTCTTAACCACGAAAATTTGGACTGAAAATTATGCTGCCGACAAACTAATACCCAGTCTAAAAGACAGCTTAATTAAATTAAGGACGGATGCAGTTAACCTCACACTTATTCATTGGCCTGCACCTGCACTTGGAGTCAATATTCCAGAATTAATGGGACATTTACTTGAGGCAAAAAAACAAGGTTTGACTGAATATATTGGTGTATCTAATTTTAATATTGAGCTTACTCAACAAGCTATTGACAGTATAGGTGCTGAGCAGATTGCAACCAATCAAATTGAACTGAGTCCTTATCTTCAAAATGAACGACTTGCGACTTACTTAAAACAGCAAAATATTGATGTCACCTCTTATATGACCTTGGCTTATGGCAAAGTGCTAAATGACCCAATACTTTCTGATATTGCAGCACAACACCAAGCTTCAGTTGCACAAGTGACACTCGCTTGGGCGCTGCAAAAGGGTTATGCCGTAATTCCATCGTCAACCCAACGTGAACATTTAACCAGTAACTTAAAAGTTCAAGACATTCATTTAACATCAGAACAGATGCAGGCCATTGCCACACTAGACAGAAATGCACGTGAAGTGAGCCCACCTGAACTTGCTCCAGTGTGGGATATTTAATATGAAATTCAATTTTCCATTAATTGCATTAGCCGTAGGTGCTTTTGCAATTGGCACAACAGAATTTTCACCGATGGGTTTTTTGCCTGAAATCGCAGCAGATTTATCGGTTTCCATTCCTCAAGCGGGCTTACTGATTAGTGCCTATGCCGTTGGCGTCATGATTGGTGCCCCATTAATGACCTTATGGTTAGCACGTTTTCCTAAACGTACTGCCCTTATTTTACTAATGGCAATCTTTACCATCGGTAATATTTTGGCAACGATTGCACCCAATTATCTCGGTTTAATGGCTGCGCGTTTAGTGACGAGTTTGAACCACGGCGCCTTTTTTGGCTTAGGCTCTGTCGTCGCAGCAAGTGTTGTTCCAAAAGATAAACAAGCCAGTGCCGTTGCTATGATGTTTATGGGCTTGACCATTGCCAATATTGGCGGCGTGCCACTCGCAACATGGGTGGGGCAAAATATCGGTTGGCGTATGTCTTTTGCGGCCATCACCTTACTGGGCATCATCACCATGTTAGCATTATGGAAAGCACTACCTCATCAGCAACAGACCGAAAAACCTGATGTACGAGCAGAGTTAAAAGTATTAACTCGCATGCCTGTTGTTTTAGCACTGCTCACCACGGTAATGAGTGCTGGAGCTATGTTCGCGCTCTATACCTATATCGCACCGAGCTTAAAAGTCTTTACCCATGCAAGCCCTGAGCTTATCACTTTCATGTTGGTTTTAATCGGGATCGGATTTTCAATCGGCAACCATTTCGGTGGTAAGTTTGCAGATCAATCCTTAGATAAAACCTTGATTGGCTTTTTAGTCTTACTGATGCTGATGATGCTGTTATTTCCAATTTTAGCAACAACCACCATTGGCGCGGCGATTGCATTAATCATCTGGGGAGCAGCAGCCTTTGCCGTTGTACCACCTTTACAAATGCGTGTTATGACAGTCGCTCACGATGCCCCTGGCCTTGCTTCTTCTGTAAATATTGGTGCATTTAATCTTGGAAATGCTTTGGGCGCAGTTGCTGGTGCCGCAGTGCTAAATCTTAACCTAAGCTATGCTGCGGTGTCTTATGCAGGCGCGACATTGAGCGCTATAGCGTTGATTTTAGTATTGATACAGATGAAGCTTAAACCTCAAACAACTGCATGTTGCGCACAAGCCGAGTAACACACACTTAAAATAGCCTACCCAAAGTAGGCTATTTTTTAGTTCGCATATAACTTTAAAAAATCTGCCATCAATTTGGTTGCCCATGAATGGGTTTCCATTAGACCTTCATAATAACCACAGTGACTGCCTTTTTTGGTGGTTACCACCACAACATTCGGCAAAGAACAGATTAATTCTTTATAGGGTTCAAAGTTTTGAATGTGGCAAATAGGATCGTCTTCGGCATTTAAAATCATCAAAGGAATTTTAAGATTTTCAAATACATAAATTGGGTTGGTGGATTTGGCATAACTTTCATAATCAGTAAAACCCGCCATTTGAAAATATGTACGTTCAAACTGCGCCAGATCTTTACTTTTTAGGACTTCAATTATAGATGGAGTCGTTGACCATGTTGCAGAATAGGGTTCTACAAATTTCTGAAAGAGCTTCTTGGTCATCATTTTACTGTAAAAAGGGTGGACATTTTTAAAGCCAAGCTCAGTGTCATAGCCCGGACATAAAGCAAAAGCCGCTTTAAGTGGTGTTTCCTCACCTTGTTCGCCTAAATAGCGGACCAATAACCCCGTTCCTGCAGATGAACCGACGCCAAATAAATTCGATTCGGGAAATTTCTGCTGAATAAAGGCAATCTGTTCACGCAGGTCATCGGTTGAACCAAATAAGTTTATTTTGGCAACAGGCATAGGTAAATTGGCATGACCACGTCTTAAACACAGTGCAATGCGCCAACCTGTATATAGATGAAGATCCCGAACCACTTCCCGCATACTTTCAGGCGTTCCCGTAATCGTATGCATGAGCACCACAGTTGGCACAGCCGCAGGTAAATCTAAACCTAACCATGCAATGGCTGTGATTCCACCATCAGCCATGGTCAGCTGCTCTATAGCATCATATTTAAGCTTCACTTGACGCTTTTTAATGACATCAAAATATAGTAAATGTGCGTGGGTATTCGACAGCCAAGGCGTAGGACGATATTTTTCATGTAGTTGCTTTAACTTCGGCAGCACATGTTTCATTTGCCCTTCAGGATGATAATAAAGCTGTGGTAATTCCGCACCAATTGCATGATCTACAAAATTTAAGAACGCCTGACGCCCTTTATGAATCACATTATTCATTGACCCTACCTTCACCTCGCTTCGCACTACAGCAAATCATTTCCATCTTTTCACTTTGGCAGACAATGTCCATAAAAAACCGCATCTAAAAAACCGTATCTAGCTAGCAATATTTGTTTGCTTAAGCCTCATAAGCAAAAAGCATGACAATATCCATCATGCTTTTTATCATTCTGTGATGAGCATTTAAAAATCAGCAGATTTAAGGCTGATATTGCATAATGCGCTCACCCATTTTCGCAGCCAATGCTTCCAACCCACTTTTCGGACGGAGCATGACTTCAAAATCTATCATCTGTCCTTGTTCATTAAACTGAATCATGTCGATCCCTTTTAACTTTTTCTCTCCAACATTGGCAGAAAACTCAAGTACAACATTGAGGCCATCCTCACTATAAAACTCACGGTGATAGGTAAAATTCTCAAAAATTTGAATCACATTGGTCAAAATAAAAGTTACTACAGGCTTACCTGGATATGGGTTAAACGCGACGGGTGAACGAAACACCACATCCTCTGCCAAGAGTTCATTTAAAATATTCATATCCCGTGTGTTAAGCATTTCGTGCCAACGTGCAACAGATTTTTTTGTTGTTTCAATAGTCATGTTTATGTCCTTTTTTTTGATGAATCATTTCCCTTTCCTCAAACTCCTCTCCCAAATGGAGAGGAAGCACGACAACTGCATATTAAATTGAATGAAGTTGTCGTGGTTTAGTATGAGGCTGATTAAATCACCGCAGCCAAATCTGCACCTTGACGAATGGCACGTTTAGCATCTAACTCACCTGCTTCTTTCGCACCACCAATCAAATGCACATTTTTCCCATCTGCTTGTAGCTGTTCATACATCGCGGTATAGGATTCCTGACCTGCACAAATCACCACATGATCAACATCTAAAATACGGGATTGACCATCAACGGTAATATGCAAACCTTGATCATCAATTTTGTCGTAGCTTGCACCCGCAATCATTTTCACATCGCGGTGTTTCAAACCTGTACGGTGAATCCAACCCGTGGTTTTACCTAAGCCAGCACCAACCGATTTAGCCTTACGTTGCAATAAATACACTTCACGCGGCGATTCTTCGACGTCTGGATGTTTCAAGCCACCGACTTGCGCATAAGTGGTATCAATACCCCATTCATCATAAAATTTCTCAGGATTGAGGCTACCGCTTTCACCTTCATGCGTTAAATATTCAGCCGTATCGAAACCAATACCGCCCGCACCAATGATTGCTACACGTTTGCCAACAGGTTGACGTTCACGTAATACCTGTAAATAGCTCAATACTTTTGGATGATCAATACCATCTATATCTAACTGACGCGGTGTTACACCCGTCGCCACCACGATGTCATCAAAATCAGACTGAGCTAATTCTTCATACGTTGCTGTATGGTTCAATACCAATTTAATCTGAGGCAATAGTTCTATTTTACGTTTGAAATAACGCAGCGTTTCATAAAACTCTTCTTTACCAGGAATCGTTTTCGCAATATTAAACTGTCCACCAATTTGGCTCGATGCTTCAAAAATAGTTATGTTATGACCACGCTCTGCAGCATAAGTTGCAAAGCTTAAACCTGCAGGTCCCGCACCAATCACAGCAATATTTTTCACCTGTGCAGATTCTTTAAAAATCAGTTCAGTTTCATAGCAAGCTTGAGGGTTAACCAAACATGTTGCAATTTTCATCGAGAAAATATGATCTAGGCAGGCCTGGTTACAAGCAATACAGGTATTAATTTCATCACTACGACCTTGTTCTGCTTTTTCCACAAAACGTGGGTCTGCTAGCATTGGACGTGCCATGGACACCATATCTGCATCACCCGAAGCAAGTACGTGCTCAGCCATTTCAGGAGTATTGATACGGTTTGAGGTGATTAAAGGAACATTCACAAGACCTTTTAATTTCTTGGTCACCCATGTAAATGCAGCACGTGGCACTTTGGTTGCAATGGTCGGAATACGCGCTTCATGCCAACCAATACCGGTATTGATAATAGTTGCACCGGCTTTTTCAATGGCTTTTGCAAGTTGCACAACTTCTTCGAAAGTCGAACCACCTTCAACCAGATCCAGCATAGAAAGACGGTAAATAATAATAAAATTTTCACCGACTAATTCACGCGCACGACGCACGATCTCAATTGGAAAACGAATCCGGTTTTCATAACTGCCACCCCATTCATCATCACGGTGGTTGGTACGTGCAGCAATAAACTCATTAATTAAATAACCTTCTGACCCCATGACCTCTACACCATCATAACCCGCTGTCTGTGCTAACTGAGCACATTTGGCAAAATCATTGATTGTGCGTTCGACGTCTGCTGTGCTTAAAGCTTGCGGTTTTACTGGGTTAATTGGTGCTTGAATAGATGAAGGTGCAACATTATTGGCCTGATACGAGTAACGACCTGTATGCAAAATCTGCATCGCAATTTTACCGCCAGCATCATGTACCGCCTGCGTAATCACTTTATGTTTTTCTGCTTCTTCTAAAGAGTCTAATTTTGAACCACCAGCAAATGTCACACCATCATCATTGGGAGAAATACCACCGGTTACAATCAGACCTACACCACCTTTCGCACGTTCTGCATAAAAAGCAGCCATGCGTTCATAGCCACCCGGTGCTTCTTCAAGGCCGATATGCATAGAACCCATCAATACACGGTTCTTTAGCGTTGTAAAACCTAAATCTAGTGGTGCCAATAAATTTGGATAATTTGACATTTTTTCTCCTTAGCGTGCTGAAAAGCTGGCTATTTTTATCTTCACTTGTATACAAGCTTTCTCTTTCCATCTACGTATACAATATTTTTGCAACTTGTTGCACTAATTTATATGCGAGATTTGATTTTTATGCAACATGTTGCATAATAAAAAGTACAAAACTATTTTGACTGAGCCATATATGTCTTTAGCCCATGTTTTACTCACGAGCTTACTTGAAAAACCGAGTACAGGAATCGATCTTGCACGCCGTTTTGACCGCTCTATGGGCTTTTTTTGGAATGCAACACATCAGCAAATCTACCGTGAACTCAATGGTATGCTGCAAAAAGGCTGGATCAGCACCATTGAAGATGAGCACAGTACAACCCGTAAAAAAACCTACCAAGTTGAACAGCTTGGACGTGTTGAATTAGCCAATTGGATGGTTGAGCAAAGCCCTCCGGCTCAATTACGTGAAGAGTTGATGGTTCGTTTACGTGCAGAAGCTCAGCTGGGTACAAATGGCGTATTACCCGAATTAGAACGTCATCTAGAAATTCACAAAGAAAAACTAAAAGTGTACCAGTCTATTTTTGCAAAAGACTTTGCACATGCGCATGATGAAGACCGTACTTTGTACATTCATAAAATGATTTTACAGCTTGGAATTGATTTGGAAATCGGTTGGATCAAATGGCTTGAAACCATCATTCCACAGTTGCATAAATTTAATCGCTAAAACAAAAAAATAAATAGGAAGCCGCATGCCGCACTATACAATGCCAGATCAACAACAACTGTATGTTCGTGAATATGGTCAAGGAGAACCCATCCTGGTTTTATCTGGACTCGGCATGCAAAGTTGGCAATGGCACCCTTTTCTATATCAACACCGAAAACACTTTAAATTTATCATTCCAGACTGGCGTGGATTTGGCGGCTCTAAACTTTGTCAAATTCCAAATATGGACACCATTTCAAGCCATTGGCGAGATATTGACAGCTTAGTTTCCCAGCTCGGTTACGATAAAATCACGGTGATTGCCTACTCCATGGGGGCAACGACCACCATGCACGGTTTAAAATACGGTCAGTTTGCTGAAAAAATTAAACGTTATTTGCACATCGATCAAACGCCTAAAATACGAGTAGATGCAGATTGGCAATATGGTTTATATGGCAAACGCCACAATGAGTTTTTAAGTATTTTAGAAGACATCTCGAAGGTACTTGCAACCAACCTCTCCGTGCCATTTGCACAGCAGATGAATAAACATGACCGTCAAGGTCTAGTCGACGCTTGGTTAAGGTTCATAGACTTACAAAATAGCAATCCTTATGCATTATCCGCTTTCCGTATTGCATATCAACAACCAACTTTACAGAAGCTGATGTTACCCTCACAAAGTGTGGCCTATTTATATTGGTATATTCAAAATTATTTGAACCATACTGAAGATTATCGTGAAGCCATTGCAGCACTCACCGCACCGACGACTTTTTTCACAGGGGCAAAATCGATCCTCTATCCTGCCCAAGGTCAAAAAATTATTGCTGATAGCCTAGCCAATGCAGAGCAAATCATTTTTAAAAAATCGGGACACACGCCATTGCTCAGTGAACCGGTCAAATTTAGCCGTGAAATCACCAAGTTCTTAAAACAAGCGATCTAATAAGACTGAATAAAAAAATAGGCTCATTACTTTTCAAGATTGAGCCTGTTTTTTTATATACAGGATGGTGTTACTTAATAAGTAACTTAAAAATTAATTTCAAAATCAAATTATTTTTAATGCTCTAACAAGTGTTAGAAAACTCGACGATCGTATTCAATTGCTTCCAAATCATACACTTGGTAAACGCAGTCAAATAAAGGACGTGCCAATTCCCCTTCATCATCATTCCGCACGATCAAATAAATTTGGCTAATGGCTGCACTATCCGATAATTTCACATAATTCACATGCCTAAACTGCATAATTTGTACAGATTCAGGAACAATACAAATGCCTTCGCCTGCGGCAACCATGCCTAGTGATTGCTGCAAATCAGCTTGAGTATTAAAGCGTTTCGGCTCCATACCATATTCTAAAAACAACGACTTGATCAGCGTTGCATAACTTTGACCATCCGTTGCTGGATAGATAAAAATCTGCTCATCTTTGAGATTATTCAATGCAATCTGTTGTTGTGAAGATAAAGGATGGCTTGAATGCACCGCAACAATCAGAGGCTCTTCACGCAATAGCACACGTTTAACCGCCTGATCCGACACACGAACTCGGCTAAAACATGCATCAACCCGACCTTCTTTTAATGCCTGAATCTGATCGACTGCACTCAGTTCAATTAAATTTACATTTAAGTGTGGATATTGCTGACGGAACAAATAAACAATTCGAGGTAATAAACCACAGAGTAGCGAACCGCCATAACCGATATTAATCGTGCGTTCAGTAGCACTGGCCCGCTGCGTAATGAGCTTAATTTCTTCTGCATTGGAAAGTAATTTCACGGCTTGCTGATAAAAGAAACGGCCAATGGTGGTGGTTCTCAAAGGACGGCTGCCACGCTCAAAAAGCTGTGCACCCAACTCTTCTTCTAAATTTTGAATTTGACGACTTAAAGGAGGTTGAGCAATAAATAGCTTTTCAGCAGCCTTCGTAAAACTCTGTTCTTCTACAACGGCAACAAAGTAACGTAAATGTCTTAATTCCATGACATTGTCCTTTAATGTCGAATTTCTTTCATAATGGTCTTTTATTTGAATATATCAGGACGACACTCAAATCACATCCTTCAAATTCGGTTATTTAAAAGATGTATACACCACATTTATTGTTTGGTCATGCTAATGTGAAACGATTACAAGGTTAACCCGACTTTAGTATTGGCAATTTTGCTCAATCTTCTCACATGAAAAACTACAAAACGTGATTGACTTCATGAAACAATTCAAGTTAATTAGCAAAATCGTTGCAAATATGGAATAAGAACAGTGCTGAGTGATCTAGATGATTTTTATTGTTTTGCCCAAGTGGTCGAACATGGTGGTTTTAGTGCAGCCGAACGTGCAACAGATATTCCAAAATCAAAACTGAGTCGTCGGGTCTATAACTTAGAAGAACGTTTAGGTGTCCGCCTGATTCAACGTAGTTCACGACATTTTGCTGTTACAGATATTGGTATGAATATCTACCGCCATGCACAAGTTATGATGAATGCCGCTCAAGCCGCACATGATTTGGTTGATCATCTCAGTACGCAGCCGCGCGGCTTAATTAAAGTCAGCTTACCTGTTTCCATCGCGCAAAATGAAATGACCAAAATATTGCCTGAATTTTTAAAGCAATATCCAGAAATAAAAGTGCAAATGATGGTGACCAATCGACGCGTAGATATCATTAATGAAGGCTTCGATCTTGCGCTACGTGTACGTTCAAATCTAGACGACGACCCTAATTTAGTCATTCGTAAATTTGAAACGATTGAGCAGCACTTATTTGCCAGTCAGGCGTATCTGAATAAATTTGGTGAACTCAAACAACCTGAAGATTTATCTCAGCATCAAATATTAAGTATGGCGGATGAGCATCTCGATCAACATATTATTGTGACCGATGCACAGCATCATCAGAAAAAAATCAAAGTTAACCCAACCGTGATGGGCTCTGACCTATCTATGTTAGCTGCACTGGCCTGCCAAGATTGTGGCGTGGTGTTATTACCCGACAGTATTGTGTCCGATCACGTGAAATCAGGTGCTTTGGTTCGTGTACTACCTGAATGGAAAGCTGCACATGGTATTTTCCATGCAGTTTATCCATCTCGTCGTGGCTTACTACCTGCTGTACGTGTATTCATTGATTACTTAGTTGAAAAACTCAGCCAACATGAACACGCTAAATTTTAAGCAAAAAAAAGCTTACCCATGTGATGGGTAAGCGAAAACTTAAAAACTAAGTAAAATCAGAAACTACAGCAGAATCTGTAGGGCTATTGTATAAATAAAATACATCTTTATTAAATCGTTAATAGCTCTAACTGATTTTTTGAGCTATAGGCAAAGCCTTACAAATTAAGACTTAGAGAAATGTAGTTAGTCTTAAAAACGATAACGCCCATAACCACCACGAACTCCTAGACTAAAGTCAAAAAATATACAACTGTATAATTTTATTTAACTTCAATCATTTAGACACAGCAGATATGGCATTAACATCACTACAGAGCTTAGATCGCGGGATATTCGCCAGTACCCTCTGGCCATGGAGATAACAACTCAAAACCAGTATCGGTTACAACAACCATATGTTCCCACTGTGCCGATAAAGAACGGTCTGCAGTAATTACTGTCCAGCCGTCTTTTAACTCTTTAGTACGTGCTTTACCGCTATTAATCATCGGTTCAATGGTAAAGACCATGCCTTTTTTCAGAATGACACCTTGACCCGGTTGACCATAGTGTAAAACGCTTGGTTGCTCATGATAAACTTTACCAATCCCGTGACCACAGTATTCACGTACAATGCTGTAGCCTTCACGATGAGCAACTTGTTGAATGGCATAGCCTACATCCCCCAAAGTTGCCCCCGGTTTAACTGCATGAATCCCTGCAACCATCGCTTCGTAGGTAGTTTCGACTAACTTTTTAGCCGCAGGCGAAACCTCACCCACATAGTACATACGACTGGTATCACCAAAATAACCATCTTTAATGATGGCAACATCAATATTGATAATGTCACCATCTTTCAATACAGTTTCTTTCGAAGGAATACCATGACAAACCACTTCATTCGGTGAAATACAGGTGGTTTTGGTATAGCCATAGTAGCCAACGTTGGCAGGAATCACTTTAAGTGTGTTGACGATAAAATCATTACAGATATCGTCTAGATATTCAGTGGTCACGCCCGGCTTGACATACTCCCCGATCATCTCTAAAACCTGAGCAGCTAAACGACCTGAAATGCGTAATTTTTCAATATCTTGCTCGGTTTTAATCGTGATTTTGGAAGCTTTCATCTGAATATCCTCAAATTTGAATACACCGAATTATAGACCTTTTAGATTTTTTTTGTTTTATTCAGCCAATATTTCGGCATTTATTCGGCATATAGCATCCTATTTAGTGCTGAAAATTAGAACAATTGATTTATATCTGATAAATCTTAATAGCTAAACTTATTCCTATAAAAAATTTTATATATAATAAATTTCTTTTATTTATCATAAACATAAATAAAACATTATTTTATCTGTCAATATATTCATGATTCGTATTATAAAAACTATCTATACCATTTATAAATTTTGCTCCAAAAACGAGCTTAATTGCACTAAAATTGCCTTTTTTCACAGTTCATCTCCCCTTTATGACAAGTCTTCGTACACGGGATATTGTTGCCTTAGGTTTTATGACCTTCGCACTGTTTATTGGTGCAGGTAACATTATTTTCCCACCAATTGTCGCACAGCAAGCGGGTGAACATGTTTGGTTAGCTGCATTTGGTTTCTTGATCACTGCAGTTGGCCTACCTGTCATCACGATTATTGCTTTGTCGCGTGTAGAAGGTTCTATTCAAGTTTTAAGTTCACCTCTGGGTAAAGCAGCCAGCATTATCCTTACTGTCGCGTGTTACTTAGCTGTTGGACCTTTATTTGCAACACCTCGTACAGCTACCGTTTCTTATGAAATTGGTTTCTCTTCTTATTTTGGTAACAGCGCAAACAGTCTGCTGATTTATAGCGTGATTTATTTTGCATTGGTGACGATTGTTTCACTTTACCCAAATAAAATTTTAGATACCGTAGGTTATTTCCTTTCACCACTCAAGATTTTAGGCCTCGTTATACTGGGTATCTCTGCGTTCTTTATCCCTGCCGGTGTGATTCCACCTGCAATTGATAACTATATAACTGCACCAGTTTCTGAAGGTGTAGTAAATGGTTATTTAACCATGGATACCTTAGGCGCTTTAGTTTTTGGTATTGTGATCGTCAAAGCCATTACTTCACGCGGCGTAACGGATAGTAAGCTCGTCACCAAATATGCTGTCATTGCCAGTATTATTTCTGGTATTGGACTTACACTGGTATATATCAGCTTATTCAAACTCGGTATGGGCAGCCATGATATTGCTCCAAATGCAACAAATGGTGCAGTGATCCTGCATGCATATGTACAACATGCTTTTGGTGATATGGGCGCTTATTTCCTATCTGCAATGATCTTTGTTGCATGTATGGTGACCGCAATTGGCTTAACCTGCGCATGTGCTGAATATTTCTCAGAATTGACTAAAATTCCATACAAAGTTTTTGTGTTCATTTTAGTTGGCTTCTCACTGCTTATTTCAAACTTAGGTTTAACCAAACTCATTGCCGTTTCAGTTCCTGTTTTAAGTGCGATTTATCCACCTGCGATTGTAGTTATCCTACTGAGCTTCTGCTCTAAATGGTTTATTTCACCATCACGAGTTATTGCGCCTGTTACCGCATGTGCGTTTATTTTCGGTATTTTTGATGGTTTAAAAGTGGCTGGTTTCGAAGATGCACTTCCAAGCGTTATTGCAAATTTACCACTTGCTCAACAAAATTTAGCATGGCTGATCCCTTCTGTGATTGTGCTGATTATTGCTGCTGTAATTGACAAAGTTAAAAAATAACCTTTTTTGACCTGTCTAAAATCGGAGTTTTACCCGAATGACGATTTTACCTGTGACCAATAATTGTCGAGTTTTACCCAAACTGACATTTATTTGTCCCACTACAGCGCAAAAATCCTAAGTTATTGAAGTTTAAATAAAGTTTTATTTTCATGATGAGAAAAAAGCCAGCCCTTTGGCTACAAAATATAATAATAGTTAAAATACAAATACTTTCTGCAAAATACACCATACACAAACTCCATGATTAAGCCCGATTTAGACTGTAAGCTAAGCGGTTTCGTGTCATAAAGCCGATATACCCGTGTTGGTATATATATTGCTTATTCATACATAGATATTATGCATCGACCATTTTACTCACCAGTCAACACCTTTAGATTCATAATATTTAGTATATGAATAAAATGATTATTCTTATATGATGATCTAACATAGTTTTATGACAAAATAATGACATTTGCTATTGAAATACTTCTAGTTTCGAAGTACAACAGTAGTTCAAACCTGACCAAAATCATGGGTTTTGGCGAAACAACAACACGGAGGGGTGGAGATGTTATCAGTACATTTCAAAAAGCAATTCTTCATTAACGCTCTGAAGGCAAATAAGAACATGGTGACCTATACAAGCACCACTATTGCTCTCATGCTGACACTACTTATTCAAGGCTTAATACAAGGAAATTTAAGACCTGAATACTTTGCTTATGCGCTTATTGTCTCTGTAGCCTTTTATTTATGGGCAGTCATTGACCACAAATATCGAAAGCAAAAATCAACAGAATTTTAAGTTAGAAGATGGATGAGGCATCATCCATCTTGAAAAAAGAAAAGATGCCACGCCTACCTTCTCGATCATTCAATCCATTTTAAATAACAATACAAATAATCTCTAAAATAACCAGAAAATCATCAGCCTTTTCTCATAAATTTTCAATTCTGCAGAACTTCAAGTTTTGTTTTATAAATTCTTCTACATAGCCATCGTCTGCACTTTAAAAGCGTTTATCTCCTGATTAGCTTCCAATCTAATTGGTACTATTTATGATTGATACTACTTTGCTTAAAACCAAAATTTAACGATGACTCCAAAGAGCAATCCGAGTGTTGCAATTAACTCGCCTATCACCAATCCAAGCATTGCCATACTCATCATCCATTTAGGTAAATGCCATTTGCCTAAGACGTGCGGGACTTTAAATTGATTGGTGGTATCAGCTAAAAAGCCATGCAGCACATAGCTTAAAATCGAAAAGCTAAAAAAGAACAAATTGATGATTACAAAGAGTAAATTGAGTGTATGTGGAAGTGCTGAAAAATAGGCCAATACCGCTAAAATAAGCATCGCTGGGGCGTATAACAAACTGCTCCGATGTGCTATATCGACATAATAATGCGCACGTGCCAGTTCAGACTGTCTTATTTGTGCATATTTCCACACACCCGTGAGCATACCTACCCATAAATAAATCCCACTAAAGACTATCGCAATTTTTACTGCACCCGAAAGTTGAAGCATGTCCATTTTAATTTACATCCATTGTTCAATTACACGCATTATTTTTATCTGTATTTCTTCTGCAATAGTACTTGCTTCAAACCTGTTATGACATGACTTTAGAGTCATACTCTTTTCAGGTTTCTTTTTGGAACTTGTGTAAATTAGAGGCATCGGAATACATCCATAAAGTTTGAATCATGTCATCATCTGAAAAACTCACGATTCATTGCCAAGACGGCTATTCGCTGAGTGCGCGCTTTTATCCGCACCAGACAGAGCTCAAACAGGTTTTACCTGTGTTGATTTGTCCAGCCACAGGCATTACCAAGCAATTTTATAATAGTTATGCAACATGGTTGAGCCAACAAGGCTATGACGTTTTAGTTTTTGATTTTCGTGGTATTGGTGAGTCGCTACACAGCCCTCTAAAAGAATCGACAGCAAGTATTGTGCAATGGGGGCAGCTTGATATCCCTGCGGCAATCGACGCCTTGATCAGTAAAACGCAAGCGCCTAAAGTCATATTACTCGGTCATAGCGCAGGCGGACAATTATTAGGTATCGTGCCAAATTTTGACAAAGTTGCCAAAGTGGTTGCTGTTTCTGGCTCTACAGGTCATGTAAAAAAACTTAAAGGTCGTACCAAACTTTTAGCTCCAGTGATGTTTAATGTGATCTTCCCGATTGCACGCTATACCATTGGCTATGGCCCGACCAATGCAATTGGCATGGGTGAAAATTTGCCAAAAGATGTAGCTCGTGAATGGGCTGAATTTTGTAGCAAACCTGGTTATGTCATCAATGCCTTAGGCAAAACTGTTCAGCATGATTTTCATCAACAAGTGAGCTGCCCGATCACTGCCGTATGGAGCTCCGATGACGAAATTGCCACGGAAGCCAATGTCAAAGACTTGCTGCGCTTATACCCGAATGCTTTGACTCAAATGATTGAGTTAAAACCGAAAGAAACAGGTCATAAAGCCATCGGACATATGTTGATGTTTAAATCGTCACATCAAAACCTATGGCCGATCATTGAACAACAGTTACACGCTTAAGTTTTTGCCACTCAGTCAGTAATCCGGCTGAGTGGTCTTTTTATGGACTGCACAATAATTTCTACTTTTAGATTCATTCAAACTGCCTGACAGCTTACATATTCTATTTTCTATCTTTAAAATCTGCACTGAACGTCCAAGTGTACTTATTTTCATCAGCCGACTATTGCAAAAAATGATATAACTATTTTTTCTCAATTATATTCTATTTTGGCATGAGTGAAGCACGACACAACCTCGACAGAATTGATCGTTTAATATTATCCGCATTAAGAGAAGATGGACGACTCACCATAGCCCAGCTTTCTGAACGTGTTGGTCTCTCCTCTTCGCCGTGTTGGACACGCTTAAAGCGTCTAGAAAATTTAAAAATTATCGACGGCTATACAGCCAACATCAACCCAAAATCGATTGGGATCAATGAATTATTCTTTATTGAAATCACATTAGAACGTCACGACGATGAAATTTTAGATCAATTTAGTGAAACTTTAGCCAATATGCCAGAAGTAGTAGAAGCACATTTAGTCACTGGCGATTATGATTATTTGGTGAAAGTTGCAGTTAAAAATGCTGAACACTATGAGCGTTTTTTACGTAAAAATTTATATTCTATGAAAGGTATACGCCATACCCGCTCTATTTTTGCGCTACGACAATTAAAATCTGCCAGCAGTGCTGACCTCATGATGATTGAGTAATGAGCCAATATAGATCTAATCTATAAGATGACTTTAAAATTTAAGGGCAATTGAGTTCAGCACTCAATTGCCCTATTTATGTGTTCTAATCTATATAGCCATCTTTTTTCAATTTTTTATCTGTCAAATACTCACGTATGACCAATATTGCAATAATAATGATGGCTTCTAAGATCGCTACTGTGACGGTTAGTTTGGTAAATACTTCGACACTGAGCAACTCAAACCATAATTGAGCGATGGCTAATAAACCCCATAAAACTGAAATAATAAGTGCACTAAAGACACCGTATTTCATTTTTCTCTCTCCAAAACAACTACATAAGCTTCGCGCTTCCAAAAAAGCAGCATACGACGGATATCCTTTTCCATCGTAATCACCGCCCAACCTTGCTGTGCATTTTGATTTAAAAAATTGGTGAATTTAACAGGATCAACTTTTGAAGAGCCAAGCAGCAAAGATCCCAGCATACCTTCTTGATAGATAACAACTTTATATTCTTTCATCAATATAGTTCTTTATGGTTATAGTGAAGTGAACAAATGTTCATGGCAAAGTATAGCGATCGCTTTTTCCTAAAACAACAAAGTTTTAACTGTCAATTTACTCAGCATTTTTTTCAATTTTATGCTTTAATATACACAGTATGAGATGAGCCTTATATGAGTATCACGCGAGTGATACGACTAGCCCCAACCATGGGGCTTTTTATTGTTTTGTACTTAGCTCACATTGTTGTATTTCATTGTTCAATTTTGACAAAACAAGACTGTGAATTTCACATGTTTTCACAGGGTCTTGCTCATAAGCCGAATTAAACCATGCAGCAGCTTTTTCAAAATCTCGCTGTACGCCTAGCCCACCTAAATAAAAACTTGCAACGCTAATTTTTCCGTTCAAATCATTTGCTTCCGCAGCCTTTAAAAACCACGGATAAGCCTTTTTATAATCAGGCTTTGCATCAATACCTTGATAATAAATCATACCCAAACGGGACTGATATTGAGCCAAGCCTTGTTCAGCCAACAACATCGTTGGCTTTTCAGCAAGCTGCATATTTTGCTTCGTATAGTAATAATAGTCGGCCAATTGTTCGATATCTTCTTGCTTGCCTTTATTTGCAAATTCAATTAAAAGACTTTCCAATTTTTTCTCATTCCTTGGAATGAGTTCATATTTATTCATGATCAAAAGCATACGCTTTGAATCTTCTAAATTTCTTTCAGCACCAATCTCAAACCATTTTGCAGCTTCCACATAATCTACTTTTACACCGACACCTTTGTAATATATCAATCCCAAATTTTGATTTGCAGAGCGGTGCCCTAAGGCAGAAGCACGTTTATACAACGCTATGGCTTCGGGCAGATTAATCTCCACACCTTCTAGCCCCATATGTTTCAGTACAGCCAAATCATACAGCGCCTGCTTTTCGTTATTTTGCGCTTGAACTATGGTCTTTTGGACATCAATTTCAGCTGAATAGGTTATAGAAAATGGAAGTGCTGTTAATACAAATAGCATGAACAATTTGATGTAAGGCAAATGATATTTTAAAACTTTCATTGTTTATTATTCTTGATCAATAAGATGGTGAAAAATGAAATGCTAAAACACTCTATCTAGATGCTTTAGCATTTTTTAAAGCTATATATAGTATTAACCAAAGAAGCCTATCGTTGCCTGAATGACCACAGCATTGACAATATCTACAAAGAATGCCCCAGTCAAAGGTATGATTAAAAAGGCTTTATGTGATGGCCCATAAGTATTGGTTACTGCTTGAATATTAGCAATCGCTGTCGGTGTTGCACCCAAATTTACACCACATTGCCCTGCACAAAGTACTGCTGCGTCATAGCTTTTTCCCATGATCCTAAAAGTTACAAAGTACAGATACAGTGCTAAAACGAGGGTTTGTACCAGTAAAATAATCACCAGCGGGCCTGCAAGATCTGCCAATAACCAGAGCTGCAATGACATCAGCGCCATCGATAAAAACAGCGCCAAGGATGCGTTACCAAATACATCGATACAGCGATCAAACATTTCAATTTTAAAGCCAAGTTCAAGAGTGTTTCTTAAAAATACACCACACGCTAAAGCCCAAACGAAGGTAGGTAATTCAAACCACTGTCCACGAGCAAACTCTGTCATGAAATAAGCAAAGCTGATACAGATGGCAAACATCCCCATCGTTTTGACGGCATCATCTGCGGTAATTAAACGAGTTTTTTCAGGATATTCGAAAGGCGCCGTTTCAGATGCAGGCGGTGCTTCATTACGTCCTGATGTGGGTACAAGTTCTTCTGCCAACTGAAAACGGCGGATGAGGAATTTCGCCACTGGCCCGCCCATCATGCCGCCAATGACCAAGCCGAAGGTTGCACTTGCCATACCGAGTACGACTGCACCTTGTATACCATGATCTTGTTCAAAGACTGTACCCCATGCGCCTGCTGTACCGTGACCGCCAGTTAATGTGACTGAGCCTGTAATTAAGCCGATGAGCGGATCTAATCCTAAAATTTTGGCTAAACTGATACCAACGATGTTTTGCAGTATGACAAATATAATGACACAGCCTAAAAACAGCACTAACGCCTTGCCACCCTCTTTGAGTTTTCCAAGACTTGCACTCAAGCCAACAGAGGTAAAGAACATCAGCATGAATATTTGCTGAATTTTGGCATCAAAATTTACGGTGATATTAAAGTTTTTAAATAATATAAAAGTAATTACCGCTGCAACTAGACCACCTGCCACTGGTTCAGGAATGTTGTATTTTTTCAGGATAGAAATTTTATGTACAAAGAAATACCCGATAAATAAAACCAAAACCGCCACGACAATTGTCAAAAAAGCATCTAGCTCATAATTCATAATTTAATCTTAAGTGCTCAATTTTATTTATCTTTTTACATAATTATTTGATTTTTTCAGCTAGAAAAATGTAAATAAGTTATTTAGCCCCTTCTTCTACTACACATTTCTGAAGCCTAATAAATGAAATAAATAAAAATGCTCAGCGTATGTGATGTGCTGAGCATTTGCTGTTTATGACTGAAAAGCAGGAATTTTGAGAGATTATTTGATATCGAATACCCAGTTATGCGCCTCTTTATCACTGGTGGTTTCACAGACATAGTAATCTTGATCCCAAGCATCTTGGTTAAAGATTTCTTTTTTGTGGTAAGTCATCTGTTTGCCATTTTCGACACAGACAAAGCTTTCGCCTTGGTCTTTGACTTGGGTTCCGTTGAGGAAGCCACCAATACAGAGGAATCGGGATTGTTTGGGCACTGATCTATGCTACTGTAAAATAATATTAGTTGTGATTAAACGTTGTATTCTTAGAACTGTAAATAACATTTATAAATAAAAGCCTCCAATTAAGAGGCGATTATTTCTATTTTTGACAGTTATTCAAACTATTTTCTATATAGCTTTTTTCTAATTGTCCTTGTTTAAAGGATTTTAATAACCGTTCCAACCTCACTCTATTCCCAGGATAAGAGCAATACAATTTTTGCACATCATTTATTTTACTCAAAGAAGTAAGTTTACTTAAAGAATCTACGGCACCTTGCTCAACCCTAGCCCAATTTACATTTAGTTTTTTCAAATCATACTTATTGTTATGTACTGTATATAGAATATGATAATAATGAAAATCTTTTTCTGCAGGATTCATTTCCTGTATATCATTAATAATCATTTGAATAGCATCATAATTTTCTCCAAACCACTTTGGCTCAAAACTCTCCATAAATGTATTATAAATAACTCGCTGTTTTGGATATTTTACAATTCCATCTTGATAAGCTTTTAAGTAGTTTTCTTCAGCCCCCAGATCACGTAGGGTCATTAACAGTATGTAGTAATAAAAAGGATCTTTAGATGCAACATCATAATTTTCTAATAAAAAATTTAAATTTTTAATTGATTGATCACCAAAATATTGCATATTTTTTTTCGATACTTGTGAAGTATAACTTCCCCCTCTAATGCTCCAAGCATGTTTTCTAACCCAAAGCGTATAGTAAATATAACCTAATGGTGACTCTGGTTCAGCCTTAATCCATTTCTGTGCGATTGCTATATTTTCTTTATAATAATTTGGAGAAGTTACTCGATGTTTATTTACAATCCCAAGAAAAGAATCTAAATAACTAGTATGTTTAAACTTACCATCAAAATTATATTCTTCACTATTTAAAAGCTGTTGTGCTTTGTTTGAAATATCTTTGAACTTTTTCTCTCTAATCAAATTTTCCACTTCAGACTGAATGTCATATCCTGTGGGATATATACTTTCATCAACCAATTTTATGTTTGCTAACTTCGTATACGACACTTCTGCAAAAATTTGTGTAGAACAAAATGTTAATAATATAAAAGATAAATTCTTTAGTTTCATAAGGCCAATTTCTAAATTACAGTTTTATTATTAGTAAGATTCTATTAAATAAAGAAAATCCCACATGACGTGGGATTTTCTTATTAACTACTTAATCAATTAAGACAATTGAGCAGCAGCAATTTTCTTAGTATCAACGTCTTTAGCAGCGTCAGTATAGTCGCCCATTTTGTCGAAGCTTAAGTATTGGTAGATGTCTGCAGACATGCTATCAATTTGAGCTGCGTATTCTTGGTACTCAGCTGGAGTTGGTAATTTACCAAGTACAGCAGCAACAGAAGCAAGCTCAGCAGAAGCTAAGTAAACGTTCGCACCTTGACCTAGACGGTTCGGGAAGTTACGAGTAGAAGTCGATACACAAGTAGTGTTCGGAGCTACACGTGCTTGGTTACCCATACATAATGAACAACCTGGCATTTCTGTACGAGCGCCAGCTTTACCATAGATGTTATAGAAACCTTCTTCCATCAATTGACGTTCGTCCATACGAGTTGGAGGAGCCAACCATAGACGAGTAGATAAAGAACCACCAGGAACTTTGTCTAGAAGTTTACCAGCTGCACGGAAATGACCGATGTTAGTCATACATGAACCAACGAATACTTCGTCAATTTTTGTACCAGCAACGTCAGAAAGCAATTTAGCATCATCTGGGTCGTTCGGGCAGCAAAGAACTGGTTCAGTAATTGTAGAAAGGTCAATTTCATACACTTTAGTGTATTCAGCATCTGGATCTGCTTTGATTAGGCTTGGGTTCGCTAACCATTTCTCCATGTTTTCTACACGGCGCGCCATAGTACGAGCATCGCCATAACCTTCAGAAATCATCCATTTCAACATAGTAATGTTTGATTTAAGGTATTCAGCAACTTTCTCTTCAGAAAGCGTGATAGAACAACCAGCAGCTGAACGTTCAGCAGATGCGTCAGAAAGTTCGAACGCTTGCTCAACAGTAAGGTCAGTTTCCATTTCTGTAAGGTCGATCTCAAGGATACGGCCAGAGAAGATGTTTTTCTTACCTTTTTTCTCTACAGTTAAGTCACCTTGTTGGATCGCAACGTAAGGAATCGCATGTACTAGGTCACGTAGAGTGATACCAGGTTGCATTTTACCTTTGAACTTAACAAGTACAGACTCAGGCATGTCTAGTGGCATAACGCCAGTTGCAGCAGCAAACGCTACAAGACCAGAACCCGCTGGGAAAGAAATACCGATTGGGAAACGAGTATGTGAGTCACCACCAGTACCAACTGTATCTGGAAGAAGCATACGGTTTAACCAAGAGTGGATAATACCATCACCTGGACGTAGAGAAACACCACCACGGTTCATGATGAAATCAGGAAGCGTGTGCTGCATTTGAACGTCAACTGGTTTTGGATACGCAGCTGTATGACAGAAAGATTGCATAACTAGGTCAGCAGAGAAGCCTAGGCAAGCAAGATCTTTAAGTTCGTCACGAGTCATTGGACCTGTTGTATCTTGAGAACCAACAGTAGTCATCTTAGGTTCACAGTAAGTACCTGGAAGTACACCTTGACCTTCAGGAAGACCACAAGCGCGACCAACCATTTTTTGAGCTTGAGTGAAGCCTTTACCAGTAGCTGCAGGTTGAACTGGAGTACGGAATAAAGTTGAAGGTGCAAGACCAAGAGCTTCACGAGCTTTAGTTGTTAAACCACGACCAACGATAAGGTTGATACGGCCACCAGCACGTACTTCATCTAAAAGAACTGGAGTTTTAAGTTCAGATTCAGCGATTTGAACGCCGTCTTTGAACGCAGTTACTTTAGCAGCAGCGTGGTCGATTTTAAGCGTGATTTCGTCGCCCATGTTCATGTTTTGAACATCGATTTCTACAGGCAATGCACCAGCATCTTCCATAGTGTTGAAGAAAATCGGAGCGATTTTAGAACCTAAGCAATAACCACCGTCTTTTTTGTTCGGAATGTGAGCAATTTCGTCACCAAAGAACCAAAGTACAGAGTTAGTTGCTGACTTACGAGAAGAACCAGTACCAACAACGTCACCTACGTAAGCAACTTGGTTGCCTTTCGCGATAAGCTCTTTGATTTGGCTAAGTGGACCAACTTCGCCAGGAACTTCTGGATTGATACCGTCACGTACGTTTTTAAGCATTGCGTTAGCATGTAACGGAATGTCTGGACGGCTCCACGCGTCTTGTGCAGGTGACAAGTCGTCTGTGTTCGTTTCGCCAGTTACTTTGAAAACTGTAAGTTTGATTTCTTCAGGAACGTCTTTACGGCTAGTGAACCATTCAGCATCTGCCCAAGATTGCATAACTGCTTGTGCATTCGCATTGCCCGCTTTTGCTTTATCAGCAACGTCGTGGAAGGCATCAAATACAAGAAGAGTTTTCTTAAGTGCGTCAGCAGCTAATTCACCAAGCTCTGCATCATCAAGAAGTGCAACTAAAGGAGCAACGTTATAACCACCAAGCATAGTACCTAGTAGGTAAACCGCACGTTCTTTAGTTACTAGTGGAGAAGTCGCTTCACCTTTTGCCAAAGCAGCTAAGAAAGCAGCTTTAACGTATGCAGCTTGGTCAACACCCGCTGGAACACGGTTTTCTAGTAAATCAACTAAAAATGCTTCTTCGCCAGCTGGTGGGTTTTTTAATAATTCAACTAATGCAGCTGTTTGAGCATCGTCAAGTGGCTTCGGTGGGACTCCGAGTGCGGCACGTTCTTCAACGTGTTGGCGGTAAGCTTCTAGCACGGTGTTATTCCTCTTTTTTAAAAAATTATTTACGCATTCCTGCTTTAAATAAAGCTACGCAAATAATATGGACTGCTAAATTTTACTAAAATTCCAGTTAAAAGTTAATGCACTACAAGTGTTTCTTCGTGATGCCCGTTATTTTATAAATAAATGATCCTCATATCGTTTATACATTAAGCAAAATCAATACTTAGAACACGCTTTTCTTGCGCATATTAACTTTTGACTAAAATTAACCATCAAAAAAAGGCAACTAAATGTTGCCTGTTTTTATCAGTATTGGATATTCCACCTTAGTGTACAGTGGTTGCAGTGATATATTGCTGAAGTTCTGCTCGATCGCCTGTAAATCTGAGGCACCATTCGTCCTGACATGTGGTTTGATGTTGATTACTTGCAAAGCTGATATCGACCAAATAGCGTTGAGAAAATTCATCTATTTTTTGGCGTAATGTGACTTTATCTCCAATGCTGAGCACGTAGTTCCCACCACCGATAATTGCTACGCCTTGTTCATCTTCTAGGAGTAGATCTGAGTGATGCATATAACCTATAACGTCCATATTCTGCTCCTCTACTGTTTTTTATTCTCCATTTCATTATTCATTAAAAAGATTTTCTTTTCTATATTTATGATTTAGCAAGTTGTCACAATTTGTATTCCGCTCTGCTTAGGCTATTTTAAAATCTTTAAGCATCTCATATTCAAAGTAACCCGAAGATAAATATGCATTCGCAAAATAAGCATGAACTCCATCATATGGCTAAACAACGGATAGTTGCCCCGTTGTAACTACTCACTGCTGAATAGAGCCTTTAGGTTTTGCTTTACGCGCTTTCTCGCATAAAAAACCGTTCCTTAGAACGGTTTATAATCTGGCATTTCGGTATGCGGTGTTGCGATACATTTTTCAGTAAACTCAGCACGAATTTTTTCACGTGCTTTTTCAACATCAGTATTAATCTCAGCTTGCGGCAAGGCATAAACTTCATCAATGATGTTCAGGATAAATCCTTTGGTGGTTTCATCCTCAATTTTGTTGGCATGCTCAACTGCTTTGTCTTTTTCAATTGCATTTTGACGATCTAACATAATCGTACGTGCAGCATTACCTACACTGCGGCAGTAACCCTGCCACTGCTCTTCAGGGGTTAATGGTTTTTTCTCAGCACAGCCGACCAAAGCCACCATAACGGATAAAGCAAATAACTTTTTCATGAACTTCTCCTTACGAGGGGCAATATAAAAGATCGTAATGGATTTGTCATTTAAATTAGTCGTAGCCGAACAAACAAAAAAAGCCCTTTCGGACCTTTTTTATGCGTTTGAATTAACCACAAGTTGCTTGAATAATCTTTTTATTGATTGGATTTACAGTGACGGTGACGCGCTCTACACGATAATCCATTGTTACTGGCTGCCCAGGTTTTACTAAACGGACAATTTGAGCTTGGCTAATCGCCTTGATCTGATCTTCAGTCAATTTTGCTTGACCAATCAGCGTCTTAGCCTTATCAGCTACACATTCAGTTTGGCTACTACGGAATAATGCCCACTCTTCAACCACTTGTCCGTTTGGCAGATGGCAATACCCGACCTGAGCATTTGCTTCATCACGAATTTCAAGTTTACCTTTTTGTTCTACACAATACTGGCTGGCTGGATTTGCCATACCAATTTTTTCTGATGTAGTTTCAGTTTGCTGTGTTGTGCTACAACCCGCCATAAATGCTGTCAGTGCAGCTAAAATCCATATATTTTTCATCAAGTCTATTTCTGAATATAAAAATTTAACTTACCAAGTTTGTGCCAAATAAACGAGTTGTTTATTGAAATTTTTAGTTGTCATTCCACTTTCTGTAATTAGGCAGCAATGTGCCCTATGTTCAAAATACAGAACGTCATTTTCTTTGAACTGATGATGATTTTTGCAATATTTAAAACGACTAAACTTGTCGCAGCTTTGATTTTAAAGGTTTTATAAATTTGAAAAATGACCTGCTCAACGCGTATGCTAAAAAAAGTACTTTTCTTCAAGCACGCCACGTTGCGTAGGAGCAAAATATGTCAAAAAAACTGCCGATTTATTTTTCGGACGAAGCTTGGTCGTCTTTGCAACAGCTCATGGGCGCAGATGGCAAACCCAGTCCCACCATCAATGCCCTGCTTGAAAGGCAATCTCAAGAACTATCTATGGATCCATTTTTGGATTCTTCGCTCAATGTTCAGCCTGTTCAGAAAAATACCCGTATTGAACTTCCCGTTGCCTTGGAACGTATTCCTGCTGGCCCAGCTTTCGCCAATAAAGATGTTTTTGAAAAAGTCTTAGACCTAAATGATTATTTGGTAATTAACCCGCTCGCTACATTTATTGCGCATGTCGATAGCGAGTCTTTACTCAATGCCGGTTTTGAAATTAATGATACTTTTTTAGTCGATCGTAGCTTAGAAGCCAAACATGGCGATATCGTGGTTGCACTGATTGATAATCGTGAAATCACCTTAAAGCGATTGATGATCACCGCAAAAATGTCAAAAGAAGAAATTGCCGACATTTTTGGTGACCCCAATAAAGTCTTACCCAAAATTTGGCTAAAAGCAGAAAATCCAGCCTATGCGCATATTATCCCTTCAGATAGCGAATCTATCGTTGTTCAGGGTGTTGTGACCTTTAATTTAAAGCAATTTTATAAGCGCTCATCACACACCTAAACACAAGAATTCACCATGAAAGCTGCAAATAAAATATTTGCGTTAGTTGACCTTAACAACTGCTACGTCAGTTGTGAGCGTGTCTTTAACCCAAAGCTCAATAATGTCCCTGTCGTCGTGCTGTCCAATAACGATGGCTGTGTTGTATCTCGAAGTCAGGAAGCCAAAGACCTCGGGATTAAAATGGCTGTGCCGGTCTATCAAATTCAGGATTTAATCCAACAGCATCATGTTCAGGTGTTGTCGAGTAACTATGCTCTCTACACCGAAATGTCTAATCGATTTATGAATATTTTAGGCCTGTATGTCGGCCCCGAAGACCGTGAAGTTTACTCGATCGATGAGTGTTTTTTAGATTTCACTGCCTATCAAGAACTGTTTGATTTGAGCCTATATGCCAAAGAAATACGAGATACGATCCTAAAATGGCTAGGTTTAACCTGCTGTGTCGGGATTGGTCGTTCTAAAACGGAAGCCAAAATGGCCAACCATTTTGCCAAAAAAAATGCTTATTTGAACGGTGTGTGCAATTTAGTTGAAATGGACCCTTGTTCCTCAGAACAACTCCTTGCGCAGACACCAGTCAATGAAGTTTGGGGCGTCGGTCGCAATCATACAAAAGCCCTGAATCAGCTTGGCATTCATTATGTTTTAGATCTGATCAATGCACAGCCTAAAGATATTCGAAAAAAATTTAGTGTGGTGATGGAAAAAACCGTCTTGGAACTGCAAGGTCTATCTTGTCTGTCTATTGAAGAAGAAGCACCGAGCAAACAGCAAATTATCAGTAGTCGTTCCTATGGTCAGCCAGTCTACGAACTGGAAGATATTAAAGCCTCTATTCGTGTATATATCGCGCGAGCCGTCACACGTTTAAGAGCAGATCATTCTCTATGTCGTATGGTGGGAGTGTTTATTCAAACGAGCCGCTTTAATTCTACTGAAAAATACGCACCTTATCTGGCCATTACACTGAATGAGCATACCGATGACTTAATTAGTATCACCCAAGCAGCAACGCGTGCCGCCGAAAAAATCTTTAAAGCGGGATTTAAATATAAAAAAGCCGGTGTGGTGTTATTAGAAATCATTCCAAAACAAAACTTTACCCCAGATTTGTTTTGCGATATGGCGTTAAGACAAAGCCGTTTGAAACTGTCCGACACCATCGACGATATTCAAAAAAAATTTGGGCATCATTTTGTCTCGATCGGCTTAGCGCAGGACGATGCTGCAACATGGCGGATGAAAAAAAATCTGTGTTCCCCAGCTTACCTGAGTAATTGGAACGAACTGCTTCGTGTGAAATGAAACGCTATACTGTAGTGGCGCTGATAATGTCTGCTGTGTTAACCGAAATGATCATTTGCAATTGCTGAATATTTATTTAGTATTTAAATGAATATTCATTTGTATATTCTCCTATTTTAAATTATGTCTGATGTTCAATTAACGCTGAGCGAATACCTATCTGCGGTCAAAGAAGTCATTCAATTGGCTTTTAATGATGCCGTGTGGGTCAAAGCCGAGATTCGAAATTTAAACATCAAAGGTGGACATTACTATTTAGAATTGGCTGAAAAAGAACAAGAAAGTGATAGAGTCATTGCCAGTTGTAAGGCCACAATTTGGAAATTTACTGCAAATAAAGTTGTCGGAAAATTTGAACGTGAAAGCGGCATTGAGCTCAGTCGTGACTTAAATGTCTTGGTTAAAGTGCGTGCCAAATTTGACCCGCAGTACGGCTTTTCAGTCAATATCGAAGAAATTGATTCGAGTTTTACTTTGGGTGATCTGGCTCGACGCTATCAACAAATTTTAGAAAAACTCACCAGCGAAGGTCTGATTCATAAAAATCGAAACTTGCCTGCGCCATTTGATATTCAGCATGTCTTGGTTATTGCGCCTGAAAATGCGGCTGGCTTAGGTGACTTTAAAAAAGATGCAGATGCACTACAACATGCTGGCGTGTGTGAATTTGTCTATCATGCTGCAACCTTTCAAGGGAATACCGCAGCACAAAGTATCCGAGATGCTTTAGCACTGGGTTTAAGACAATGGGCCAATGACTTTCAAACTGCGCCAGATTTGATCGTGATTATTCGTGGTGGCGGTGCTGTTAACGATCTTGCTTATCTGAATGATTATGATTTGGCTGTACTTCTATCTAAGCGTAGCGTGCCAATTTGGGTCGGTATCGGCCATGAAAAAGACCGCACAATCTTAGATGAAATTGCACATCGCTCTTTCGACACCCCGAGTAAAGTGATTGGGGGTATTCGTAATCATATTGTTGAGCGAACACAGGACGTTTTAGAGGCATTACAAAGCATTCAACTGCGCTCTCAACATCAAATTGCCCTTTATCAAAGTCAAAATGATCAGTTACTACAGGTCATTAAGACCTTGGCACAGAGTCAAATCAATGACTCAACTCGGCTCTTACAACAACACCAAGATAACACTGCTTATTTTGCTCAGTTACAACTTAAAACAGCTGCACAGAATATTGAAATACTCATACGTGAGACTTTGCTGCAAAACCCTGCACATGTGCTCTCCAAAGGTTATGCCATCGTCCGGCAGCAAGGTCACGCCATTCGTGCAACGCAAAATCTTCAGCCTTCCACGCATTCACCGATTGAAATTGAAATGCAAGACGGTGTCATCACGGCTGACATTCAACATATACAGGTAAAAAATCATGACGACCGATACTCTAAGTTTTAAAGAAGGCTATGAAGTTTTAAAACGTAATGCTGAATTACTCGAATCTCAGCAAGAACCCGATATTGATAATCTTATGAAAATCGTTGAAGAGTCGATGCAAGCCTATAAAGCCTGCAAGACTCGTGTTGAAGCAGTACAACAGGCACTGAATGATACGTTTAAAGATTGATTTCTCAGTTCATTATTTGCATAAAAAAACGCAGCCTAAGCTGCGTTTTTTATACTCAAATTTTGCTTCACTTAGAAGCGCCAGTTATAGAACAAGTCGATTGCACGCTCTAAAGACTGACTCGCTTCCAAGTACAAACGTTGATTCATTTGATAACGTAAGGTCAGTTTATTCACTGGTGTAAATACCCCGACACCATAACGAATGAATAAGTCAGGTGTGATATAACCCGTCACAGAAACCTGAGTATCATCTCCTGTTCCTTGAGCATCTAATGCCAAACCACTCAGACCAAATGTACGACCAATTTGATTGGTCAATGCACGTGTACCACCCAAGCCCATACTAATACCGGCTGCAGCAATCGTGTTGTTCACATCAGAACGGAAACCCTCCGCCTGACTTAAACCTGAACTTCCTTCATTGATACGACCTGTAATTAAGGCATTTAAGGCTTCTTGTTCAGATAGACCTGCATCGTTATACACCTGAATTGCAGGGCTTGATGCTGTACCTGTCACACGAACACCAACAGTACTGCCTTGCACGGCTTTATTGGCATCGATATCTAAAGTAGGGTTCGCCAATGGTCCATTAAAACGGGCAATCGCACGGTTCAAGTCCAGACTTTGACCATAAGCTTCAATTTTCACACGCTGAGAAACACCGATTGCACCATTGGCACGCATTGCTGTTTCTAATCCACGTTGTGTCAAATTCAAACGACCAATCAACGGAATTCGGCTATCAAAACCTTGGAAAATAACTTGATTACCAATATTTACCTGTACGTCAGCGCGAATATCCCAAGGACGTGCCGATTTTAAGATTTCAAGTTGATTATCACCTTCATGTACCACACGCACATCTGAAGATACCCCAACCACTGTTGCAGACGATTCTGGCATCGAAATCAATGCACGCGGCACATCAATTTTACCTTTTAAGGTTAATTTCTTACTGAAAGGCAGCACATCTAAAGATAAATCAGGCGTTACAACAGCGGTGATCAATGGCGCTTGACGGACCAACATTTCATTACCCGTTAAATTCAACTGGATACGTGGATCATTTTTCCAGTCAATATTTCCGGTTAATTTGCCTACACCACGCCCACTGTTAAATGCACCATCAATCGTCGCGTAGTTTTGACGCACAGCAGAATACAACTGAATATTGGTCAAGTTCACAGGCAATGAAATCATGCTAATCGAGCCATTTTTCACTCGAATCTCACCATCCATTAAAGGCTGAGACAATGTACCGCTAATTTTTGCCGCATAAGACAATGTACCGCCCATTGAACGGACATCTTGTATAAATGGTTTTAAGATTTTCAATTGAACTTGGTTAAAGGCCACTTCACCACGGATCGGTTTGTTGGCTTTATACGGGTCAATAATAATATTGGCATAACCTGTACCAATATCTGGAGCTTTGGTATCAAGTCGAATTTGTAGCCCTTCAGCGACACTTTTCGCAATCAAACCTACTTCATCATATTTTAAAGTGGATGCTAAATACTGTGGATCTTCAGCTGCTAAACCAAGTAAACCGTCACGAGTCACTAAACGTGCATCAATTTTAGGTTTTGCACCTTTCCCCCAAGACGCTTTTGCATAACCATTCACTTTACCCGTAATCGCCAGGCCTTCAGGCATAAATGCTGCAAAGTCGTTTAAGTCTAGATTCTTTGTCACAAAAGATACATTGCCGCGGTTTTTATTCACACGGATCGGCTGATCAAAACATAATTCGCTTTGCTGACTCATCCAACAATGCGCACCGACAAATAAGTCAGACTGTGCAGTGTTGTAAATAATCGACGCATTTTGACGCTGCACAAGACGTGTACGCAAGGAGTCAAAATCGCCTTTTTGAATCTGACCAAGCCAATTATTTTGTGCATTAAAACCACCAGCTAACTGCACATAAAATTTTGATAATTTATTTTCAGCACTGACTTTTAATAAATGCGCATTACGTGTACCGGCCAGTGAAATTTGACCTTTTACAATCTCACGGTTGTTACTGCGTAAATTATCCATCGTTGCCGTTAATAAACTTGGTGAAGTCGCAGAAGTTGGCAACTCGCCTTGCACCCGTATTTTTTTCACACTGAATAAATTATTAAAAGCAAAATCATCTATTGCGATATTGGCAGATGCTTGCAGTCGTGGCTGTGCTTGAACATTTAAGTAGCCATAAGCACGTCCACGTAGGCCTGCATAAATTTCATATAACGCTGGTGCATTAATTTTCAATTGTAAATTTTGTGCATTACCAGTGGCTTGAATTTGGTTATTGGCATAAGCCAACAGTAAATTATTCGCTTCAAACTGTTTTGGCATAAAGCCAGATTGATTTGAATTAATCACCATCGCCAAGTTACCTTGACCACGGACAGGTTTGTTATTGATCATACCTGCCAAATTCAGACGTTCAATTTGAATTCGTTTTAGCGCATCTGACCACACACCATTGGTTTTTAAATTTCCAGATAATTCACCCCGTACATTTGAGGCAAAATAATGCGGCTTAAAATGCACCAGTGATGCATTAATATCCCAACCAATGGCTTTTTGTAGTAAAACTTGTCCATTGGCAGAAATTTTACCTGCCACGCCATCATGACGCAGCTCGGCTATTTTAATTAATTCAGGTGTGCCAGATACTTTGAAAATCAAACTGCCTTTACTTGCGGCAACTTGGCTTGCATTGAGGCCACCATCATAATTCACAGCAAAAGCTTTAAAGCCTCCACCTTGTTTCTCATCATGGAAAGTCAGCGCAGCAGTAGATTGACCTGTTAAATGAACTGTTTCATTTTGCTGTGCTAGTCGGCCTAACAAATCAATATTATTCAGCTGAATAATCTGTTGATTTGGTTTTGCATAACCATTGGCTTTTAATGACCCTGTAATTTGATCGACAGGCGCAGCAGCCACGATGGTTTGTGGATTGAACTGCTGTGCTTGTACATTGGCTTGCCATTTCAGCATACGTTTTTCATCAGGCAATTCTACAACCGCGTTACCTTTGAGCTGACCTTTGTCGGCCACATAACTAAAGGCAGGGACATTGAGATTGTTATTTTTCAGATTGAGTTTGGCTTGATATTGTCCAGCAGGCAGAGCACCTTTTTCATGTCGTGACACGGTGGTCGCCACATTAATGTTTTGCTGACCTTCTGTAAGCGCCAATTGCACATTGCCCGAATCACTACTCAACCATCCAACATATGGCACTGCACGGTCTATATTTTTCCAAGACACATCCATCAGCATCGGCTGAGCTTTATTATTTTTAGCAGGCGCTTGATCGAGTTTTAAATTCCAAGTTTCATATTGATCAAAATCCACCAACGCCGTCAGGTGCATGCCTTTTTCAAGGGTTCCTTTAGAAGCAATCTTACTATTTAAACTCACAGGTAGAAAATCTTGAACCACCTGCGGAATCAACTTATGTTTTGGATTAATTTTATCTAAACGACCGCTTACATCCCAAGTGACCTGATCTTTCCAACTCACCACGCCACCCAAATTGACAGCGCCGCCCATCACTTGACCATTTAGGTTAGTAATATCAAGTTGGTTGACCAAGTCCGTACTCATGAGCGCAGTATATTTACCTTCAGGGATATTGGCACCGCTCAGGTCCGTGTCTAAATCTAAATTAAGACGCTGAATATCCCCTTTGAATTTTGCCAGACCATTTTTAGCAAAAAGCTTTTGCTCAGTCAGTAAAGGTAAATGATAGTTTTTAAATTTGAGTGCACCAAACATTGGAACATGTGGACGCATTGGATGAACCACAGCCCAACCAGTTAAAAGATCTGGGGTATGAGTTGCCACACCAGCTTGAATCGTATCAAGAGATCCTTTAGCCACCACTTGAATATCATGAATGTTCAAGCTTTCACGTAGTGAAGGTAAATTGACAATACCCACAGCATTTAGCGGATACTTGCCTTCAAATTTCATATTCCCAGACGCTTGGCGCACAGATAAATAGCCCATATCCATACGGGTATCTTCAAATTTTAATTCCGTCCCTGACCAAAGCGCTTCATTCAATTCAATGTCATAAAAATCCACACCTGAACTATGGGTTTTAATCAGCATATGATCTAGATCTGCATGATCGACACGAAGTACGAACGGCAGACGGATTTCACTAAATGCAAAAGGTTTATCGCTAGGCGGGGTCTTGGTAATAATTTGCAGATTTTTAACATCTGCTTTATTTAAATGAATTTCTTTATTAATAATGGCGCGCCAACCGAGTGTAATATCGGCACGGTCAATTTTTACATCGACAGGTTTTAGCGTAACGAGGACATTTCGTAAAATAATGCCCCGCCACAGGTTACCACCTTCATATTCATAGTGAATGATTTGCTGACGTTCCAGAACACGGTCAAGTAAAAACTTACTGCCTTTGTCTGTAGAGAACATAACTGCTAATGCAGCCACCAAAAAGATAAGCACGAACACGAAGGTCAAAATGACACTTCGAAGAATACGACGCTTCTTCGGCAGTTGCTCTACCGGCGTTTCGTTTTCTGGTTCTTGCTGTTCTTGTTCAGTCATAAAAAACACATCACCTAAAAATTATAATTGTGAACCAATAAAGAAATGTAAACGAATTGGTTTGCTGTCGTCAGAAAGTCCAGTAGCAACATCTAAACGAATTGGGCCAATTGGAGAAGCCCAGCGTATCCCCACACCTGCGCTATATGCAGTCGGTGTATTAAAGTCTTTATCGTAAGCATTACCAAAGTCACTAAAGACCGCAGCACGCCAGCCTTCTTTAAATTGGTAGTTATATTCTAATGAACCCGTTGCCAAGACTTGACCACCAATTTTATAGCCATTTTCTTCGGCAGCTAAACTCTTATAGTCAAAGCCGCGAATGGTTTGGTCACCACCGGTAAAGTAGCGTAAGTTATAAGGAACTTTATCAAAGTTCTCTGTCAGAATATAACCTAAATCACTGCGCCCCACGAACTGGTGATTATCATTTTCACCCAATGAATAAATAAAGCGCCAGCCCGCATTCAAGATCGCCATGTCAGCATCTGAAAGTAAGCTTTCACTTCCGACTTCAACTTTATAGGTTTGCTTAATCCCTTTACTCGGATTCACACGTTTATCAGAGTCGGTTCGAGAAATTTCATAGCCAAACATCAAAGACTGCTGTTCATTGTTGGTATTTACCAAGAACGCATCTGGAATGTCATCACTAGGACTTAGGCCGTCATCGGTAATACGGTCCAAACGGTAACGTAAACCAAAGGTATGCTGCCAACTACCACGTGGGTTTTTAATAATCCGGTCAACCCCAGCTACAGCAGATTCAATCGAAAGATTAACGCCTTGACCGACATCGTCACGTTCTTCACGCTCATAACCACCGACCAAGCTGACATAGTCATTTAATGGATGGTTATATGGAATGTTATAGCGACCATCAATCGATTGACGGATTTTGGATACTTCCATGTTGGCGTCAAAAGAATGACCACGTTTGTTTACAATGGCACGGCGATACTGCCCACGAACACGTGTACCGGTGTCGGTACCAAAACCAGCACCAATTTCTGCACTATTCAACTTATCTGCATTTAGTGTCACGATCACAGGGACTTTTTTATCTTCACGTGCTTGCGCTTTTAAACGTTCTTGTTCTGCTTGTTTGGCATCTTGCGTATCTTGCAAACTGCGTAATTTAGATGATTGCTCTGCATCATTCACCCCCGCAAATTGGTCTTCATCAACCACTTTTTGCGTGACTTCCTTATTCGACATCACTTCCGTTTTGTCTTTCACTACTTGTGAACTTTCAGACAACTGATTTTGATCGACCAAGGTCTGAATATCTGGTGGCAGTTCAAGCGGCTTTTCAATTGGGTCTGGTCGAATCGCATCAACTAAGGTGTAGTTAAAATAGCGAGAGTTGGTCAGGTTGTTAGCCAAACCATTCACACGCCAGAAAGTATAGTCAGCACCGTCTTTCCACGTCACCAAACTTTCTAAAATATCGCGATCCAATGGAAACTCTGCATTCGGATCACTCATTCGAAATTCGACTTCGCCAAGCTTATAACGCTCACCCGTTTCAAATCGCAAATTGATATCGGCTGTATTTTGTGGTTGAGCCACTCTTACATCGTGCAAACGCCAGTACGAGTCGAAATAACCGTTATTAGTTGCTGCATCATTAATTCGGCCTTTCGTCGTTTCGTATTCACCATGATTAAGAATGTCACCTTCTTCCTGATCTGGTAAAACACCAATCACCTGAAACTGAGCTTGATTTGCTCCAGCCCCTGAAAATTCAATATTTTGCTTTTGAATTTGCACAGGCGTATTTGGTGTAACCAATACACGAACTTTACTATCAGACACTTTTTCAAATTTGAATTCTGACTGATAAAAACCTACAGCTTGTGCAGCTTGATTGGACAAGCTGCGTAATTGAGGTAATGCCGATGGAAAATCGCTAAAAGACTCTTGAGTAAAACTTGAAAGCTTGCCTTTAATATTGGCTTTGAGATCCTCCAGTGCCGCACCATAGGCTTTACTCGAAGTCTGACTGGTATTATGTGCTGAGGTAATTTCAACATCCGCACTAATTCGTGGCACTTTTGCCGTATTCATCTGACGTGGCGGACGCACTTTATATAATAAGCGCTTGAAAATACCCGGCTCTGCATCATCTTCCACAGTTGGATTATTCAGCTCTTGCAGCGTACTGGCATTTTCATTTTGTGTTGCAATAATTTCATTATCAGAGCGAATTTCACTCATGAGCTGATCAATATTGACTGGCGCTTGGTTAATTTCCGTTAACTCTTTTTGGGTAATGTCCGCAACAGCAACTTCTGTTTGTTGTGTCGCACGGTACTCCTGCGCCTGACGTTTGGCCTCTTCAGCAACTTGGAAGATTTCATTCGCCATGTTTTGATCAACAGGTGTCACGGGTAAGTTTTCTAAATCTTCGAACTCAATGGGTTTAAATTCTTGTAGTTGTGTTCCTGCTTGCTGCTGTTCTTGCAGCATTTTCATGCTATCAACAGATTCTTTCGGCTCATTTATATTTTCAATTTTTTCAATTGCTTCAGGCGTCGACAGCCCTTGCTTTACAGCCTCATCCTTGATTTCAGCAACAATCTCTGCTTTTGTATCTGCAGAGGTTGGAACAGTTTCCGCGGGAGTTTGGGCGAAACTATGCTGAGCACACAAGGTCAAAAAGATGCTCATATATAGACTTTTATTGCTATGATGCTGTCGTATGCAGTGAGCCATACTGTGATGAAGCATTGTTTTTTTAAACTTGATTTTTGCAGGCATAGCAAACTCTAACAAATTTCATTATGTAATGGACTTAGTCAATCAGATGTAGAGCTAAAGATCTTATATCTATTGGTTTTTCGCCATCCCCAAACTCAAAAACATATTACATGATTTTTTTAGAGATTTTACCAATCACTCACATTTCTTAATAAAACTTAATGTAGCAAGACGCTTATGAATAACAACGAACATCTGCTAGGTACACGCCGCTTCCTGCCTATGTTTTTGACCCAATTTTTTGGGGCCCTCAATGACAATGTCTACAAACAGGCTTTATTGTTGGTCATCACCTATGGATTAATCCAACAACAGGCATTACCCATCAGCACGCTAAACAATCTAGCTGCATTATTGTTTATTTTACCCTACTTTATTTTTTCAGCGACAGCGGGACAGATCGCAGATAAGTTTGAACGTTCACAACTTGTCCGTGGCATCAAAATTTTAGAAATTATCATCATGATCATCGGCAGCATTGGCTTTCTGACCGGTCATTTATGGTTGTTATTGTTGGCTCTATTTTTGATGGGAACCCATTCGACATTTTTTGGTCCAATCAAATATGCGATTTTGCCTGAAATTTTAAAACCCAATGAGCTAATGTCAGGCAATGCGCTGTTCCAATCTGCAACATCCATGGCGATTTTATTCGGGATGATTTTGGGTGGTGCTGTGATTGCTTCATCACAAGGCAATTTATTGTGGATCAGCCTGACCGTAATGACCATCGCCATTTTAGGTTATATCACCAGTCGTTTTATTCTTAAGCAAAATGTCACTACACCAGATTTAAAAATCGATTGGAACTTTTTCCGAACTAGTTACCAAACAATGAAATATGCCAAAAGTTTGCCGCTGATTTTTACTATTTTATTGGGGAACTCGTGGTATTGGTTTTATGGTGCAACCTACCTCACCCAAATTCCACAAATGACTCAGCAAAATCTACATGCCTCTGAAAATGTCGTTAGCTTGCTATTGACCTTTTTCTCTGTCGGTGTGGGCGTAGGTTCATTGCTTTGTCGTAAATTGGGCGGCACTCAAGTCAATATTAAGATGGTTCCCATCGGTGCTGTCGGTTTAACGGTATTTGCACTGTATTTAGCATTTAGTTTGACCCTCGTCCCGACTCAAACTGGCCCACTTATTACCTTATCGGAAGTATTTCATCAAGGGTGGAGCTATTACCATGTAATGATCGCAGTGACTTTATTGGGGATTAGCGGTGGTTTTTACATTGTTCCACTATATGCCATGATGCAAGCCTATTCGCCTCGCTCACATCGTGCCCGTGTAGTTGCAGCAAACAACATTTTAAATGCCGTTTTCATGGTATCTTCTGCTATATTTTCAATTATCATTCTGAGTGTTTTAAAGATTGATATTAAAATACTTTTTTGTATAACCGCAGTGCTCAGTGCAATCTTTTGTATTTGGCTGCTATTACGCATCAAACCTTTGCTTCAAACTACGCAAGTCTCTCTGGAGGATTAATCCATGCGTCAATTTACAGGTGTCGACAAACTTATTCACTCATTTGATCAGGCCTTACGTAGTTTAGTTCCCGGAGCAACGGCTGCACATCGTGAAAATCCGTCTGTTGCTGAAAAGACTCAACTTGCAGTCAGTGAAGCACGTCATGTAGCAGGTCTAATGCGGGTCAACCATAGTGGTGAAGTGTGTGCTCAAGCGCTTTATCATGGCCAAGCCCTCACCGCGAAACTGCCGAACGTACGCCGTGAAATGGAACAAGCTGCGATTGAAGAACAAGATCATTTGGCTTGGTGTGAAGACCGCTTAAAAGAATTAGACAGCCATACCAGTCTGCTCAACCCTGTTTGGTACGGCCTTTCTTTTGGGATGGGTGCATTGGCAGGTATTGCCGGTGATAAATACAGCTTAGGTTTTGTCGCTGAAACTGAGCGTCAAGTGAGCCTGCATTTAGAAGATCACATCCGCCAACTTCCTGAACAAGACGAACGTTCACGTAAAATCTTAGTGCAAATGAATGAAGATGAGCTGCATCACCGTGATACAGCACTCAATGCAGGTGGTGTAGACCTTCCTGTTCCAGTTCGTATTGCCATGACTGGTATTTCAAAGCTGATGACCAAAACCAGTTATTACATTTAATGATTTTCTAATGATTGTCGCTAAGTTTTATAAATAGTGAACAAAAAGCCTGCAATGATGCAGGCTTTTTCATAAGTAATGTTTTGACTCTAATACAATAATTCCTTCGCCATCAAAACAGTTTATAGGCTGCCATCGACTTGGTGTAAACCAATCAAAATTCAACCTATAACGTTGTGCAGTGGACGGATAACCAGCTCCACCTAACTCAAGCAGCCATCCTGCCGGACAAATTTCTTTTTGGTTATTCATCATAACGGTTTGATCATGTGCCAACTCAAGCAATAAATGCCGATGCAGCTCAAATGCAATAACATCAAATCCAGCTATTTGAATAGGCTGTGGAAAACGAGCCGATGTCAAACCTTGACGAATATCAGTCATCTGTTCCAGAGTATAGTCGGTTTCAAATGATCGGTTAATCCACGTGCCTTCAGGCAGTACAACCTCTCCAAAGTTTAAGGGTTCCTGCAACTGTATATGAATTTTCTTTTGATGCTGCCACTCTGCATAGTCAGAACTAAGATCTGAAATCACGAACAATCCAAGCGTTACTGCAACAAATAAAGGGAAAAACAATACGCCAGATAAACCAATTTTAAGTGCAGCATTTACTTTATATGGTCGATTTTTTTGCTTTTTATACCAATTATTCCAACTCAACCAAATCGCAATGACAATAAATAGCACCAAAATCGCAAAGCAAATAATAAGGAAACCTCCCGCACCCGCACCATAACCTAAGCCCATATTGCTCTCACTAAATATCCCTTTAAATCTTTTAATTATGTTTTGACGACTTTATCAGATCAACCACTTGCACTTTATCAATGTTGATGATGCTTACGCCACCACTTCAACACCGTATAGAGCACACGGAAGAATACGATACATAATATAACGGCAATAACGATGTAAATATCTTGATGATAAGGCAGCATTTTCGCCCAAAATAGATGTAAATAATGACTGATTTGGAAGCCAATCGTTGCGACCAACATCGCCCAAATAAAACAGGCAACCAGATTAATCAGCACATATTTCCAAACAGGATAAGCACGCACACCGACTGCAATAAGTAAAATAGTTCTAAAACCCCAAGCAAAGCGCATAAATAAAATGGTCAAAATAGGATAACGTTCAATAAACTGGCTCGCACGATCGAATTTTTGTGCAAATTCTGCATTCGACTGGATAAGTTTTTGCCCATAGCGAGCGCCCATTTGATAATAAAACTGATCGCCAATAAAACTGCCCAACATCGCCACTGCAATCAACATTGGAAAATGAAGTATGTGTTGATGGACGGCATAGGCGCCAATCATCAGCACTGTTTCTCCTTCAAACAATGTGCCAATAAAAATCGCAATATAGCCATAGTGCTGAATCAGATCCGTCCAGTTCATATCATTATTTTGAAGCTAAAAAGATAATGTAATCCTGCGACAGCCTATACGCTAGCGCATACCATGACAGGATTTGAATATTTTTGTTATTGTTTATCTAGCATAGTTAGGTCAGTTTGAAATATCACTCATGTGCGTTAAAAACATTCCGTTTCATTCACTCAATCTACTAAAACTTTTTGACAACTCACCATAGGAAATTGATGTGCTGGATGTTCAAACATCTCATTTTTCCAAATGTCGAACATTGGTATTTTAACATCGAGTGCTAAAGGCAGTTTTTTCGGATTAAATTGCATGTGCGCTAAGCTTTCGCCCCACGCGATCAGATCCAGATCCAAAGCGATATTATGAGACGGACGAACACGACCTGAGTCTGCTTCCATTTTTTTCAGTAAGGTGCTGATTTCATCTACAGATAAACTGCTTTTCACCAAACAAGCTGCATTCCAATAATCCGCCCCAATGCCATCACGACAAGGAATCACATAAATTTTGGAAAATTCAACATGACCCAAAGCCTGAATTTGACGTAAAGCCTGTTGAAAATGCGGTTTGGGATTGAAATTACTCGCCAGAGCTAGGGCGAAAATTGTTTCGGTGGCGTTCAAGACGAATTCCTACAGAATTGGCTTGCGCGATAATGGCAGGCTTCCGGACGGTAATCATAATAGATTCAATGCTGTCATAGGTAGCAAAAAGTGCATCAATCACCAGTTTTGCTGTATGTTCGATCAATTTAGGTTGAGCAGTTTGAATGACTTTGGCTGATATTTCGCAAATTTCAGCATAATTCAAGGTATCTTCAAGCTCATCTGACTGAGCCGCCTGCGCTAAACTGGTTTGAATATTGAGGTCGAGCATCAAAGGCTGAATAATCTGACGCTCCCAATTGAAACAGCCAACCACTGTTTCAACTTTCAAACCTTCAATGATAATTGCGTCCATTCTTACACTCAAAATAAAATCTTAAACATCGATAAAATCCTCCTGTTTAAGCAAGAGGATTTTATTTATATCTTGCGGCTAAATTATTGCTTCAACAATAAATTAGGGTCCATAGTCTGCACCATTTGAATACGCTGGTCTGCATAAATATCAGTATATGGCGCAAGGATGCGCATAAAGCGATCGAAGTACAACATTTGTTTGAATAATAAAGCGAAGTCACGTGGGAAGCGAATACCATGACGCTCTCCGACTTGTACCATATCCATCATGATGTCATTCAAATCGGCAGGATTTGAGGTTAATAACTCTTGCGGATCGGCCAAGAGCACACCGCTAAATAAACGCTCTAAATCGGCAGCTAAGACTTGTGTGTCAATTTTGACAGCCGTCATGCCCATTTTTAGCATGTTTTCAGCCATCAAGTTGTAGTCAGTTTTTTGTAGGGCATCCATAAACGCAATACATGCTGTCCACACTTCAGGTTTCAACTGGCCCACGATACCAAAATCGATGAAGCCAACTCGACCATCTTCTAGCAGCATCAGGTTACCTGCATGTAAGTCTGCATGGAAACTATTACATAACATCAAGCTGCCAAACCATGTATTCATCGCTGTCACCAAAACTTGCGATGGATCTTTAGCGACTTTTTTAACCACATCAAAATCAGTCAATGGTACGCCGTATAAACGCTCCATCGTTAAGACACGACGTGTTGAATATTGGTGATAAACTTTTGGTGCAGTCGCGGCTTTGTTTTGAGTTACATTCAGATAGTTCACAAAGTCATCAAGATTTTGAGCTTCTTCAATAAAGTCCACCTCACGTACCATGCGAACTTTAATTTCTTCAACAATATCTGCAAGTGAAGCAAATTTGACTTTAGGTACAGCTTTTTCAACCAGTTTGGTTGCCCAATGTAAAACGTTTAAATCTGTATAGAGAATCGTCTCGACACCCGGTTTTTGCACTTTAATAACGACATTTTCACCACTGACCAATTTAGCGGCATGCACCTGTGCAATCGAGGCAGAAGCTAAAGGCTTTTCATCAATTGAAGCAAATATTTCATCTAAATTACGACCAGCAAATTCTGAAGCCAATACCTGCTGCACATAACTAAACGGCAATGAAGGTGTCTGATCTAAACAGCCTTGGAACTCTTCGACATATTCACGTGGAAATAAAGAAGGTGTACTTGCAATAAATTGACCTAATTTAATATAGGTTGAACCCAGTGATTCAAAAGTTTCACGCATTAATTTTGCGTTACTTGGTTTTTCAGTTGCATATTTAAAGCCGGCTTTTGCAGCAACGACTGCGGTCTCACCCATTCGGGCAACCGAGCGAATTCCATCTAACCAGATATTGTTTTTCATAATGTCTTAGAAAAAAATAATTAACGTGAGTGTAGCAAAAAAATAAGGGCTTGCTGCTTTATCTTGCCTGACAGATTGAACAATCGGGATCTTTTTCAAAAGCGAGAATTTTTTGTTTCATTGACAAACCATCCCATAACAAAAGCTTTTGTTTCAATACTGTCTTTCCTAAACCCAAATAAAGCAAAGCATGATGAGCTTGCAAACTTGCCATAACATTTGGTGTGGTTGCAAGCACACCCGAGTCTGCACAGCGCAAACTTTCATTGGCTTGTTGTTCTTTTGGAAATAGACATTCATAACATGCCGCGTTTCCTTCGACCATAAACAGTTGCCCTTGGAAACCAATCGCTGAAGCACTAATCAGCGCCACATTATTTTCTGCGCAGCTCGCATTGACCAAATAACGCGTGCTAAAGTTATCACATCCGTCTAGAACCAAATCTTGCTGTGAAATCAATGTCTTTGCGTTGCTTTCATCTAATTTTGTGGTATAGCTTTGCACTCGGATATGCGGGTTAATCGCTTGTAAGCGTTTAGCCAAAATTTCCGATTTATAAAAACCTACGTCATTTTTGGTATACGCGATTTGTCGTTGCAAATTACTGATTTCAATTCGATCTGCATCGATTAAAGTGATTTGTCCGACGCCTGCACGTGCCAATAATTCGGCTGTGGTACACCCAATTCCACCACACCCTACGATGAGTACATTGGCAAGTTTTAGCTTCTCTTGTGCATCGATGTCCCATCCATCAAGCAATATTTGACGGCTGTATAAATGCATTTCATCATCACTTAATTCAAATTCAGATGTTGATTCATTCGATTTAAACGTAGACAAAGTATTTCCTTATTAAAATTCGTCAACCATGAAAAATGGGAGAGTTTATACCGCACGCAAAAGATTAAAACACCGATATCCATCAAATGTTATACGGCTACAAACCCGAAACAGTGTAAAAACACCCGGCTATTTGAGCAAGACAATATACAGCTTAAAGTTAAAATAAATGCTCTGTAGACATGGTATTTTTCTTAGTTAGCGTATCTTCAATTACACTATTTAAAATACAGTATCTCAAACACCTTAGTATGTAGAAACATCATAGAGGTATAGCGTATACATGTTTTAAAAATAATAAATAAAAAATATAGTTATATTTTATAGTTATATTTTTAACCATGTTTAGTTGCACTAGAGCTGCTTACATTAGATTCATTTTAATGATTCTTTTCTACCTTAGCCTCAAAAAATAAAACTTAATTCAAGACATTTTAAGCGTTTTATGTATGCAAAGAGATTTAATCCGTAGGTATATGTATGAATTCAGTGAGAATTAAATTGCTGACATAATATGTTCGATAAACTTATGAGCTAACACACATTATTCAAATACTTTGTGCTCAGTCATATTTACCCCTTTACCCCCAAAGTGATTACTTAAAAGTGGAGAATAAAAATGTCACAAGAATACATTGAACAAGATCAGCGACAAAAATTATGGAAACTCATTAAAGACGTGCGTTTCACCATGATTAGCCATGTCACTGACAAGCAAGAAATTCATTCTCAACCTATGACCATGCTTAATTCTGATAAGATGAATGAGCATGAAAATATCTATTTTCTTATGAAAGAAAACAATGACCTTGTAGAGGCAGTCAATGCAGGTCGTAATCATCTTGGATTAGCATTCGCTAAACCTTCAGACGATATTTATGTATCAATTAGTGCTCATGGAGAAATCAGTACAGATGCGGCCCTAATCGATAAATTATGGAATCCTTGGGCTGAAAACTGGTTCGATGGCAAGACTGATCCTACTGTTCGCGTTTTGATAGCTAATCCTATTAGTGCAGAATTCTGGAATGTCAAAGACAATAAAGTCACCCATTTATTCAAAGTTTTGAAGGGCAATTTAACGGGTAAAACTCAAGAACTTGATACTGAACATAATACCCTGAACTTAAAATAAATGATTTTATTGATTTGAATGAATGCTTTAATTTTAGGTTAATTTGGATTGTCCCATAGTTAGTCAAGTGCATATATGATCTCGAATGAATGGTTTCACCAGCTCAAATATCAATTTCAAAAAGGCTGCATCAAGCAGCCTTTTTTGCGTATATAAATTGACTCAACTGACCTTTTGAATTAATTGCGCTTTGGCCACTTCTTGTTGCTTCAACAAATTACGTTGGATTTTTCCACTCGATGTTTTAGGCAACCCATCCACAAATTCAATTTCTTTTGGATAAGCATGCTTGGATAAACGAGATCGTACATAGGCTTGTAGTTTATCCATGAGTTCAGAACTTGCTTGATATTGTGGTTTCAATACCACAAAAGCTTTGACCAATTCAGTTCGCTCAGGATCAGGCTTACCAACAACTGCCGACTCTAAAACCTCTTCACACTCTAATAATGTGCTTTCCACATCGAAAGGCCCTACACGATAGCCTGACGTTGTAATGACATCGTCTGCACGACCTACAAAATCAATGCCGCCTTCTTCGTTTAAACGAACGGTATCACCGGTTAAATAGTAGTTCCCGACAAAGGCTTTACGGTTATTGCCACCATAGCCTGTGAACCACATGAGTGGAGATTGCGACCAGTCTAATGCCAATGTTCCAATGCCACCACATTCAATTTCTTGATAGTCTTTATTAAGCACCGCGAAACGATGGCCCGGTATAGCAAAACCGGCTGAACCCACTTTTTTGTAGTGTTCTAAAGCATGATGATTTGCAATCACCATTCCAAGTTCCGTTTGTCCATATTGGTCATAAATATTGACGTTTAAGTCGTGATTAAACCATTGAATCACTTCAGGCGTTAGCGGCTCACCTGCACTACTCACAACCCGTAAATGTGATTTTATGGATGCGTCAAATTTTTCTTTGAAGCCAAAGAACATACGAAAAGCCGTTGGTGAACCAGTCAAATTACTGACTTTATATTTTTTGATGACTTGAAGTGCATGATCAACACTAAAAGCCCGTTCATCCATAATAATGCTGTGTCCTAAACTTAATGGCCCTGCAATTCCATAGTACAAACCATAAGCCCAACCCGGATCTGCCAAATTCCAAAATGAATCTTCATCACGCAAATCAACCGCATGTGTCATATACCCTTTAAATGCCAATAACGCTTTGTGTGGCACAGGTACAGACTTGGCCAAACCGGTCGTTCCCGATGTAAACATCATTAAAAATTCATCGTCAAATGAACGTGGTACTGAGTTATATGTGGTGTCATGAAGTTGCAGCTCTGACCAAAAGTCAGGATCTGTCTGAATTGCTTGATCGGCATGCACGGTTAAAATATGTGGTAAATCAATATGATTGAGTTTTGATCGTTGCTCAGTGTTGGTTACAATCAGCTTTGTTCCCGCAGTTTGCACCCGATGCTCAATCGCTTTGGACTCAAATGCCGTAAACAAAGGCTGATAAATTGCCCCTATACGCCATGTTGCCAATACGGTGATCAATAACTCTGCTGTACGGGGTAATAGACCTGCAATGCAATCACCTGCTTTTAGCCCAATGCGCTGATAATAATTTGCCAATTGTGCAGAAGCTAAATCTAATTGCTCAAAAGTCCATTGCTCAGATTCACCATTTTTACCTTCCCAGATCAGTGCAGTTCTATTTTGCCCAACATAGCGCCCACAACATTCATCATAAGCGTTTATAGAACTTGGTGTACCGACCAATTGTTCTGTAACCATCTTTTCAAAATTAAAATCACGATATGCTTGTTCTAGTGTCTTCATGACGACAATTCCTATCCTGTTCTCTATGATTCAAAGTGCAATACTTTGAGGTTTATTGATCTTGTTGTTATACCGCTGCGTATCCGTGACGATTCCTTTGCCACATCCGCTTTTACTGCTTTTCCATACACCGATTGCAATGTCGGTTTTTTCGTTTTGAAACTTATACTTTGTTAAACAATCTATTATTAGACTGTCTATACCTAGATAACCATGTTTGGATGTGCCCTGCAATTTCCATAACCATCAACGCCATTGCAGGGTTTGAACATCGACTAAAGTCTATTTTTTAACCTTTCACCCTTTGGTGACTTCACGTGCAATCACCAGCCGCTGAATGTCCGATGCACCTTCATAGATTTGGCTGACACGAACATCACGATAAATGCGTTCAACTGGGAAATCAGATACATAACCGTAGCCTCCATGGATTTGAATCGCATCTGAACACACCCGTTCAGCCATCGTCGATGCAAAAAGTTTAGCCATCGAGGCTTCTTTTAAGCATGGAAAACCTGCATCTTTTAACGTTGCTGCATGGAAAATTAACTGGCGTGCCGCCTCAATTTGGGTGGCCATATCTGCTAGGCGAAATGCCACGGCCTGATGCTGTACAATCTCCACCCCAAATGCCTTGCGTTCATTGGCATATTCAACAGCCGCATCTAATGCTGCTCGTGCCATACCCACAGACTGCGCAGCAATACCAATTCGACCTGACTCTAGGTTTGATAAGGCAATTTTATAGCCTTCCCCCTCTTGGCCTAAAAGACTATCCGCAGGAATACGACAGTCATCTAAAACAATAGTTGCTGTATCGGAACAATGCTGACCCATTTTGTCTTCTAATCGCGATACGATATAACCTGGCGCATCCGTTGGTACTAAAAAGCACGAAATCCCTTTTTTACCTGCAGACTTATCCGTTACCGCAAAAACTAAGGCTACTTGGGCATGTTTTCCTGTGGTAATAAATTGCTTGGTGCCATTTAACACCCACTCGTCACCATCACGCTCCGCTTTGCATTCCAATGCGCTCGCATCTGAACCCACTTGTGGTTCTGTTAGGCAAAAACAACCTAACCATTCGCCAGTGGCTAATTTTTTTAAGTATTTTTCTTTTTGTGCTTCTGTACCATAACGCTGTGTAATACCACATGGCAGTGAGTTTTGTACGCTGACAATCGTCGAAATCGCACCATCACCTGCAGCAATTTCTTCTAAGGCAACAACCAAAGACACGTAGTCTAAACCAGCACCACCCCATTCATCCGAAACCGTCATGCCTAAAGCACCCAGCTCACCAAGCTCCTTTAACTCTTGTGCAGGAAATGCTGCCGTTTTATCACGCTCTGCAGCCGTTGGTTTCAGTTTTTCTTGCGAATAACTTCGCATCATGTCCTGAACCATTTTTTGTTCATCATTTAAAATCATGAGACTTCCTTTTCTAAATCTTTTATAGCGCGTATAGCTTTAAATGTTGGATAACTGCGGAATTAAAAATTCTTTGACTGTATTAAAGCAAAGTTGGATACACGACGAAGTCATTTGCAACTGTCTGAGGCAGGACGCCATTAATCTCTAATCTTTCTGCAACCTATAAATCAATAAATACTTGATGACGAGCTTTACAAATGACAATGTTTTTGGTTACTTTTGCCGAAACAAAAGTAACGAGATGAGCTACTGTCAACGAAGTTATTCTCGATAAGACTCCGTCGTAGAAGCCTGAATAAGCAGTTTTAATAAATAACTATTTAGGCTGCATACGGATCGCGCCATCAAGACGTATCACTTCACCATTGAGATAAGCATTTTCAAAAATATGCGTCACTAATTTTGCAAACTCTTGTGGTTTTGCTAAACGTGGTGGGAAAGGCACCATTTTCCCCAAAGCATCTTGTACATTTTGTGCTAAGCCTTTGAGCATCGGGGTTTCCATAATGCCCGGAGCAATAGTCATCACACGAATCGACTCACGTGCAAGCTCACGTGCAAGAGGTAATGTCATTGCAACCACTGCCCCTTTAGATGCTGCATAAGCCGACTGACCAATTTGACCATCAAAAGCAGCAACTGACGCCGTATTCACAATCACGCCACGCTCTTCTTCACCCGCTTTTAATTCATATTTAGCAATCAGTTGTGCCGCATAGCGCAGCATATTAAATGTACCTGAAACATTAATATTTAATACTTTTTGGAACATCGCCAAATCATGCAATCCGTCACGACCTAAAACTTTTGCAGAGGGTGCGATACCGGCACAGTTCACTAAACCATTGAGTTGACCAAATTCCGCTTCAACTTGTGCAAAGAAAGCGCCAACCGCTTGTTCATCAGTGACATCCAATTGAACAAATTTGGCATGATCACCCAGTTGACGTTGCATCGCTTCGCCATGCTCATGATTCATATCCACAATAATCACTTTTGCACCCAGGCCAATCAGATGTGTTGCTGTCGCAGCGCCTAGTCCTGATGCACCACCAGTCACAACAAAAACTTTTCCTTTAATGTCCATATCAATTCCCTATTTACGATGTCTTGTTTTAAATTCGACTTAAGATGCAGAGTAAACAGAGAATTTATTCAGTACAATTTCCAAATGTTGCATCTTTTCTGATGTAATTGGACAATTCTGAACAAGGACCTATCCGCACATATGCCGAAGCATGGACTCGAATACAGCAAAGGGACGATTTCAATCGACTTGGTGCATGAAGCATTACACGATGCGCAAAAAAAGCACTTTGATATTTCTGCTATTTTACAAAAGTCTGGTATACCCTCAGAGTTACTGCTATCAAGTAAGACCAGAGTTTCCGTTTCACAATATGCGGCTTTATGGACTCATCTTGCAGATGTGATGGATGATGAATTTTTTGGCATGGATCGGCATGCCATGCGACGTGGTAGTTTTAAGCTACTGTCGAAAATGATCATGCATAACAGTACCTTGGGTGATGCACTCAAGCAAATCCTACAATTTTTAAATCTGGTTTTAGATGACTTGCATAGTGATTTAATCATTGAAGATCACTTTGCTTATATCGTGATCTATGACCAACATGCGCCTAAACGCATGTTCAGCTATGCCACATATTTAATGCTTATCCATACGCTACTGTGCTGGCTAAGTGGTCAACGGATTTTATTAAACCAAATCCAATTTAAATGTGATGCACCTATTGATGATCACGACTACAAAGTTCGCTTCTGTGAAAATATTCATTACCAAGCCAGTCAAAACTACATACAGCTCGATGCCAGTTATTTAAGTCTACCCATCAAGCAAAACACACGTTCGTGGTATCAATTCTTACAACAAACACCTGAAAACCTTTTGGTACGCTTTAAAAACCCGTATGCGCTCAGCAGCCAAATTCGTAAACAACTGTTAGACGTTCCTCCTGCCGAATGGTTAGAGTTTTATGAGTTGGCGGTCAAAATGAATATGTCGGAAGCCACGATGCATCGCCGTCTTAAAAGTGAAGGTGTGAGTTATCAACAACTCAAAAATGATATCCGACGAGATACCGCCATCGATTTTTTAACCCATACCGATAAAAGCTTACAAGATATCAGTGAAGAACTAAATTTTCATGATCCGAGTGCTTTTCATCGGGCTTTTAAAAAATGGACAGGTGTCAGTCCTGGTGCATATCGACAAAATAATGCGCCTGAATTCAAGGCCTAAAATTTGATATTCGCTATTTATAAATTGAATATTCATCTAATTAATAGAAAATCAATAACTTAAAAATATTCAATAAATAGACTGACCATTCATCCTTGAACGATTGCTACTTTAGTCTAATTAGGTTATTTTTCACTCAATTTAAAGCACTTTGCTTATTTTTTTCTAATTCTCCTGCATCTCCTTGAAAGGCTTTCCTATGCTTAAGATGATTGATGTTCTTGAACAACAACTTGTTCAAAACTTTTCAGATTCTCTTTTCACTCAGATTGACGCAATTGATGAACTGTTTCACGAACAGCTTAAAACTGTTGCAGATATCGATTTGCAAAATTTGATTTCACAATTTTTTAGCACTGAAAATGCAGTTGAAGTTGCTCATGCACTGGATATCCAAGCAGATGACATTGAAGCAATTCAAGCAGGTGCAAATCTAAAAGATGAAAATTTAGTGAGTGCAACTGCAAAAATTATTGCTTACTGTCTTGCAGTAGAAACATCAGCTTTAGAACAAGTTGAAGTCTCCGATAGCTTACAAGACTACCCAATGTAAGTATTGATCACATATAAAAAGCAGCGAAAGCTGCTTTTTTATTGGAAAAGTTATTTTAAGTCTGTAATTCACTATAATTTTTGAATATTCTTTACACTAAAATATCTAAGCATTTTTCATGCAAGTTTACACATTAATTTATATAACGAAATTTCATCACAATTAAATCCAATAAAGTATTTTAAATCAAATACCTATATTTGATTTATACGCTTATCTCGATTTCTATTATTCTTAGCATTTATTCTGTTTTGTTTCTGAAATATTTCCGTCGTATCTATGTGCTCATAATTCAACACTTGATTGTGAACGATATGACTTCCCTATTTAAAAGCTCAAAACTAATTTTTTCTACGCTGACATTCAGCCTATTCAGTAGCTCTATCTTTGCTGCTATTCCTTCGACACTTAAACTGGATTATGCCTACTATGCACCGACCAGTTTAGTGGTGAAGGAACAAAAACTCTTAGAAAAAGCATTACCCAAAACACAAATTAAATGGGTCTTTAGCCAAGGTAGTAATCGCTCACTCGAATATCTCAATAGTGGCAGTGTGGATTTTGCCTCAACAGCAGGACTTGCAGCCGTTTTGAGTCGTGCCAATGGCAGTCCGATTAAAACCGTATATATACAGTCACAGCCTGAATGGACGGCATTGCTTGTGGCAAAAAACTCTCCGATTAAAAGTCTGAAAGACCTCAAAGGCAAAAAAATTGCAGCGACCAAAGGAACCGATCCATTCATGTTTACTTTGCAGTCGTTGGAAACAGTCGGCCTCAATAAACGTGATGTGCAATTGGTACATTTACAACATCCTGATGGAAAAACAGCTTTAGAACGTGGTCAAGTCGATGCATGGGCGGGATTAGATCCACTCATGGCATCGGCACAGGTACAATCAGGCGCGCGTTTGCTTTATCGAAATGTGGGTTTTAACAGCTATAGCGTTTTAAGTACCAAACAACAATTTAGCCAGCAAAGTCCTGAAGCCGTTGAAGCTGTGATTAAAGCCTATGAACAAGCACGACAATGGGCCAAAGCCAATCCAGATAAATTAGCCGAATTATTGGCACGTGAGTCTAAGCTTCCATTGGCTGTTGCCAAGCTCCAGTTAAGTCGTACCAACTTTGATCAAAATATCCCAACAGCTAAACACATTGCGGCCTTAAAGAAATCTGGCACGATTTTGACTGAAGAAGATTTAGTTCGTAAAGGAACCAATGTCAATCAAGTCATTGACCAACTTTTTGAAGCACGTTATGCGAAAAAGGTTGTGAAATAACATGTTATCATCACTGACTCAACCCAAAATCAATACAGCGGTTTCGACCGCTTCCGATTCATCAAACCATATAAAACCCAAGTTGATCTTGATTTTAAAAGGTCTTGCTCTACCTGTGGTTTTATTGCTGCTATGTGAAATCTTGGTCAAAAATGGTGTTATCGAACCGTATCTACTCCCCGCTCCGAGTAGTCTTTGGCAGTCATTTATAGAGTTATCTGAAGGTGAACTTTGGCAGCATATCTGGACTAGTACTTGGCGGGTATTTTTAGGCTTTTTTATTGGTAGCGGACTTGCTCTGATTTTTGCACTCTTAGTTGGTTTGAACGAACAAGCCGAAGCATTTTTGGAACCTACATTTTCAGCAATTAAATCTATCCCTAGTTTGGCATGGATTCCCTTACTGCTCTTATGGTTAGGTATTGATGAATCATCAAAAATCATCCTCATTGCCATAGGTGCTTTTTTCCCGACCTATACCAATACCGTTGCAGCAATTCAAGGTGTAGACCGAAAACTCATTGAAGTTGCTCAAGTTTATCGTTTGAAATATTTGAGACAGATTCGTGAGATTATTTTACCTGCAGCATCACCGGGTATACTTACAGGCTTACGCAATAGTTTAAGTTTGGCGTGGATGTTTATGATTGCTGCCGAACTGATTGCAGCCACGCAAGGTATTGGCTATTTGCTCAGTGATGGTCGTGAAACCTCACGTCCAGATATCGTGATTATCGCCATTATTCTATTGGCACTCTTAGGGAAAATCACCGATAGCCTAATGAAATATCTAGAACAATATCTATTGCGTTGGCGAGATGTGGTGAAGTAAACCTATTTTCTACACTTGCAAATGCACACATACAAACGCTCACATGTGAATTGAAAAACAAAAAAATAAAGCGCATTCAATGCGCTTTATTTTTGACTATTTCTCTAATACCAAATCAATGTTGCCACTGACCTAAGCTGACACGGTCATTGCCACCATAATCTTTTACAGTCCGAACATTTCGATACCCAGCTTGTAAGAACAAATGTCTGACCGCTTCACCTTGGTCATAACCATGTTCGAGCACCACCCAACCATTCACGGTTAAATGTTTTTTGGCTTGAAGAATGATTTGCTCAAGATCTGCAAGCCCATGATTGTCTGCAACCAAAGCACGTTCAGGCTCTGTCGCCAAATCCTTCATGTGTACATCCTCAGCATCGATATACGGCGGATTTGACACAATTACATCAAAGAAAGCACGTCCAAAAGGTTTTAACCAAGAACCTAAGACAAACTGCACATGTTCAAGATCATGCTTTTTGGCATTAAATTCAGCAACTTCCAATGTAGGTTCGTAAATATCTGAAGCCACAATTGACCAATCTGGACGTTCACTGGCTAATGATAACGCTACAGCACCAGTTCCTGTTCCTAAATCGACCACACGAGCATCTTCAGGAAGTTCTAAACGCAGTACAGTTTCAACAAGTACTTCCGTATCAGGACGTGGCACCAAAGTATCTTTAGTCACTTTTAAGTCTAGCGTCCAAAATGGCTGAGAACCTGTGACATAAGCCAAAGGCTCACCCGCAGCAATACGAGTAAGACTGTCGACATACAGTTGTTCTTGTTCTGCCGTCAATTCTTGATCCTTTTTCATGATTAAATCAAAAGAATCAATCTCGGTGATATGCTCTAACAACCACGCATTTTCCTGACGTTCATAACTCTCAGGTTCACCACGATAGGCCAAAGCCTGTGCAATATTCATTAGCCACCATTCTGCTGTGCTAATAACGCCAACTGATCGGCTTGATATTCACGATGCAAACTATCTAGCAATTCAGTCAAATCACCTTCCATCACTGCATCCAACTTATACAGTGTTAGGTTAATACGATGATCAGTCATACGACCTTGTGGATAGTTATAGGTACGAATACGCTCAGAACGGTCACCAGAACCCACCAAGTCACGTCGCATTTCAGACGTCGCGGCATCTGCCGCCGCACGTTTGGCATTTTCTAAACGAGAAACCAACAGCGCCATCGCTTTGGCTTTGTTTTTATGCTGTGAACGTTCATCCTGACATTCTACAACTGTACCCGTTGGAATATGGGTAATACGCACAGCAGAGTCAGTTTTGTTAATGTGTTGACCACCCGCACCAGATGCACGATAGGTATCAATACGTAATTCTGAAGGATTAATTTCAACACTGGTGTCTACATCAACTTCCGGCAAAATCGCAACAGTACATGCCGAAGTATGAACACGACCTTGTGACTCAGTTGCAGGCACACGCTGTACACGATGCGCGCCACTTTCAAATTTTAAGCGACCATATACACCTTCACCATTGATGAGGCAAATCACTTCTTTATAACCGCCATGTTCACCGTCATTTTCAGACAGCACTTCAATACGCCAACCTTGTGATTCAGCATATTTACTGTACATGCGATACAAGTCACCCGAGAAAATTGCAGCTTCGTCACCACCTGTTCCGGCACGAATTTCTAAATAAGCAGAGTTCGCATCATTCGGATCTTTTGGAATCATCAGAATGTTTAAGTCTGCTTCAAGCTGACCGATCAAAGCTTTATTTTCTTTGATTTCCTCAACGGCCATCTCTTTAAAATCTGGATCCGTCATCATTACTTCAGCAGTCTCAATATCTTCTTCAGCTTGACGGTATTTTTTCCAAACTTCAGTGATTTCAGATAAATCACTATGCTCACGTGACAACTGACGGAAACGTTTGTTGTCTGAAATGACTTCTACATCTGCGAGTAATGCATTTAATTCTTCGTGACGGTCAGAGAGCTGATCTAATCGTAAACGTAACGATTCTTTCATTTTTCAAAAAATCTCAATACACAGGCTCTACCGCTAAACTTTCACGGATATGCCAAAATTCAAAATAATGGCGCTAGTGTACCGATAATAGGTCTGAAATGACATATATATTGTTTTTTGGCCTATCAATGACCCTAAATATCAAAGTGTGAACTTCATCACTCCTACCTTTCTCCACAAAGTCGTACAGATTTTCTGCATTCGACCATTTTTTTCACAATATTAATAAAACTTATACAAACTAGACACTCAAATCACCAAATAAAGAGAAAGCTCTCCATATTTATAGCGAATAGTTTTGTTACATTTACTGCCATCGAAATGATTAAGAAAAGTCCTCGCGTTTATGAAGGACATGGAGTGAACTATGAAACTGAATACTCTTTTAATGACAGCCACTCTAGCAACTGCTTCTATGTTCACTGTGTCTGCAAATGCAGATAGTACAACACGCGTTGCTGCAGCTAGTGCATTAGGTAGTGTTGCAGGTACTGCAATTGGTAAAAACATGGGCGGTAATACCGGCGCTACAATTGGTGCAGCTCTTGGTGGTGCTGGTGGTGCTGCGGTAGCAAGTAATAAACGCAACCGTACAGAATCTGCTATCGGCGGTGCTTTAGGTGGTGGTACAGGTTATACTGTTGGTAAAAGCATGGGCGGTACAAACGGTGGTTACATCGGCTCTGCACTAGGTGCTGCTGGTGGTGCTGCTCTAGGTAATAAAATCTCTAAAGATAAAGCTTACGACAAACACCAAGAACGTAAATACAAAAAACGTTATCGTCGTCGTCACTAATTCAAAAATTAGTGAGTCCTTATTGAATAGTGAAAATAGCACCTTCGGGTGCTTTTTTATGTATCGCCTTTTTTCAAATGATAAATACAACTTTATTTATTGCACCTCATACATATGTAGATTTACCTTCTCTCCAACCAAGCCATCAATCATGTAGAAATAAAGTGCAAAATTTACATTGCAGCAACGGAACACGTATTTTATTTCACATCACGCTCCAAATATTCGCTATGTGTTTTCATATATTGATATCAACAGATAAACATCATGCTTCGTAAGGAGTTTAAAAATGAAAATTAATAAAATTCTATTCAGTGCAGCAATTGCCGCTTCAGCACTTACTATGACTGCAACACATGCAGGTAATAGCACCAATACTGCATTAACATCTGCTTTAGGTGGTGTTGTTGGTGCAGCAATCGGTAACCAAGTTGGCGGCCAAACTGGCGCAATGATTGGTTCAGCAATTGGTGGCGGTGCAGGTGCTGCAGCATCGGCGAACAAACGTGACCGTAATGGTGCCATCATTGGTGGTGCACTTGGTGGCGCAGGTGGTTATACCGTAGGTAAAAACATGGGCGGCACAAACGGTGGTTATATCGGTGCTGCACTTGGTTCAGCCGGTGGTTCTGCACTAGGTAAAAAAGTGTCTGAAGACCGTCGCTATGATGACCGCTACAATGGTCGTTATGATGATCGCTATGACCGTCGTTATAACAACCGTGGCTATCGTACCAATAATTACAGCTACAACGACCGAGGCTACCGTGGAAACAATGGTCGTCACTTAGGTTGGTACAAAAACGGTAAACGTTAATCGATATATTTCAATGAAAAAAATCAGCACCTTCGGGTGCTTTTTTTGTATATAAAAAAAGTTTAGATATATCTAAAGTTGCCTTTTCACACCGCCCCACGACCATATCGAGTTTATTCGATATACATTAGGCTTTTTATATCGTATTATTTCGATATAAAGATCTCTGAGAGAAAACATGCGTACTCTAGCCGATACAAAATTTTCAATACTTGAACTCGCACCTGTTCGAGATGATAAAACCATCGAATTTTCACTCAAACATGCACTCCAATTAGCACAGAAAGCAGAACAACTTGGCTATGAGCGTCTATGGTTAGCCGAACACCACAATATGGACGGCATCGCAAGTTCTGCAACTGCGGTTTTACTCGGTTATCTCCTAGCAAATACACAATCTATCAAGCTCGGTTCAGGCGGGATTATGTTGCCTAACCATGCGCCGTTGGTTGTCGCTGAACAATTTGGCACGCTTGAAACGCTATATCCTGGCCGCATTGAACTCGGCTTAGGTCGGGCACCAGGTACCGACCAAACCACCATGCGCGCTTTACGCCGTGGCCGTCAGGAAACCGAAGATCAATTTCCACAAGATGTCCTTGAGATATTGCAATACTTTAAAGCACCTGAGCCACAGCAGCGCATCATTGCTACACCGGGACAAAATACACATGTTCCTGTATGGCTTTTAGGTTCAAGTCTGTTCAGTGCACAACTCGCTGCACGTTTAGGTCTACCCTATTCTTTTGCTTCACATTTCGCACCACGCATGCTTGGACAAGCAATTCAGCTCTATCGTGAGAATTTCCAAGCATCCGAATATTTAGATCAACCTTATGTTTCTATGGGCGTACCAACGGTTGTCGCCGAAACTAATGAAGAAGCAGAATATCTGGCAACGAGTGCTTATCAACGCGTTTTAGGTTTAATGCGCGGTCAAAGTTTAAAACTCAAGGCTCCAGTCGACAGTATGCAAGGCTTATGGTCTACTGCAGAAAAAATGTCTGTTGATAATTTCTACGCTATGGGACAAGTCGGTTCAAATGCAACCGTTCAAGCGGGTTTAGAAAACCTACTCACCAAATATGACGTTGATGAATTTATTTTCACCTGCGACATTTACGATACCGATAAGCGCATTGAAAACTTCGAGCGTTTAATGCAAATCAAAAATGATCTCGCTTAAGACTCTAAACTTAATGATCTAATCCAAGCGTTTAATCCGTCTAAAGGTAGAATTGTGATTGCGTCTTTTGTGGCTCTTTAGACGGATAGCAGTCAACAGATAATATGGTTTCGGCTAACAACGACCAAACCTGTACTTAAAAACCATCATTGCCTCAACGAAATAATTGCTTTACTCATTTTTATTGCTGTATAAATATTAAACATAAGCAAAACAAAGAGAAAAATAAGCAGATGAGCCAATATATTAATAAACCCACACCCGCATTTATCGCAGCAAGTTGGTGTGCACTGATCTTAGGCGCTGTGGTGTTTTGCATAGGTTTATTCAATGCAAATATGATGTTGAATGAAAAAGGCTTTTATCTCATTTTATTGCTTTATGGATTATTTTCATCGGTTTCACTACAAAAAATCATTCGTGACCGTTTAGAAGGAATGCATGTCACTGCAATCTACTTTGGACTGTGCTGGGCATCCGTCATTATTTGCCTCGTACTTCTTGCCATTGGTCTATGGAATGCTGAACTGGCATTAAGTGAAAAAGGTTTTTACATGATGGCTTTCCTAATGAGTCTGTTTGGTGCAGTTGCTGTACAAAAAAATATTCGTGATATGGACTATTTACGTACACATACCGACCAACCCGAACTTAAGCATTCAACCCCGAGTCAGCTTGACTATAACTCATCAGATGATGAACCACTTTAAAACTCACAAAATTTATAGATCTCAAAAGCTGTTCATGCAGGTCGCTCATTGTTTTATCGATCTGCTTGAGCGGTTAATGAACTACAACGCATAAAAAAATCAGTTCACTCCTAGAAATGTATAAATGACAAGGGCCAAGCAAATCAATTCTAGACAAATTGTATGACTCATCAGACTGAAAAAACGCTTTACCCCGACTGGCCCATCACAGAATATATTCCTATCTAAGACTCAACTAAAAAAACAAAAGACAAGGAATAAATATGGCCAACAAGCAGGATGCAACCCACCATAATTTTAATAATCATCTAGAGGATTTTGAACACTTTCGTGGAACGATCATCAGTTCAGAACAGATCAAAGATTATGACTTTAAGAAGCAAAAAATCGCAATTATTGGGATAGATCAGCATGTGGTCTCTGAATTGCACCATCTATGTCAGGTTGCAGATAACATCATGGTCTATCAAATCAAACCGCAATTTGTCTTACCACGCACCGAACGTCTACTGAATAAATTAATCCAGCACCCACTGATTGCAAAAAATCGACGTTTATTTAGCAATCGTATTAAGAGTATTTTGGCGATTCGCTTTTTAGAAGATCAAGTGCCGAACCATTGGTTAAGACATTTACTCAGTCCAAATACCGCAATTCAAAACAAAACCTTCCTAAAATCTGATCATTATTATGCAGCATTACAGCAGCCAAATTGCATCTTAAATACTTGGCCAATTGCAAAAATTCAGAGTAATTCAATCACGGCTTTAGATGAGCATACGTTTGAGTGTGATGTCATTGTGCGCAGCGAATCTAACCAGCCTGAAGAAAAGTAATTACAATGAAATGATTTTCACATAACATTTACTATAATTTATCCGATTGATCAAAACTCACAACACCAAAAGCCATCTCTGGCGGCTTTTGGTAACTCCCCTACTATATTGGATACTTTCATTCGATAAGGCTAAGGATTCTTAAAAATCCATAAATGAAAATAGCTTTAATCGTGCTACATGCTTTTTCAGCTCTCAGACTTAAATCATGCATCAGCACTACACCTGCAGATAGAGCGAGTTTATAGAGGTGTAATTTTGGAATAATTATGATCAATTCTTCATGAAAACTTTATTTCAAACCAATAATTTTTTCAGTGCTTATTTTTTTACACAGCTCTATTTACTCCTTAACTGTAAGTTAGAAAATTTATACCGATGCTCATGTTCAGCCAACATTTACTTATGTTCTAATCTATATTCAATAGGAAAATAACAGCTAAAAATCCAATTTTAATATTACTTCATATCAGCTTTTAAAGCCTGAATGTTATCAATTTGAATATTTTTCACTCACATCAATTAGATAAATGGTGCCATTTCTTTATATTTAGCACCCAAAAGCAACTGTTTGATTATTTTTTATTCTATTTTCTGCCTATTTTTTTAGCATTTAAATCAGTATTTTTGAAAAATTGATTAAATATTAAACCATATCAGCTAAATCTTGTATTTACACAACTCATATCAAGTGGATTATTCAGGCTTAATTCATAGATAAAGATACAGCAAAACACGGATTTTTATAAAAGATTTGTGCTGTCAATTTGGTCATATTTTATAAATTTTTAGGCAAAGAAATTTATCGAATTGGTACACAAATGAATGCAAAAATTGCTTAAAATTTAAGTCTAAATATTGAGGAAAATTTTCATCAATATCTTAAATATTTATCATTCATTAAAAGTATGACAAACCAGAAATTAATACTATTTTTATATAATTTATACGGTAATTTATTATTATCAGAAGAGCCACCAAAGTGGCTCAATTTACACTTAACCAATGCGACGCTTCAGTCCGGTCATTTGTAAAACACGTGTTGAAATTTCTTCAATCGACATTTCAGACACATTTAAGTATTTGATTCCTTCAGAAATATAAATACCTTCAATCGCACGTAGTTCCATTTGGCACTGACTAAAACTTGCATAACGACTATTGGCCTTACGCTCTGAACGAATTGCTACAAGGCGCTCTGCATCAATCATCAAGCCAAACAACTTATGTTTGTGCTCACGTAAAACTGCAGGTAAACGGTTGTCATCCAAATCTTCTTCTGTCAAAGGATAATTAGCTACACGAATACCAAATTGCAAAGAGAGATAGATTGAAGTTGGTGTTTTACCCGAACGTGATACTCCAATTAAAATCAAATCTGCTTTATCATAATGACGAGTACGTGCCCCATCATCGTTATCTAAAGCAAAATGCACCGCATCAATACGTGCTTTATAAGACTCAGAATCTGTAACTGCATGGGTTTGACCGACTAAAGTCGTAGGAGCTGTACCCAACTCGTCCGACAATTTACTAATAAGCCCTTCAAAAACATCAAGATTTATCGCATTTGCAGTATTAATAATGTCACGTACATACGGGTCTACAAGGGTATCAAACACCAAAGGCTTTTGACCGTCTTGCTGCGCTCTAAGATTGATCTCTGCAACCACATTTGTAGCTGCTTCTTCAGAGGTAATATATGGAATAATATGAATGTCAAAATCTACATGAGGGAACTGGGCTAACAGTGAGTGTCCAAGTGTTTCTGCGGTAATCGCGGTACCATCCGAAACAAAGAAAACACTACGCTGAATCTGTTTACCTTCTGACATTAAAATTCTCCTCCAAAATTTGTCTTAGTGCTATATAATCTTTATAGTAAACCATCTTACATGACTGTCACTTAGTAAATTTAGAATGCTAAGTAATTTGTTATAATTTCATGCCAAGATAGTGATTAATACTGCAAAAGTGGAGTAACAACTTTGGAAGCGCGCGTAATTGGTCTAGAAAAATTAGGGAAACACGACGTAGAACTCGTGGGTGGTAAAAACTCATCATTAGGTGAAATGATCAGCCATCTAGCAAATGCTGGTGTATCTGTTCCTGGTGGTTTTGCTACTACAGCTCAAGCATATCGTGAATTCCTCGAGCAAAGTGGCCTAAACGCTAAAATTAACGCTGAACTTGCTGCACTCAATGTTGACGATGTAAATGCACTTGCTGAAACCGGTGCAAAAATCCGTCAATGGATTGTAGACACTCCGCTTACTGCTGAACTTGAAAAAGAAATTCGTGAGGCTTTCACAGCTCTTTCAAACGGCAACCCTGATATCGCGGTTGCCGTTCGCTCATCTGCAACAGCAGAAGACTTACCAGATGCTTCATTTGCTGGCCAACAAGAAACTTTCTTGAACATCCGTGGTATCGACAACGTCCTTATTGCGATTAAAGAAGTATTTGCTTCACTTTATAACGACCGCGCAATTTCTTACCGTGTACACCAAAACTTCGCACATGACGTCGTTGCGTTATCTGCAGGTGTTCAACGCATGGTTCGCTCTGAAACAGGTGCAGCTGGTGTAATGTTTACACTAGATACAGAATCTGGTTTCCGCGACGCAGTTTTCATCACAGCTTCTTATGGCTTAGGTGAAATGGTTGTACAAGGTGCTGTAAACCCTGACGAATTCTATGTATCTAAACCACTTTTAAATGCAGGCAAACACGCTGTATTACGTCGTAACCTTGGTTCTAAACACCAAAAAATGATTTATGGTGAAGAAGGTGCTGCAGGTAAGTCAGTGGTTGTTGTAGACGTTGAAAAAGCAGATCGTCAACAATTCGCTTTAAATGACCACGAACTTCAAGAACTTGCTAAACAAGCATTGATCATTGAAAACCATTACGGTTCAGCAATGGACATCGAATGGGCGAAAGATGGCGATGATGGCCAAATCTATATCGTTCAAGCACGTCCTGAAACTGTGAAGAGCCGCCAAAACGTGGGCACAATGGAGCGTTACCTGCTTAAGCAAAAAGGTAATGTGATTTGTGAAGGTCGTTCAATCGGTCAACGTATTGGTTCTGGTCGCGTTCGTATCGTGACTTCGATCAAAGAAATGGACAAAGTTCAAGACGGCGACGTACTTGTATCTGACATGACTGACCCAGATTGGGAACCAGTAATGAAACGTGCAGCTGCGATTGTCACTAACCGTGGTGGCCGTACTTGTCACGCTGCGATTATTGCACGTGAGCTTGGTGTTCCTGCAATCGTAGGTTGTGGTAATGCGACTGAAGTATTGACTGACGGTCAAGAAGTGACTGTTTCTTGTGCTGAAGGTGACACAGGCTTTATTTACGAAGGTGCTTTGGACTTTGAAATCCAACGTAATTCTATCGAATCTATGCCTAAACTTCCGTTCAAAATTATGATGAACGTAGGTAACCCTGACCGCGCATTTGACTTTGCTCAAATTCCTAACGAAGGTGTTGGTCTTGCTCGTCTTGAGTTCATCATCAACCGTATGATCGGCGTACATCCTAAAGCATTGCTTAATATTGACAGCCTACCACGTGAAACTCGTGCTGCTGTAATGTCACGTACTGCGGGTTATGCATCTCCTATCGAATTCTATGTTGAAAAACTAGTTGAAGGTATTTCTACACTTGCTGCAGCGTTTGCTGACAAACCAGTGATTGTTCGTATGTCTGACTTTAAGTCAAACGAATATGCAAACTTAATCGGTGGTAAGTTATACGAACCTGAAGAAGAAAACCCAATGCTTGGCTTCCGTGGTGCAAGCCGTTATGTGTCTGACAATTTCCGTGACTGCTTCGAACTTGAATGCCGCGCACTGAAAAAAGCACGTGACGAAATGGGCTTAACTAACATTCAAATCATGATTCCTTTCGTACGTACTGTTGCTGAAGCGAAACGTGTTATTGAATTGTTAGCGCTTAACGGTCTTAAACGTGGTGAAAACGGTCTTAAAGTGATCATGATGTGTGAACTTCCAACTAACGCATTATTGGCTGAACAGTTCCTTGAACACTTCGACGGTTTCTCTATCGGTTCTAACGACTTAACTCAGTTAACACTCGGTCTAGACCGTGACTCTGGTATCGTTTCTCACCTATTTGATGAACGTGATCCAGCCGTTAAAGCACTTCTTTCTATGGCAATCCATGCTTGTCGTAAAGCTGGCAAATACGTAGGTATTTGTGGTCAAGGCCCTTCAGATCACCCTGACCTAGCTAAATGGTTAATGGAACAAGGCATTGAGTCTGTTTCGCTTAACCCAGACTCAGTATTAGACACTTGGTTCTTCCTTTCTGAAGAAAAAGCTCAACAAGCTTAATAAACTGTGTTAAAAAAAGACCCACATGTGGGTCTTTTTTTTTATTTATACTTTTACAGACGTTTTTTGAGATTTTAGTTTTATGCAGATTTACTTGGCACGAAATAACCAACAAGCTGGTCCCTATACCTTAGAACAACTTAACCAAATGCTCGCGAGCCAACAAGTGTTACTCACGGACTTGGTTTGGCACCAAGGTATGACCGAATGGAAAGCTTTGGGTGAACTCACTCAAGGTCAGTTGGTTTATATGCCTGCAGGTTATATAGCACCGACAGCATTCGAATCAAATCAAACTACAACTACGCCATCAAATACCTACACACAACCTCAGGCTGTACAATTGCAAACTAGCCTAGCAAGTATTCCTAAACGTGTTTTGGCTAAGATCGTCGATTTACTGCTTTGGATACCGGCAACTTTTATCTTAACGGCATTTTTTAATCCAAGTGAAAAGACACAATTTGCCAATCTAAATGAACAGTTTATGCAAGCTGTGATGACCCCAAATGCTGACCCTAATGTTTTACAAGCACTACAAACACAAATGGTTGAGATGTTTCCCAACCAAGCTTGGATTGCAATGTTTGCTTACCTCTTCATTATGCTTTTCATTCAAGCGTATTTGATTGCTAAATCTGGTCAAAGTATTGGTAAAAAAATCACCAAAATTAAAATCGTAGATGCCGAAACTAGCCAACCTGTCAACCTCATGCGTGGCTTCACTTTACGTAGTGTTTTATTTATTTTTCTGAACTTTTTATCGATGCCTTTAAGCGCAATCATTGATTCCGTTTTTATTTTCGGCAAAAAGCGTCAAACTTTGCATGACAAGTTAGCAAAAACCAAGGTAATAAACCAATAACTTTCACTTTTATTGAGGGATGAATTTCTCATCCCTTTTTTGTGCATTACATTGAAATTAAAATAAAATTCAGATAAAAAAAACACAATCCCGACCAACAAAATAGGGTTTTAATACAGTCATTTAAAGCATCTTTATGTATAGCTTAGTTTGCCGATATCAGGCATAATGCCCTACAACGTAGCGGTGTCACATCATTGTGAACTTTTTTTCATATCTGAAAAATCACAATCATGCGACACTTTATTCGCTATCCCAATTTTAAAAATTAGGGAATGGGACTCTTCACCGAGGTTGTAAAATGAGACAAACAATTTTAGCTGTATTGTCTTTATCTGCGATCGCTGCACTCTTAACTGGGTGTGGTGGTGATATGGTACTTCTAAACTCAAAAGGTCCAGTTGCTGAAGGTCAGTCAAACCTCATGCTTACTGCGATCTACCTAATGTTGTTGGTAGTTATTCCATCAGCACTTATGGCTCTTTGGTTTGGTTGGAAATATCGCGCGTCAAATAAAGATGCAGACTATGCACCTACTTGGGCACACTCGACTGCAATTGAAGTTGTAGTTTGGGGTATTCCCGTAATTATTATCGCTATTTTAGCTTGGTTAACTTGGTGGGGTTCCCACAAGTATGACCCTTACCGTCCACTCGAGTCAGATAAAGCTCCTTTAACTGTTCAAGTTATTGCTGAACAATTTAAATGGATCTTCATCTACCCTGAACAAGGCATCGCGACTGTAAACGAGATCCGCTTCCCTGAGAAAACTCCTGTAAGCCTTCGTTTAACATCTAACTTCACAATGAACTCATTTTTCATTCCGGCGTTAGGTGGTCAGATTTATGCTATGGCAGGTATGCAAACTCACTTGAACTTATTAGCTGATGAAACTAGTCCTGCTGAAGGCTTCCGTGGTTTCTCTTCTAACTATTCAGGTTATGGCTTCTCACAAATGCGCTTCCGTGCACATGCTGTGACTGATGCTCAGTTTGCTGAATGGGTTTCTGCTGTTAAAGCTGGTAATGGTTCTTCAGTTAATCCTGAAGCGGTTCAAAAAACTGTTTTAGACCAAGCTGAATTTGCAACCTTACGTGACGGCAACCGTTCTAAACACCAGATCGAAGTTTTAGTTGCCAAAGCAACTACTCCTGAAGAGAAGGCTCTAGCTGAAGCAATGAAGCCTTACCCTACTAAGCCACACCCAGTGACTTACTATTCTTCAGTTGAACCTAAATTGTTCGAATCAGTGATTAACAAATACATGAGCAACTACCACGGTGCTGATCATACAGCTACTGTTGGACACGAAGCTGCTGCTTCTGAAGCTCATGCAGGCGTTGAACATGCGACTGTTGCAGGGGAATAAGACATGAGCTTATTAGGTAAGTTAGGACCAGATGCAATTCCACACGACCCAATCGTGTTGGTTACTGTTGCAATGATGATCCTTGGCGGTATCGCAATTGTTGCTGGTATCACCTACTTTAAAAAATGGGGCTACTTGTGGAACGAATGGTTCACATCTGTAGACCATAAAAAAATTGGTATCATGTATATCCTCGTGTCAATTGTCATGCTTGTGCGTGGTTTTGCCGATGCGATTATGATGCGTCTTCAACTGTTCCTTGCAAAAGGTGGCGGTGAAGGTTACTTACACCCAGAACACTATGACCAGATCTTTACTGCCCATGGCGTAATCATGATCTTCTTCGTAGCAATGGGTCTAGTTGTTGGTTTAATGAACGTTGCTGTACCACTTCAAATTGGTGCACGTGACGTAGCATTCCCATTATTAAACTCTCTTAGCTTCTGGTTATTCGCCGGCGCTGCGGGCTTGATGATGGCTTCTCTTGCAATTGGTGAATTCGCTGCAACAGGTTGGATGGCTTACCCTCCACTTTCTGGCATCGAATACTCTCCAGGTGTAGGTGTAGACTACTATATCTGGGCACTTCAGGTTTCTGGTCTAGGTACGCTTCTTACTGGTGTTAACTTCTTCGTTACCATCATCAAAATGCGTGCGCCTGGCATGAAACTTATGGACATGCCTATTTTCACTTGGACTGCATTAGTTACTGTAGTGCTTATCGTTGCAACATTCCCAGTTTTGACTGCGACTATTGCAATGCTTTCACTTGACCGTTACTTCGGCTTCCATTTCTTTACAAATGACATGGGTGGTAGCCCAATGTTGTATGTAAACTTGATTTGGACTTGGGGTCACCCGGAAGTTTACATCTTGGTATTACCAGCTTTTGGTATTTACTCAGAAGTTACTGCTGTGTTCTCACGCAAAGCGTTGTTCGGCTACAAATCTATGGTGTACGCAACTGTAGCAATTGGTGTTCTTTCACTAGTTGTATGGGTTCACCACTTCTTTACAATGGGTGCTGGTGCCAACGTTAACGCGTTCTTCGGTATCATGACCATGATCATTGCGATCCCTACTGGTGTGAAAATCTTCTCTTGGTTATTCACCATGTACAAGGGCCGCATCACCTATACAACTCCAATGCTTTGGACACTTGGCTTCCTTGTGACTTTCGGTATTGGTGGTTTAACAGGCGTATTAATGGCAGTTCCACCAGCGGACTTCTTAGTACACAACTCTTTATTCCTTATCGCTCACTTCCATAACGTAATTATTGGTGGTGTAGTGTTCGCGATGTTCGCGGGTATCATTTTCTACTGGCCAAAAATGTTTGGTTGGAAATTGAATGAAACTTGGGGTAAAGCAGCGTTCTGGTTCTGGTTCTTCGGTTTCTACTTTGCATTCATGCCACTTTATATCCTTGGTTTCATGGGTATGACTCGTCGTTTGAATACATATGACAACCCTGAATGGGATCCGTACTTAGCGATCGCTTTATTTGGTTCTGTATTGGTTGCTATCGGTATCTTCTGTTTTGTTATGCAAATCGTTGTTGGTTTCCTTCAACGCAAAGACAACATGGACGTTACTGGCGATATCTGGGATGGTCGTACTCTTGAGTGGGCTACTTCATCTCCTTCACCATTCTATAACTTTGCTTATCTTCCAAAGATCAATGGTATTGATACTTTCTGGACTGACAAAGAAAATGGTGTTGCTTACGCTAAGCCAACTACATACGAAGACATCCATATGCCTACAAACCGTGCGGCAGGTTTCGTAATTGCAATGTTTATTACAGTTATGGGCTTCGCATTAATCTGGCATATCTGGTGGTTAGTCGTTGTAACTTTCATTGCTTCAATTATCAGCTTCATCGTTTCTTCTTTCACTAAGAAAGTGGACTACTATGTTCCAGCTGCAGAAGTTGAACGTATTGAAAATGAACGCTACGCGCTTCTTGAAAAACATTTGAAGAAGGACTAAGACAATGGCTGAAGTACTTCATCACGACAACCACGGACATGACGAACATCATCATCACGATGATACTGACATCACTGTCTTTGGTTTCTGGACTTACTTGATGAGTGACTTGGTTCTTTTCGGGACACTCTTCATCGCGTTCGCTGTATTAAGTAGCCACGTTCCAGTGGGTACGCCAAGTGCACAAGAGCTGTTTGGTGAATCTTTAGGTTTCGTTTTAACTGAAACTTTCGCCCTTCTTATCTCTTCTGTAACTTTTGGTTTTGCTGTTCTTGCAGCATACAAGAAAAATGTTGGTCAAGTTTTAACTTGGTTAGCAGTTACTTGGGTATTTGGTGCAGCCTTCATTGGCATGGAACTTTATGAGTTCAATCATTTAGTTCATGCTGGTCATGGCCCAAGCACAAGTGCGTTCTTATCTGCGTTCTTTACTTTAGTTGGTACGCACGGTATTCACGTAACTTCTGGTTTGGTATGGATGCTTGTGTTGATGTTCCAAATCAAGAAATATGGTTTGACACTTCCAAACACTCGTCGTCTTGCTTGCCTAAGCTTGTTCTGGCACTTCCTTGACATCGTTTGGATCTGCGTATTCAGCGTTGTTTACTTGATGGGAGTTATCTAATGAGTCACGATCATAACTCTGCTGGTGCAGCTCACGGTAACGTTAAACAATATACAATCGGTTTTATCCTTTCTGTTCTACTTACCGTAATTCCATTCGGTATGGTAATGGCAGGTGGTTTTAGCCGCGGTCTATTGGTTGCCGTAATCGCGATTACTGCGGTTGCTCAGGTTCTTATTCAGTTAGTTTACTTCCTGCATATGAACTCTTCTTCAGAGCAACGCTGGAACGTGATTGCATTTGTTTATACAATCCTCACAATTGCTATCCTTTTAGTAGGTTCTGTGTGGATTATGAACTACCTTCACTTCAACATGATGATCTAAACTGGTCGTCATGCTGAAAAAGTATTTATTCCTGACTAAACCAGGAATTCTCTTTGGTAACTTTGTTACCGCTTTGGGTGGCTACTTTGTAGCTGCCCAAGGTTCTGTAGATTTCCTTCTGTTGCTTCTTACCCTCTTAGGCACCCTCTTTGTGGTCGCTTCTGGATGTGTTGTTAATAACGTTATTGACCAAGACATCGACTCAAAAATGCAACGCACACAAAATCGTGCGATGGTTAAAAAATCAATCTCGATTCCTGTTGCTTTAGTTTTTGCTTTAGTTTTAGGTGTATTTGGTTTTAGCATTTTATGGTTCTGGGTAAATGCTTACGCTTTTCTTTTTGCTGTTATTGGTTTTGTCGTATACGTTGGTTTTTACAGCTTATGGACAAAACGAACAACAATCCATCAAACCATTATCGGCAGTCTTTCTGGCGCAGCGCCACCTGTAATCGGGTATACGGCTGTTGCAAACCAGTTTGATTTAGGTGCATTACTGATTTTTATTGGTTATGCATTTTGGCAAATGCCTCATTCTTGGGGAATTGCTGTTTACCGATTTGATGACTACAAAAATGCAGGTATTCCAATTTTACCTGTAGCTCGTTCAATTCACCGTACCAAAGTTGAGTCTTTGGTTTATGTGTTTTTGTTCTGCATCACCATGAACGGTTTATTCTTTTTTGGTTATGCGAATTGGATTTATATGATTGTCCTGAATGCCTTAAGTCTGTATTGGATTTATTTAACCATTCAAGGATTCAAAGCTGAAGATGATCAAATTTGGGCAAAACAATATTTCATGTTTTCAGTCAAATTGATCACAGTGATTAGTTTAATTTTTAGTTTCACTTCCACTGCCCCTCTAAAGCCAATTGTATTTTTTTAAAAAGATAGAGTTTTACTCTATCTTTTTTATTTATGAATAGCTTCAAACCCTAAGCCCAACTTGATACCATTGCACACACAAATATAATTAACTGTGCCTTATGTCATATCAAAAAAAATTTATTCACTCTGCCCTTTTCACATCAAGTATTCCATTCGGTATTTTCTTTAGTATGCAAAGTCATGCAGGCATGGATATTTATTGTGAACCGTCGACACTTATTCAAACCAATGCTTATACCGCATGCGATGAACTCCCTGCGCTCACACCAGCAAATGACAATCAAACCAACATGCTGCTGTTGCTTAGCGATTTAGGTATTGCCAAATTTAATATTCATGAAGATAAATCCACACTTTGGCGAACTAGCTACAGCAAAGTTCCATTTGAAGTTTCCAGTATCATGAGCACTAGCAGCAATAAACTGCCGAATGCGCGTAAACCTTTAAAAACACCTGATCTAAGTTTTAACGAACATTGCAACAGCATTCAAAATGGCGCACAAGCCTTTATTGAACAAGTCAAAAAAGACAGTAAGCTTTCAAGTAGTGAAAAAAACACCCTGATTCGCGAACGTCAAAAATTAATGATTGCGACAATAAACTAACTTTGCTAAGCGTAAATCCCAATTGGTCAGTATCTGCACGCCAATATGCATCGTATTTAAACGCCACAATTTCGTTTTACAATGCTAACTTTTCCACAGCGACTAAGATTTATTCAGTATTAACTAATGTGGATCAACCTTGGCTGAAAGAAACATCACAATATATGTTGATTCGAAGTGCTTTAAATGAGGCTTATCAAAGTGGTTTAGGTGAATATGGCGATTTAGATCATGACAAACTTAACCAAAGTTTATTAACCAATTTTTTCAATAATATCACCCAGTACTTTAAGCTCTATCCCCAAGGTCAATATGCCGCAAGTGCACGCGGTTTATTAAGACGTGGATTTTGGCTCAGTGGAAAACATGATTTGCTGATTTATGAATACGTATGGCAAATCAATAATCCTAAATCCAGCGTTTATAACTTAGAGCTGCCCAATCTACCCTATGAATTAGATCGTCATGTATTTCAAAGTAAGCGTCTGAATGTCAAAAATTTGAAAGATCCGTTTTTCCTCACTATCTATGATCTGATGCACATGCGGAAAATACAAAGTTCCGATGATATTGTCATTTCCTGGGCTGAATTAAACGCACAAAAAAATTATTTTAAAGACGCGCCAGAACTGTTCCAGTATTTGCAAGCGAACCACTTATTTTATGTGCAAAACAAAGCACAAGAAGCCTTGAAATACCTTCCCCAACAAATGCCGAATAACATAGGCAGCTACCTTCAATTGAGCCAAGTCATGTTGAAAGGTCGCATTTTGGAAGCAAGTGGACAAAATCAAACAACGCAGCAATATTGGGAAAATCTACTTTCCATTAGCAAAACAGCTGAACAACGTGGTTTGGCTGAACTTATGCTGTATCGTTACTATGCTCAGCAGCAAAATACAGCACAATTTATCGGTCCCTCAGCAAAAATTAAACAAGCTTTTTTGCAGCAACAATATTTAGTTGAAGTTGCAAATGAACAAAGCTTAGTGAGTGTTGTGAAAAATAATGCAGCGACTCAGGATCAAAAAAATGTAGCACTTTATACCTTACTGAACAAATCACTGGCTTATCAAAATTTTGATTTATTTAATCAAGCCTATACCGAATTACCAACTAATGCAGCCCAGTTTAATAGTGAGCAAAATACTGCGGAGAAATATCGCTATCAACCACCATTTGCCAATTTCTTATGGAAAGGCATCACTGTGAGCAATTCAATCAAATGCCCTGACTTAGCGACATTGACCAAACAATTACAAGCAAATCCGAAAGACCTGAGCCTGCAATTGTGTTTAGGTGAGTATGCGCGTAGTTCACAAGCCTACAGCATGGTCGATCTCAGCTATCAGTCAGATGATTCGCCACAAAGTTTTAAAGGTCGTTATTTTGCACGCGGAGATGTATATAAAAATATTATTAAAACAGGGACAAAATCTGAATTAACGGCTTATGCGCTGTACCGTGCCATTCAATGTTATGCACCAAGTGGTAATAATGAATGCCAAGACAAAGATGTGAGTAAGTCTGTACGCAAACAATGGTTTGATCAAATCAAACGGGATTATCCTGAAACAAGTTGGGCTAAATCCTTAAAATATTATTGGTAATTTTCAATGCTTTTACAGGTGATGAGGCGGGTAAATACATTAGAACTTTTGTTCATATTGAGCATTGTCTTGTGTTCCGCTTGTTCACCTGCCCAATCTGGAAATACACAACAAGCTCACACCGAAATACAGCAACGTGTTAATACAGCACATTATTCAAGTTTTTGGATTTGGGGCAATATTTCTAGTAGCCCCTACTTACAGCAAGCCACGGAGCTCTATATTTTACAAGGTGAAATGAATTGGAATAAACCGTTAAAGCAATCCGAGTTTATCCCACAAGGTATTCAAGTCCTCCATAAACCACAGCAGAAAATTTGGATTGTAATCCGTAGCCATCATTTACAATGGTCAAATAACAATATTCAGCAAATTTTGCAGCGGCTTAAAAATTGGGAAAAAATGGCAATCAGATTCAAGGCTTACAAATTGATTTTGATGCAAAGACACAAAATATCCATCGATATGCGGTATTCCTTGAAAAGATACGAAAGAAAATGCCTCAAAAATATCGTTTAAGCATTACGGGTTTAATGGATTGGACCAATGTTCAGGATCAGCAAACCTTAAAATTACTTGCTCAAAATATTGATGAGATTGCTATACAGACCTATCAAGGCAGCCACACCATTAAAAACTATACGCTTTATTTAAATAAAGTCTCAAAATTAAAACTCCCCTATAAAATTGGTCTTGTACAAAACGGGCTTTGGCAAGCACCTGCACATTTAGCGCAAGATCCTTATTTTAAAGGTTATGTGGTATTTTTATTGCGCAGTGAAAAACCGAATTAAACCATAAATAATTCAAGCATTTTAAATCCATGCCTTGTATTTCAAACCTAAACGCTCTAAAATTCACGCTTCGCAAACTTTGCGACACAACTTTGGTTGTGACTCCTTGCTTCAATCAATTAATGATTGGGGCTGCCTAAACCGTAAGGAGCTGACAATGCGTCACTACGAAATCGTACTATTGGTACATCCAGACCAAAGCGATCAAGTTGTGGGTATGGTAGAACGTTACCTAACTCACATCAAAGAAGCTGAAGGTCAAATCCACCGTCTTGAAGACTGGGGTCGTCGTCAATTGGCTTACCCAATCAACAAGATCCACAAAGCTCACTACATTCTTATGAATGTTGAGTGTGGTCAAACTACTCTTGATGAGCTAGAAGAATTGTTCCGTTACAACGATGCAATCATTCGTAGCCTTATCATCCGTCGTGAAAACGCTATCACTGAAGAGTCACTATTGGCTAAGAGTGCTGAAGAAAAACGTGCGCGTAAAGCTCAACGTGAAGAAGCACAACAAGCTCAAGACTCTGCTGAAGCATAAGGAGAACATAACATGGCACGTTTTTACCGTCGTCGCAAGTTCTGCCGCTTTACAGCTGAGAACGTTACGTACATCGACTACAAAGATATCGACACTTTAAAACAGTACATCACTGAAAACGGCAAGATTGTTCCTAGCCGTATTACAGGTACTAAAGCTCGTTACCAACGTCAATTAGCGCTTGCTATCAAACAAGCTCGCTACTTGTCTTTGATCCCTTACACTGACAATCATAAGTGAGGTTGAGCTGTGGATATTATCTTATTACAACGCATTAAAAACCTTGGTAAATTAGGCGATAAAGTTTCAGTTAAAGCTGGTTACGGCCGTAACTTCCTTATCCCTCAAGGTAAAGCAGTTGCTGCTACTGAAGCTAACACTGCTGCATTTGAAGCTCGTCGTGCTGAACTTGAGAAACAAGAAGCTGAAGTATTAGCTGCTGCTCAAGCACGTGCTGACCAATTGAACGAAGTTAACATCGTGATCACTGCTAAAGCTGGTGACGAAGGTAAACTATTCGGTTCTATCGGTACTCGTGACATCGCTGACGCGTTAACTAATGCTGGTCTTGTTGTAGACCGCGCAGAAGTTCGTTTACCAAATGGTGCGCTTCGCAACACTGGTGAATTCAACATCGCAATCCAATTGCATCATGATGTTGTTGCAGAAGTTCTAGTTACTATCGTAGCTGAGTAATTTCTTGCAAAGAAAAGAGCATGCTTACGCATGCTCTTTTTTTATCTGTAAAAAATAGTGCTCCAACTTTTTTATATTTTTAACTCTTCATTCAATTCAATGTATGACGAATTAATCGGAAATACTTGTTCGCATTTCTGTAGAAAACGCCTATCATTTCAGTTCAATGAAGAGTTGAAAAAACTGTAATTAGCACCCATTTCCATCACATTAAATGGTTTCAGCATCAGGGATTTTTATGTCACAGGCGAATGCCAGCAAGCCAAACTCTACGCCAACAGCAAAAACCACAGAACAAAGTTCGTTGAAAGAGTTTCGTACCCCACCCCATAACCTTGCGATTGAACAAGCCGTGCTTGCTGCACTGATGACCGTTGCAGAATCTTTTGAGCAAGTGGGTGATGTACTGACTGAAGCTGATTTTTATGCGACCCGTCATAAATATATTTTCCGTGCCATCGACCAGCTATCAAAAGATAACTCTCCTTATGATGCGGTCTTGGTCAATGACTGGCTGATTAAACAAAACTTGCTCGATGCTGCAGGTGGTGAAGAATATCTGATGCAACTCATGTCAGATTCACCTTCAAGTTTCTATAACCTTGAAACTTATGCTGCAAAAATTAAAGAATTTTCCACTTTACGCAGCATGATTAAAGTCAGCTCAGAAATTTTACAAAATGCCTATGACACCAAAGGTCGTACGGTCAGTGAAATTTTAGATCTCGCAGAAACCAATATTTTCTCGATTGCCGAGCAACACAACAACAACGCCAAAGCACAAGGCCCTAAAGCTATTAACTCTGTCGTTGCTAGTGTTTTTGATAAGTTGAATGAACTTTCACAAACTGAAGGCAGTATCACGGGTTTAACCACTGGATTTGTTGAACTAGATAATAAAACCTCAGGTATGCAAGCAGGCGATTTGATTATTGTGGCGGCCCGTCCATCGATGGGTAAAACCACTTTCGCCATGAACTTGGTTGAAAGTGTGCTGTTTAATAATAACCTGCCCGCTCTAGTTTACTCTATGGAGATGCCCGCGGATTCGATTGCGATGCGTTTGATTTCATCATTCGGTCGTGTACATCAAGGGCATTTGCGTGCAGGTAAAATGGATGCTGATGAATGGTCAAAAGTGACCAGTACCATTGTGCATCTCCAAGAAAAGAATTTGTATATCGATGACTCGTCTGCACTACCTCCAACGGAAGTACGTGCCCGCGCGCGCCGAATTGCCAAAATGCATGGCGGTAAACTTGGCTGTATCATGGTCGATTACTTGCAGCTTATGAAAGTACCCGGTATGGGCGATAACCGTGTTGGCGAGATCTCGGAAATTTCCCGAAGCTTAAAAGCACTGGCTAAAGAAATGCACTGCCCAGTAATTGCACTGTCACAGTTGAACCGATCACTGGAAAACCGTCCTAATAAACGCCCAGTGATGTCCGACTTACGTGAATCGGGTGCAATCGAGCAGGATGCCGATTTGATCATGTTTATTTACCGCGACGAGGTTTATAACAAAGAGTCTAAAGAAGCAGGTACTGCAGAAATTATTATTGGTAAACAGCGTAACGGTCCAATTGGTACTGTGCGTCTTGCCTTCGAAGGTCAATACACCAAATTTAGTAACCTCTCCCCTGAGTTTTATGCTCAGTATGATGATGAAGAGTAAAGACTCTTTATCATCCATTAATTCATCGACCCTGTAGGAGTATTTAGGGTGCGCCAAGCTACAGTTTATATTGATCAACAAGCACTTCAATATAATTTAAACCGTGTCAAACAACTTGCCCCAACCGCTAAAATTGTAAGTATGGTGAAAGCTAATGCTTATGGACATGGAGTTAAAGACTGCTTAGCAGCCTTAAAAGACAGTGATGCCTTTGGTGTTGCCTGCCTAGAAGAAGCATTAGAAATTCGCGAACTGGGTTATGAACAGCCAATTACACTCATTGAAGGAATTTTTTCAGATGATGAAATGCAAATTATCATCGATAAAAAAATTGAATGTGTGGTGCATCATCAGCAACAACTAGATTGGTTACGTGAGCATAAAGAGGCCTATATCGCTCAAGGTCTGAAAGTTTGGGTTAAACTCAACAGCGGTATGAACCGTTTAGGTTTTAAAGTGCCTGAAATTATTGATGTTATCAATGCATTAAAGGCGGAAGGTTTTACTTGCGTACTGGCGATGCACTTTGCCAATGCAGACGCAGAAAATCATCCTTTAAATGACCAACAACGTGAACAATTCTTACACGTAAAAGAAGCTTGTGCGCCAATCATGGGTTCGTGCTGTAATTCGGCTGCGATTTTCAAATGGCCAGAACTGAATTTTGATTTTGTTCGCCCAGGCATCATGCTATATGGCGCGACACCTTTCGCAGACCGTTCTGTAGAAGCCTTAGATCTTAAACCGGTGATGACCTTTACCGCTGAAGTTATTGCTTTAAATACCATTCAAGCTGGTGAATCTGTGGGTTATGGATCGACTTTTGTTGCAGAGCAAGAAATGAATCTTGCGATTGTCTCGATTGGTTATGGCGACGGTTATCCACGCGCCTTCCCTAAACAAAACTATGTATCTATTCAAGGACAGAAAACACGTGTGATTGGTCGTGTTGCCATGGATATGATTGCGATTGATATCACTGGTATAAATGCACCCATAGGCACAGAAGTCGAGCTTTGGGGTAAAGACCGTTTAGTTGATGACGTTGCAGAAGCGAACGGAACCATTGGCTATGAATTATTATGCCGTATGAGCGCGCGCCCTGTACGTAAATTAGCTTAATTAGCCAAATCACAAAGCCCAGATCAAATCTGGGCTTTTTTTATCTCGCTTTTTTTAATTGATCTATTCGTTGATCAAATCCTTATTGAAAATAGTCAGCTGTTGGTTTTGCCAATTCGATTAAGCCCTGACGCAATGCTTCTGACCAGCCTTTACTGATCATGGTGAAGTATGGGTCTTCTTCATAAATGCGCTTACCATTTGGTATTTCTAAACTGTCCTTTTTATAAACCAAAGCATCTAAAGGCATACCTACAGACACATTCGAACGTATCGTTGAATCAAAAGAAATTAAGCTACAACGCATTGCTTCATCGAGTGGCATATCGTAACGCAAAGTTCGGTCAAGTATCGGCTTACCATATTTACTTTCTCCAATTTGAAAATATGGGGTATCCGGTGTCGCACAAATAAAATTACCTTGCGGATAGATATTATATAGCTGCATATCAGCGCTACCAATTTGACCACCTACTAATAAACTACAGTAATAATTACTTTGTTCTAAAATATCTGAGGTGACATCAGAGATAACTTTTTTTAAGGTATGCCCGACCAATTCAGCCACTTCGAACATCGTATTTACACTATATAGATTCGGCTCTTGTTTGACTTCTAGTCTATTTTGTAAATGCCCGATGACCGCTTGTGTAGTAGCTAAATTCCCAGAGGTTTGGATGGTAATAAATCGCTCACCCGCAACACCAAAGGTATAAAGTTTACGAAAAACTGAAATATGGTCAACTCCTGCATTTGTACGTGTATCACTGACAAATACCATGCCATCTTTTAATCGTAATGCACAACAATAGGTCATTTTTATCCCTCTAAGATTAACAACTCAACACTTGTACAATTGAGCTCATAGACTCAATACCACCTTTATCACGAACACCTCGAACAGGAGCTACATCCCAGTAATCCCGCCCAATCGCGACATAAATATGTGATTGTGGTGTAAATAGCTGATTACTTACATCAAAACAATACCATTTATTTTCGATATAGACTTCTACCCAAGCGTGACTAGCAAGATGGCTACTATTCGGTACAAATAAATACCCAGAAATATATCGTACAGGAATACCCAAATAGCGACACATTGCGATCATGACATGAGTATGATCCTGACATACCCCCTGCTTATAATGAAAAGCATCTATTGCAGAAGTATGTACAGATGTCTGATTCGAAACATAGGGAATATGCGCCAAGATCGCTTCAGCCAAACGAATTAGATTGACACGATTGATACGAGGGACATAACAATCGGCAAAACTTTTCATATAAATGTCGCATTGCGTACTCGGTGTTGGCTGTAAAAACAATTTCGGGTTTAAATCATCCGCATTTGAATCATTTGAACTCAAATTCATCTCTACGATGCCCTGCGCCATAATGGTCATTTGCAGATAAGGTTCGCGCTGCGTTGTGGTCAACCACACATTACCAAAAGTATCCAATTGCATATCACGTTGCCCCGGCACACTCACATCCCAATTTTGCACCTGTTGATGCGCATTAGTGGATGGGGTCATTTTGATATATTGAATGCTTCTGCTAACCACATCAGTGTAAACATAATGGGTCTGATGGTTGATCATGAGCCTCATACAGCCACCTCAAACATATTTTGGATATGATCACTGAAATGGTAAAAATTTTGGCTATTCGGTTGTTGCTTTAGTGCCTGCCATGCCTCTTGCACGCTTTCCCAGCCAAACTGAACCAAAGCGATTACGATATGTTCAATCTTCGCTAGGGTGTATTGAATCTCCTGCTGCATGCGTAACTGGCGATCAAGCTGCTCTATGGCTTGTCCTAAACTAAAAAATAAAAATACATCTTCAGATTCGGACTCTAAAACATCTTGGCAATCTGTTACCACGTCACAGATATAACCCGGGTTATCACTCGCATTACGAATTAAACGGCTGAGTTCTGCATAACTTTTTGCTGAAAGTACACCCCTTAAGTCCTGTATATTACTTTGCGCATATTTAAATTGGCTGTAAAATGACGCCGGTTGCTCTGCATTTAAAACCAATTCATTCATTGAGTCGACATCGAAGGCTGGTAAACAAAAAGCATGTGCATAGTTCAATGCCATATCGACATCTTGAAATGGAAAAATACTGCATAAATATTGAGTGCGTGCTAAATAACGTCCCAACCAAAAAATATGTTCTGCATTACTGTTTAATAAAATCATGTTTTGCTCCTTCACTGAAGTGCTATGAGCGTAAATCGTCTACAACCCATGTATCTTTAATCCCGCCGCCTTGCGAAGAATTCACCACCAATGAACCTGCTTGCATTGCAACACGAGTTAAGCCACCCGGTACAATCTCAGTTCGATATGGAGAGCTCAATACAAATGGACGCAGATCAATATGGCGTTCCGAAACACTTGCCTCACTTAGGGTGGGGCTAACAGATAAATTTAAAGTCGGCTGTGCAATATATAAATGTGGTGCTGCGGCCACTTTATCTTTAAAGCTATTTAATTCTTGTAAAGAGGCTTGCGGACCGATCAGCATGCCGTATCCACCTGAACCCTGTGCTTCTTTGACCACCAATTTTTCGATATTCGACAGCACATAGTCCAAGTCGTTCTGCTCACGACATTGATAGGTCGGCACATTTTTCAGGATCGCTTGTTCACCTAAATAGAAATGAATCATTTTATCCACATAAGGATAAATCGATTTATCATCTGCTACGCCTGTTCCCGGTGCATTTGCAATGACCACATTATGTTGCATATACGCTGACATGAGCCCTGCTACGCCCAAAGTACTGTCAGGTTTGAAACATAATGGATCGAGGAAAGCATCATCCACACGACGATAAATTACATCAACCTGTTGTCGACCTTTGATGGTTTTCACATAAACCTTATCGTTTTCTACATAAAGGTCACGCGATGTCACTAAGGGTACATCCATCTCCCTTGCCAAAAAGGCATGTTCATAATACGCACTGTTAAAACGCCCTGGGGTTAAAACCACGATAAACGGGTTATCGACGTAGGCATTTTCTGCAAGAATTTCACGTAAAAGCTGCGGATACTGCTCAATCTCCATGATGTTGCTTTGCTGGCAAAGTTCAGGCATCAGTTTTTGACTGATCTTACGGCTTTCTAGCATATATGACACACCCGACGGTGTTCTAAGATTATCCTCAAGGACGTAAAATTCGCCTGATTGATTACGTATGATATCAATACCACTGATTTGGCTATAAATTTTACCTTTTAGCCCATGCATATACATTTGTGGCAAATAGGCTTCATGCGTTAAGACTTGCAGTTCAGGAATAATTCCTGCTTTTAAAATATCTTGTTGATGGTAGACATCATGTAAAAACAGATTGAGAGCTTTCACGCGCTGTGCGCAGCCCAGTGATAAATTATTCCATTCCTTTCGTGCAATCACACGCGGAATAAGATCATAAGGTATGGTGCGTTCAATGCCCTCATCTTCGCCATACACTGTAAAAGTAATGCCTTCATAGAGAAAATGTTGTTTTGCAACCTGATTTAGTTGCTTCAATTCATCAAGCGTATGCTGTGATAACCACTGCTCTATCCGTTGGCATGATTCTTTAGCTACCGTTTTGCTGTCGCGCATTTCATTAAAAAAATCCGAATTGAATTGATTAAACAGCGCATGTCCTCGAGCAAGTGGTAAAGTTTTTAATGTAGAGACAGAAGTATTAACCAACTTTGCCTCATAACCCTCAATTCCATTTGAAGTTGTATTACGATTTTCTTTCAGCATAGCAACTCCATGTTTTTGTCATGTTTTATGAACTAGATAAAGCAATATATATGCCATCAATACATATGCTGCTTCTCTTTGATTATTTATGCATCATTTTTGCAAAGTGGTACAGCATGTAACTGCTCAAGTTGTGTCAAATTGCGTTATTAAAATCATCTTAGTTTTTTCAGATGAAGACTTGCTTAACGCAGGAAGATTTCTTATTGTGTCCCACAGCATCATTTTATTCATTTAAGTCCAAGTTCAAGCACTAGATTATGTCTTCACAAGAAAAAGAAACGTCGAACAGCCTCTATCGTCAGTGGCAAATTCTTTCACGACTGTCCACAGGTAAGTGGATGGGTACGCGTGAATTACAAGAAATACTGAACCGTGAAGGCATTGATATCAGCCTACGCACTATTCAGCGTGACTTAAATCAAATTTCTCTGCGTTTCCCAATTGAGAGTAGTAAAACAACTCCACAAGGCTGGCGTTGGCGTTCCGATGCACCAATTCAAAGCTTGCCTCATATGACTAGTTCACAAGCGGTCACCTTTATGATGGTTGAGGAGCACTTAAAACATTTGCTTCCACCGAGCTTAATTGAAGAAATGAATCCTTGGTTTGACCTCGCACGTCGGAGCCTGTCGTCACAAAATAATGTCCGTCAGTGGATTAACCGCGTGCGAATCGTGCCAGCAACTCAGCCATTGATTCCTCCTGTGGTTGAAAAAGCTGCACAGCAATCAATTTATGAAGGCTTACTACAAGACAAACAACTTGAATGTCTGTATCAAGGTCGTGGACAACAAAGTGAAGAAAAGACCTATATTTTAAATCCACTGGCTTTGGTCCAAAAAGGTGCAATTATCTATTTGGTTTGCACACGTCATGACAAAACAGACATCCAAACCTTTGCTTTACATCGTTTTAAATCTGCTACGGTCTTAAATTCACGTGCATTACACCCTGTCGATTTTGATATCGATGCCTATATTGACTCTGGAGCGCTTGGCTTCCGTGTGGACTTCAATAAGCCGACTGAAATGATTCAGCTCAAATTAACCATGTCTGAAGCAGAGGCTGTTTATTTTGAAGAAAGTCAGCTAAGTAAAGATCAAGTGATTCAAAAAACCGAAGATGGCTGGGTGGAAGTTAGTGCAACAGTACCTTTTACCTCTCAGTTAACATGGTGGCTGCGTAGTTTTGGTAAAAAGATTCAGAAAATTGAACCTGAAGAAGTCGCTATGGTTGTACAACAACGCAATGACTAAACCGATCTCAGACTTTCTGCTACCTGAAATATTAAATTTGAGGTAGCAACTTTTATTTCATAATAAATATTTAGCACTTAATTTTTTGCTTAGATTTTCACTTAAATTATCAACACATAAAAAAGTCCCAACGCTGGGACTGGATAATTTCTTAGAATATTTTTGTAATTTTAGTCGTTTAGGTCAAAGGAACTACAGCATAAGTATCTGCTGAATACCTTATGCCATAGCGCTAATTTCTCATGGCTATAATCAATTACTGACATAGGCAGGCTAGGTCGGCATTATTATAACGAATAGATTTCATAGTCATATTCAGCACCTCGTGTTTAGAAAGTAAAATCACTTTAACCTCCATTTTGCGTACTGTGAAATAACAAGAACCGCGCTGCTTTTCACAAATTTTCTTAAAGAAGATTCCTGCTTTTCTTATCTGATTTGGCTTTAAATGAAAAATTCATCCAACTTCAATGTTGTTTTTTATAAATGCTACACTGAATCAACAAATTAAAGCTTGAGCATTGTGCATAAACTCGGCAAATTATGAGCAAATGAGCTGAATAAGATTTTTCAAAATATGGCCAGTCCAGCGCAAACTATTCGCCACAAGCTACTAAATACTTTTTTTTCTCGGCATTCAATTTGGTTTGCTTGTATTTTTATCTTCCTACTCATTTCGAGTTTTCATTTAGGTTATTCCCCTCGTTATATTCAATATTTTATTCCACAAACCTTATTGAATAGTATCTGGGTCATTACTGGGCTTTTAAGCTTATTGGGTTTGTATGACGTCATACAAAACAAACATTCGATCTTAAAAAATTACCCCATCATGGGGCACTTTCGTTTTCTATTTGAAGAATTTCGACCTGAAATTCGCCAATATTTTATTGAATCTGATCAAGATGCACTGCCCTTTTCTCGTATGCAACGTAGCTTGGTCTATCAACGTGCAAAAAACCAAAATGCAGATAAACCATTTGGTTCAATTGTTGATGTTTACCAAAATGATTACCGCTTTATCAATCACTCCTTGTCACCTTGCATTCCTGCCATTCCTGAAACTTTCCGTATTAATATCGGCAATGAGCAATGTAAGCAACCGTATAGCGCATCGATATTAAACATCTCTGCGATGAGCTTTGGTAGCTTAAGTGCCAATGCCATTCGTGCCTTAAACTTAGGCGCAAAAATGGGCAAGTTCTACCATGACACCGGTGAAGGCAGTATTAGTCCGTATCATTTGGAAAATGGTGGCGATATTGTTTGGGAACTCGGTAGTGGTTATTTCGGTTGTCGTACGATTGATGGTCAATTCGACCCTGTACGTTTTGCTGAACAAGCCAAGCACCCTCAAGTCAAAATGATTGAGATCAAATTATCTCAAGGTGCAAAACCAGGCCATGGTGGCATTTTACCTAAAGACAAAATTTCCGAAGAGATTGCTCAAATCCGTGGTGTCAGCCGTGAACATGACTGTATCTCTCCATCTAGTCATCCTGCCTTTAGCACCCCTATTGAAATGATGCAATTTATTCAGCAATTGCGCGAACTGTCAGAAGGCAAACCTGTGGGTTTTAAACTGTGTATCGGGCAACCATGGCAATTTATGAGTATCGTAAAAGCCATGTTACATACAGGGATTACACCTGATTTTATCGTAGTGGATGGTTCTGAAGGTGGGACTGGCGCAGCGCCAATTGAATTGATCGATAATATGGGTACGCCACTGCGTGAAGGCCTACTCTTTGTTAATAACACCCTGATTGGTGCAGGCTTACGTTCAAAAATTAAAGTCGGTGCCAGTGGTAAAATTATTAGTGCTTTTGATATTGCCAGTACCATGGCAATTGGCGCAGATTGGGTCAACTCAGCTCGTGGCTTTATGTTTGCAGTTGGGTGTATTCAAGCTCAAAGCTGTCATACCAACCAATGTCCAGTTGGCGTTGCGACACAAGACAAAGACCGTCAAAAAGCCATCCATGTTCCGACCAAAGCAGAACGTGTTTTTAATTTCCACAAAAATACCTTGCATGGCTTATCTGAACTTATTGCCTCAGCAGGTTTACAACATCCATCCGATATCCGTGCGCACCATCTAGCGCAGCGGATTAATAACCGTGAAATTAAAAACTATGCACAGCTACATTTTTGGTTAAAAGATGGGGAGTTACTCAGCTGTGAAAATAAAGATGAAGAAAACTTCTATTTCCGTATGTGGAATATGGCTCATCTAGAAAAGTTCTGATTCCTCCACCCAAAAAAAAGAGGCGACTACGCCTCTTTTTTTTCGTCTAGATCCATCACACTGATTAAGGTAAGCTGTGCTCAATCGTCAATTAGTAACTGATGTTACGCAGTAACACCAGAAGCGCAATTTGATTCAAATAAAAGTACGATACGCGGCAACGTCATCCGCAAGTGTTTGAGGCAGGACGACATCTAATCAAAAAAGTTTTTGCGATAGTTTAAATAAGTAGATGCTAGTGAACGAGTTTTGTCGGTGAGGTGCATTGCACCGCAAGATGGTTTCCTTGCGAAGCTTTGCTTCTCATTTTGCCTAATGAGAAACAATGTTTCGTAAGAGTACCTCCAGCCGAAGGCTAATCCTTTTATTTAATCTCTAGATGTAAGACTCCGTCGAATAAAATTAAAAAATCATTTTAAAAATGCGTAATTACTTTTACGTGCGTAACATCAGTTAGTAATAAGACTTGCTATTCGATTGAGCATGCAAGAATGCCGGGATCAAACCTGTTAATGCAGCACGAATATCGGCACGTTCATTAATCAGCTGATGCGAACCTTCTTCAAGCATGAGAAGCGTCTGTAAACGAAATTTACGACGTATAAACTCAATGTTATAACGCCAATCTACAGTTTGATCCTGTGCGCCTTGCGCTAACCACACCGGAATACGACACGCTGGGCGTTCCTCCATCTCCTGCATCCATTTTGACATGGCCAAAATCCAATCCATCCCCATCATTCGTGGTTGTAGAGGATCTTTTAAGCGGACAAAACGTAAAAACTCAGGATTATGATTATTCCGTCTAAAATGACGTGGCACTTCACGTTTAATACGACGAATAATGCCTAATCCAACCGAGTTATGCCACCATGCCGTTTTTGCAGGGCGAATCAGCGGAGATAATAATAAAACCCGTTCGACATAAGGGTTTTTGCGATGTTCAGCAAAATCTAACAGATGATGCAGCCAAATCGCACCACCCGTACTCTGCCCAATCCCTAACCACGGTGTTGGTAGTTGCGCCGCATGTTTAACATAACGATATACCGCTTCCAAAACTTGTTGGTAATGATCAAAGTTTTGAATACTGGCTGGCGAGCCATTGCTTAGACCATGCCCCGGTAAATCATAGGTTAAAACACCAAAACCTTGATCTAAGAGTTCACGAATAATCGGCTGATATATTCCACTATGCTCTAAATAACCATGCAATAAAAATACAGTGCCTTTAATGACATCCGTTTCAGCCTTGAGTTTCGGTTGAAACACTTGTACATGTAATTTGAACAAAGGCATTTCCACATAGCCTTGCCAATGTTCGCAGTTCAAGGCATCTAAACCATAAAGTCGTCGATATGACTGTATTTCAACACTAGGCTCAAACGGTCGATTTAAATTCAGCGGTTCTAATACTTGTGGGGTTAATTCTCGACTTGGAACTGGAAGATCTAATTGTTTAAGGATCGAAGGATTAAGAAATGGGATATCTGACATTATGGGACCTCCCGACAGTCACTTGAGCCAAACCAAACATCACGTAAGGTGGCTAATAATTCATAATTAGCACGACGACTATGGTCATAATTTTTTTCACTTGGTCGCCATGTAGTTAATGTTGTTGGCATAGGTGCAACAACAGGAATGGTTTCGATACCATTTAATGCAAATAAACGACGTGTTCGAGGCATATGATATTGGTCAGTGATTAAAATAACCGTCGGTGCCCCACCTTTTTTCTGTAAAAGCAACGAACTAAAACGCGAATTTTCGCAAGTATTCATACTGCGGTCTTCAAGCAATTTCGCATCGACATCATATTGCTTCAACCATGCTTGCATATACGGTGCTTCAACACCACTCAGTACAATCGGTAACTTATTGGCTCGTTCAACATCGAGTGTTTTTTCCAGTCGAAGTCGTGTGTAGTCATTCACTACGATGTCTTTATCATTTTTATCTAAGGTTAAACCACCACCTAACACCACGATCGCATACGGCTCTGCGGTTGGCTGCTTCAGGGTTTTATCTTTCATTTTGGCAAGATCAAGATATGTTTCATCATCGATCGGTTCCGCTTCTGAAGCCGATTGCTCAATTTCATGGGTTTTTAAGAACTCGGTATATTGAGTCATCAGTCCTTTATTTTCCGCACTATTGAACTCAAGCAGCTCTTTCATTTTTTGAGCAGGATTTTCCGCCAATGCTTCAGAAGAAGCCGCCTCGGACGCAGAAGGATTCAGCAGAGGTACTTTCGGTATATCCTTTTGACTATCATTCTTTTCTTTTTCATGTTCTTCTTCAATGAGCTGCTGTAACGCCTTATAACGTGCTTGTATAAGGGTTAAATCTTGAGGTTCATCGGACTGTATTGCTTGCTCCATGAGTTTTAAATATGCTTGGCGTGCTATCCATAAGTCAGAACCCGGCTCATAGTTATCATCATCACTCAAAGCGCCGAGTTTTTGACTTTGCGCTGCGAGCTGATTGACTTCTACAGGAACGAAATAATTTAAACTTTTAACGATCAATTTAGAATAAAACGGCGTATAGATAAAAATCACTAGACAGCCCAAAAGTACAAATAGCACTGCAGCAATTTGTACTAAGCGAACCATCCAATGTGTTTTATGCATAAATCTAAAACCTATGTGTTTTTATTGATCTGCGTGAGATCGAATCAAGCCATTTGTATCAAATAATACAGGCTCAGGATGTAGTTCAATATTAAATTTTTCAAAAACATCATGTTGTACAGCTTTGTATGTTGTACGTACATCTTGCAGCGTGGCGTCCTGATAATTGACCAACACCAAAGCTTGCTTATGGAACATACCCACTGAACCCACAGATTTCCCTTTCCAACCTGCTTGGTCAATCAACCAGCCCGCTGCCAGTTTTACCGCATTATTCGGTTGTGGGTAATGGGGTAAATTGGGAAATTGCAGCGCAATTTGGTCAAAGGCTTGCTGGCTAATCACAGGATTTTTAAAGAAACTTCCGACATTTGGAAATTCTTTCGGATCTGGGAGTTTGGTTTGACGAATATGAATGACTTGTTGTTGTAGGTTTTCTGCACTTAAGTCTTCACCTACCGCCTGCTTTAAATCACCATAATTTAATTTTAAATCTGCATGTTTTAAAAGTTTAAACGTGACATGCGTAATAATAAAACGCTCTGGCTCATCTTTAAAAATACTATGGCGATATGAAAAATGACAATCGGCAGCGCTAATAGTACTTTGCTGTTCTGTTACTCGGTCATAGACCTGTACAGATTCAATAAACTCACCCGCCTCAACACCATAAGCTCCTATATTTTGTACAGGTGAAGCACCGACTAAACCGGGTATCAATGCTAAATTTTGTAAGCCATAAAACTGGTGTGCCGTCGTCCATAGCACAAAGTCATGCCACACTTGCCCTGCACCCACTTTTAAAGTCTGTGTATCGGCATCGTCTTGTACATATTCAATACCTTGAATATCCATGTGCATCACTAAAGCATGTATTTGCTCAGGCAACAGCATATTACTGCCCCCTGAAAGCACCAATATATTTAATTGCTCAGCTTTGGCAAAGTCGAGCGCTGCTTGGATATCTTCTACCGATTGAACGCGTACATAATGAGATGCTACAGCATCGAGGCTTAATGTATTAAATGGCTTAAGCTGAACCTGTGTTTGAATTTGCATTCTTAAACCTTAATTTTTTTGCTGTGCTTGTAACTGAGTTTTTAAATAATTGACCCAAGCCTGACTGCTAGATTCGCATTGATCTAATACATGTTCAAACCCTGCATCACCACCATAGTACGGATCTGGTACTTCTTGTTGCGGATATTGGTGATCATGTTGACTCATCAAAGACACTTGTGCACGTAGTTGACCGAATTGTTGCTGCGCCTTTTGCATGAGGTTTTGAATATTGTCTAAATTTTCGTAGTCCATGGCCAAAATCAAATCAAATTCAATAAAATCATGAACCGTTAACTGACGTGCGCGTAATGCAGATAAGTTATAGCCACGTAATTTTGCATGCTGTTGGCTACGTAGATCAGGCGCTTTGCCCGGATGATAATTGCTCGTACCCGCAGAGTCGACGTGAACATTGAGTTGCGCTTCATCACAAAAATGTCTGAGAACCACTTCAGCCGTAGGTGAACGGCAAATATTTCCTAAACAAACACACAACACCTTATATGGCGTGCTGGATGACATAACAACCTCAAGACTACTTTTATTTCAAGCGTCTTATGTTAAGTTATTTACAGGATGAATCCTATATCAACACTCAAGAATAATGTTTATTTGGATATAAAAAATTAGGGATAAGCCAATGAGTCAATTTCAGTTTCAAACCGTCAGCAATATTATTTCAGGCTTAGGCTCTATTTCCCAACTGAGAGAGGTCCTAGGCGACTTTCAAGCCAAACGTGTCATGCTTGTGACCGACCCCGGTATGTTGCAACAACAATTACATTTACCCATTTTGGATATTTTAGAAAGTATCCATCAAGATTATGTAATTTATTCTAGTATCCAAGCCGACCCTGCAGAACATATAGTTTTAGATGCAGTTCAATTTGCCAAAAATGAAAAAGTAGATTTGATTATTGGTTTTGGCGGTGGCAGTTCAATGGATGTGGCTAAAATTATTGCGATTTTGGCTCATCCTAAGCAAACACAGCAGATCAGTGATTTATATGGTGTAGCTAATGCAAAACGACCACGCTTGCCACTCATTTTGATTCCGACAACGGCAGGGACCGGCTCTGAAGTCACACCAATCTCTATCGTCACTACAGGTGAAACCACCAAAACAGGTATCGTCTCCCCTGTACTGTATGCCGATGTCTGTATCCTCGATGCGAACTTTACATTAAATCTTCCCGCACACATTACCGCAGCAACCGGTATCGATGCCATGGTGCATGCCATTGAAGCCTATACATCAAAAATTAAAAAAAATCCGTATGCGGATATGCTTGCTAAACAAGCTTTGCGTTTATTAAATAAAAATTTAGCGCTGGTTTTACACGACGGACATAACCTCGAAGCGCGTCAGCACATGCTGGTCGGTTCAATGCTTGCAGGTCAGGCCTTTGCTAATGCGCCAGTTGCAGCGGTGCATGCACTCGCTTATCCACTCGGTGGACACTTTCATCTCTCGCATGGTCATACCAATGCACTGGTTCTCGCTGAAGTGTTGAAGTTTAATGCACCTCAGGCCAAACAGCATTATGCAGAACTCATGAGTTGGCTAGACCCATACAGTACGGGCTGTACCGATGGTTTATGTGATTTATTTATTGATCATATGCAAAATCATTTAGATCAGAGCGGTTTGGTGCTAAAACTCAGCCAACTCAATGTGCCTGAAAATATGCTCGATCGTTTAGCAGAAGACGCGTTATTACAAACGCGACTATTACAAAATAATCCGCGAGAACTGCAGTTTGAAGATGCTCGCCAGATTTACCAATCGATCTATGCCTAAAGTTTACTCATTTTGAAATAAAGAAAATACCAACGATGAAACCTAAAACTAAACGCCGCCAAAACTATCGATTTTTATTTCCAATCCAAACACGTTGGGCAGACAACGATATGTATGGTCATGTCAATAATGTCACCTATTACAGCTATTTTGATACTGCTGCAAATGCGCTATTGATTCAACATGCCGGTTTTGATTTGCGAAATACCCCGATCATTGGTTTAGTGGTCGATTCAGCCTGCAGCTTTTTACAAGAGCTGTCCTATCCAGAAATCATTGAAGTTGGGGTTGCGATTGAAAAAATTGGTAATTCTTCACTGCGCTATGACTTGGCTATTTTTAAACAAGGACAAAATGAGGCTGCAGCCCAAGGACATTTCGTTCATGTGTTTGTTGACCGCCAAACACGAAAAAGCACCTCGATACCCGATGATATGCGAGATGCTTTAACTCAATTTTTACTTTAATTTTTAAATCTAGCTTAAAACTTATTTGAGCTGGATATTTTGCAACTCACCATCAAAGCTTTTGAGTAAGTCTTTCACAACAGGCTCAGCATGTAATAACTCATTTGCACGTGCAAAGGCCTTTTCCTTGCGGACATGTTGTAAAGCATACGGTGTGGTTTCTTCGACATCTTCAAAGCTGATATGGAAACGACATTTTGACCATTGCGCATGAATGGCTTGTTCCAATACATGCTGCAATTGAGTCACTAAAGCTTCGTACCGCTTTGGAATATGGAAAGTCGATTCACCGTCAATCGTACCGCGCATAATGCCATGCTGAGCCAACTCTTGTACCGCAGGTGAAAGTTGACTATTTCGGAACCAATACTCCCACTTTTCGACCGTCCACTCACCTTCAAGGGTTTGAGGCTGTAAAGTCAAAATATCTTGTGGCATCAAGGTAGAAGATGAACCCGTTTGAACAGCATCCGAAGAAACGGAACTTTGCGTAACTTGTGGTGATGCTAGATCAAAACCATTGTCGCCTTGAGCACCCGAAACTGATTCATTCACCACATGTTGTGGTTCAAGGGCATTTATCAAATGTGGCTGAGCTGTTTCAGGCTCTTCACTTTTTGACTCTAAAGCTGTTGGTTCTAAAGGTGCAATATCTTCAAAATTTATAGCGCTCACATCAACTTCTTCAGTTTCAGTACTCGGCGTCGGATCTAAATCAAATAATGTATCTTCTGCCACGGCATCCATAACAAGCGTGTCATTTTGCTGTGTCGATACAGACTCAACCGGTGCAACCTCTTGCGTATCTAGAGTGCCATTTGCTGTAGATGCTGTAGATGCTGTAGAAGTTTGGCTTATTGCGTCTTCTTCAGGATCATCTAAAAAATCATCAGATGAAGGTTCATCGACTGCAGGTGCAGAAACATAGCCATCATCGTCATCATAATGTGAATCATCAAAATCATCGAAAGCTGGCGATGTGTCTACAGCGGGTACAGCTTCAGGCTGCTCAACAGTGGCAACCTGTGCAGCAGACTCAACAACGGTATTGGGTTGCTGCAAAGACTGTGTTTGAGTCGGCTGAACTGTTTCGGCCTGATTTTGAGCAAGCTGTGGCTGTGCGGCTGACTCTTGCTGTACGGCAGAGACCAACATTTCATTTGGCTGTAATGGACGAAATGCTAATAGACGCAGCACACACATCTCAAAACCTTGCTCTTGTGTCACAGCCAACTGCAAGTCTGCCCGACCTTTACATGCGACTTGATAATACAACTGCAAATCTTGAGCTGAAATCAACTGCGACAATTGCATAATTTTTTGATTGATCTCAGCACTATATTTCAACGCTAAGTCTGGCAAATATTGTAATAATGCCAGTTCATGCAAAGTCGAAATTAACTGATCCAATACCAGCGACACATCCAGTGCTTGTTGACGGAATTGCATGAGTAAAGCACTCACGCGTTCACGCTGATTTTGATGAATGGCTAAAATCAAATCATAAATAATCGTACGGTCAATTAGGCCCAACATGTCTTTGACATCTTGGTGCTGAATTGAACCCTGACCATAGGCAATGGCTTGGTCAGTCAGTGACAGCGCATCACGCAGTGAACCTTGAGCCGATTCAGCAATTTGCCAAATCGCATCTTGCTCCGCTTGAATTTGTTCTTTTTGTAAGATATCTGTCAAATGCGATGTGATTTCATCCACCGCTAAAGGACGCAAAGTAAATTGCAAGCAACGTGAAATGACAGTAATCGGTAATTTTTGTGGATCTGTGGTTGCAAATAAGAACTTCACATGCTCTGGCGGCTCTTCCAACGTCTTTAATAACGCATTAAATGAATGCGTAGAGAGCATATGCACTTCATCGATTAGATAAACTTTGAAGCGACCTTGCGTTGGTGCATAAGGAACGTTATCGAGTAGTTCTCGCGTATCTTCAACTTTGGTCCGTGATGCCGCATCGATTTCAATTAAATCAATAAAACGACCTTCATTTACTGCTTTACACGTTGGGCAGACTTCACAAGGCGTTGAGGTTACACCTGTTTCACAGTTCAGACATTTTGCCAAAATACGGGCAATGGTGGTTTTACCCACGCCACGAGTACCTGTAAATAAATACGCATGATGTAACCGACCACGTTCTAAGGCACTGGTAAGTGCGCGTGACACATGGTTTTGCCCCACGAGTTCAATGAAATTTCGTGGACGGTATTTTCGTGCAAGTACTTGATACATGTATGCTCCTTTTTACAGGTGTAAGCATACTGTTTTTTTGTCTAATAGTGAAATAAATGGCAAAGTTTGGACAATAAAAATTCGATCTTGGACTCTCCCAATGATCAGGTAAATTTAATAAAAATTACGAATACTTAAACTGCTTTATTTAAAAGGAAATCACTTTGCATTTGATAGCGTTTCGCCGTCTGGTCTTCCCGAATTTCAAGTAATTGCTGATCCAAATCTACATACAAAAGATTGCGCGTTTGCACATTCATGAGTTCTAGCTGCTGCTTTGATTCATCTTTAAAACGAATTACACCTTTTAGCACTTCTACTTCGTTATGACCACTTAGACTTTCACGAGTAAGTGTAAAGGTTTGGTCTTCATGTAGCTCAAGAGCCACAGCCATACCGGGACAATCTTCACAACGAGAAAGACAGCCCATACACGGCGTTGTACCTTTAAAATCACCCACCCATGCAGCTTGCTGTTTTTCGGCAGTAATCGCTTCTATCTCTTTTGCTTTCGTTTGAGTTGAATCCTGACAACCCAACATTGCCGACGTTGCGACTAAGGGAATCAAAACAACTTTTTTCATAGGGATATCACAGCAGTCTAAAACAGCGAGGGAAAATAGCATATTTTTCACATTTCCCCAATTTCTGTACTATCCCGAAGTATCTTAAAGCCAGCCCTTGCGTCCTTTAAGTGCTTTGTCTGCACAGCGTAGCGTTTCTTGAGTTAAGCCCCATAAGCGATAATCACCTGTGATTGAACCCGTCGCAAAGTTATGTGTATATGCAAAACTTAAATCACGCTGCGGATCGCACCAGGCCCCAGAACCATTAAAACCAATATGTCCAAAACCTTGACTAGATTTGCCTAAAGTTAAAATTCGATGATATCCCAAACGCCAATTCATTGGTAAAGGCATAATACGATCACGTTTTTTAAATTGAATTTTACTTAAAGATTCAAAAACTTGTGGTGTGATTAAGGTCTGTCCTTGCCACTGACCATGATTGGCTAGCATGGCGTAGATTTTCGCTAAACTATTGGCACTAAATACACCAGTAGCTGCAGGAATGATGGCTTGTAAACCCTCATCACTAAAAAATGAAAACTTACGCATTCCTTTTGGAATCATGCCATCTTGAAAGTCTTGCAAATTGTGTCCCGAAAGTTGTAGGAGCTGATCAAAGATTGACGGTTTTCGTGTCTCGGTCTTTTTTTTCGTTGTCTGCGCTTGGGTATTTTCTTGTGCAGATGTATCTACAGCACGTTCTACTTTTTTCTTTTTCGGAATCAAGCGTGCAACCTCACTAAGTTGATGCTCTGGTACGCCAAAAAATGCATGATCCAATGCCAAAGGCTCAACCAAATAGTGTTGCATTAGTTCAGCAAGCGGTCGACCTGTGGCCTTTTCAAGTACACCACCGACTTGCCAACCGAAGGTTAACGGTTGATATGCTGCATCAGTTGATGGCTCAAAACGCGGCTTAGCTTGTTCGATGACTTTAAGCATATGTGGCCAATCAGCCATTTCAGATGCTGTTTCGATGATATTACGGATATCGTATAAACCACTTTGATGACTCAGCATGTGCCTTAATGTGATATCCGACTTACCATTTTGAGCAAACTCCGGCCAATATGCGGCAACGGGAGTATCGTAATCTAGAAAGCCTTCGCTCACTAAGATATGTGCAAGCGTTGCAAGTACGCCTTTACCCGTGGAATAACAGACTGAGGGTGTATTGGCCTGCCAAGCTTCTTCGGCTGACTTTTTACCAGTCCAAATATCCACGACTTTTTGACCTTTAAAATACACCACTAAGGCGGCTCCGCCTAAGTGGGTTCGAGCATCCTGCATACGGCTAAATTGCGCCGCCAAATCTTGAAACGCCTCGTCAACCGTACCTTGATAATTATTCTTCTGTGCAAATAGATATTCTTTGAGCGCCTGCATCATCATTCCTTTGAATATGAATCGCTTGAGATTAAAACAAAAAAGCCTAAACCGATATCGATTTAGGCTTAAGTCTTACAGTGCTTTCACACTTCCCGCGACATGCGGTTTTTTGTTCTTACTATTTCGAATAGCAAACTCGGTATCTTTACCCGTTTGTGCAGTAAGGAACTCAACTTGAGAAGGCAAATACATCGGTAATTTAAACCAGACATCCGCTTCATAGGCATCTGGCAAAGTTAAACTCGACAAAGCTTTAGCTTTACTCCACATACCATGTGCAATGGCTTGTTTAAAACCAAACGCTTTAGCGGTTACAGCATGAATATGAATCAAGTTAAAGTCACCAGAAGTCAATGCATAACGGCGACCAGTATTTTCAGAAACATTCCATTCAGCTTGAATTTGCAACTCAGCTGACTTTGTTTCAGTAGATTTTGCCGCAGCTTTGTTGTCGGTTTTTTGACGTGCTAAATACGTGGTTAATGATTCTACAACCACTTCATCGCCCACTTTTGCAGTGGTAATAAAGTCAAATTGCACGCCTTTATCATGTGGCTGTAATTCACCAAATTTGCATGACAATGACAGTGTTTCATTCACACCAACTTTGCGATATTGCTTCACTTGGTTACGAATATGTACCAAACCTAAGATCGCAAATGGAAAAGCTTCCGTAGTCATCATATGCATTTGCAAACTTTGAGAAAGCACAGCCAAATAAATCGCTGGGATATAACCATTGTTTTTAAAGCCACAGACTTCGTTATAAGCTTTTAAATGTTTTTGATCGACCTTAAATGAATCCACCACATATTCAACTTGCGGCAGCACTTTTTCAGCTTTAGGCTTTTTAAAAATCAAGCCTTGAATCACTTTTGGATAGGCTAAATAAGGTTTTGGAAGTTGACTAAAATGGCGAGTATTCATACTAAACCTTTGGAAGTTTTTATTTCAATGTTTTAAAAGCATCTTCTCTTGCGCCATATATAGCTCAAGGAGAAGGCTAGAATGAGGGTTAGACCCATTCATTTATAGCAAATTTTTACCTCTCCCTAGCCCTCTCCTAAAAGGAGAGGGAATTTTAAGAGGAATGTATTAAGCCCCTAACAAGCTTTGACCACACACACGTACCACATTACCGTTCAAGCCTGTCGATGCAGTTGAAGCAAACATCGCAATCGTTTCTGCAACGTCTACAGGTAAACCACCTTGACTCATTGAGTTCATACGACGACCTGCTTCACGGATTGCAAATGGAATCGCAGCAGTCATTTGCGTTTCAATAAAGCCTGGAGCAACAGCATTAATGGTTACGCCATTTTTCAATAATGGAGCAGTAAATTTAACCACACCAATTACACCTGCTTTAGAAGCAGCATAGTTGGTTTGACCTAAGTTACCTGCAATACCTGAAATGGAAGACACGCAAACAATACGACCATTTGCATTGAAGCCATCATTTTCAAGAAGGTAATCATTTACACGCTCAATCGCAGACAAGTTAATGTTAATCACCAAATCCCAAAGCTCAGGCTTCATATTGGCCAAAGTTTTGTCACGGGTAATCCCTGCGTTGTGCACGATGATATCCAAACCACCTTGAGCAGCTGCAGCAGCTTTGATTTTTTCACCGGCATCGCTTGCAGTAATATCAATCGCTAGCGTAGAACCGCCAATTTCACCTGCAACACGGTCAAGGTCTGCTTGCTGCTGTGGAACGTCTAAACAAATGACATGCGCGCCATCACGTGACAATACATGTGCAATTGCTTCACCAATACCACGGCTTGCACCTGTTACTACAGCTGTTTTGCCTGCAAGCGGTTTGTTCCAATCAACATCAACAACGTCTGCTTTCGATACACGAATTACTTGACCCGATACATAAGCTGAACGTGGTGAAATCACAAAACGTAGTGCAGACTCTAAGTTTGCTTCTGCCCCTTCATCTACATACACAAGTTGAGCAGCAATGCCTTTTTTAAATTCTTTACCCACAGACTTCACAAAACCCTCAAGGGCACGTTGTGCAATGGCTTGTTTCACAGTCTTCGCTGTTTCAGGCGTTGTACCTACTACTACAACACGTCCAGATGCCTGAATTTGACGAGCAATTGGATTAAAGAATGCATAAAGCGAATGAAGTTGCTCTGAATTTTGAATACCAGATGCATCAAAAACTACAACTTTAAACTTAGACTCTTTATCACCTTCATTAAATGCGCTTAGGTTTAAACCTGACTTGGCAGCAGCTTGTTGTAATTCAGCATTATTGCCTGCATAGCTATTGGCATGAATATTTGCCAAGACTTGTGCAATAGCACCAGATAATGTTGAAGCAGGCGCTGCACCGAATAAAACCGCACCTTTTACTACAGGTGTTGCAGACTCAAAACGCTCTAAAAAAGTCGGTGATGGTAAACCTAAATTTTTGATGACAAATTTACCAATAGGAGATTTTGCAAATGTTTGGTATTGATCAGTCATGTTTATTATCTCTCATACAGATTAATTTTTGATGGATCTGAAGATATCCCTTTAACTTCAAGATGATGTCAGATACTTATATTTCAATAGTTCCATCAGTTTCCATGGAATCATACTTGAGTTAAACCGCAGATGGCTTGACCTGAATGCTTTAGCGAATGTCATTTTAGTCAATTTACCCATTTGGTGAATATGCTAATGTACCCAACAAGAAGATCATCCACATGCTTGGAAAAGCCTTATGAGCAAAACAACTCAAGAAAATCCAGCAGTCGAAACTCCGACCACGGAAACTGTGTCAAATACATCAAAGAGTACACCACGTACCGCTAAAAGTACGGGCACAGCAACCAAGTCTACAAGTGATGCCGCTAAAACGAGCCGTCCTCGTCGTGCATCTACACGTAATAAGACACCCGCTTCAAACCCTAAAACAGCTTCAAAATCAACAACTCAAACGTCTGTTCAACAGGATAATACCATGAGTCAAAACACAGTTCGCCGCGTTGCTATTATCGGTGGTAATCGTATTCCTTTCGCTCGTTCTAACGGCGCTTACTTCACTGCATCAAACAGCGATATGTTCACAGCTGCATTAAATGGTCTTGTTGAACGCTTCAACCTTCAAGGTCAACGCCTTGGTGAAGTTGTTGCTGGTGCCGTGTTAAAACATAGTCGTGACTTTAACATGACCCGTGAGTGTGTACTCAATACTGAACTTGCTCCTGAAACACCTGCTTACGATATTCAACAAGCATGTGGTACAGGTTTACAAGCAGCTTTCTTGGTTGCTAATAAAATCGCATTGGGTCAAATCGAAGTGGGTGTTGCTGGCGGTGTAGATACAACCTCTGATGCACCGATCGCTTTTGGTGATGGTTTACGTAAAGCACTACTTGAACTGAACATCGCAAAAACAGGTAAAGATCGCCTAAAAGCATTAACTAAAATTAATGTTAAAGATTTGATGGATGCACCGAAGAACGGTGAACCACGTACAGGTCTTTCTATGGGTGACCATCAAGCAATTACAACACTTGAATGGGGTATCTCTCGTGAAGCGCAAGATGAACTTGCGGCATCTTCACATCAAAAAATGGCAGCTGCATATGAAGAAGGTTTCTTTGATGACCTGATTACGCCATTCCTAGGTTTAGAACGTGACAACAACTTACGTGCAGACTCTTCTGTAGAAAAACTTGCGAAGTTAAAACCAGCGTTTGGTAAAGGCGATGCACGTACCATGACAGCGGGTAACTCGACTCCACTAACTGATGGTGCGTCATGTGTCCTTCTTGCCTCTGAAGAATGGGCGAAAGCAAACGGTCACGAAGTGCTTGCTTATTTAACCTTCCAAGAAACAGCGGCGGTTGACTTTGTAGAGAAAAAAGAAGGCTTATTGATGGCGCCTGCCTATGCAGTGCCTCGTATGCTTGAACGTGCAGGCATTACACTACAAGACTTCGATTACTATGAAATTCATGAAGCATTTGCATCTCAAGTATTGTCTACGCTGAAAGCATGGGAAGATCCTAAATTCTGTAAAGAACGTTTAGGCTTAGATGCCCCATTGGGTTCAATTGATCGTTCTAAATTGAACGTGAAAGGTTCATCTCTTGCTGCAGGTCACCCATTTGCTGCAACTGGTGGTCGTATTATCGCAACTGCTGCAAAACTATTGAACCAAAAAGGTTCAGGCCGTGTACTTGTATCGATCTGTGCTGCGGGTGGTCAAGGTGTGACAGCAATTATTGAAAAATAATTAATCTGCACTATAAAAAACCGCTCATATGAGCGGTTTTTTTTATACCTATACATGGCTTTGTTGCACAAAGATTTGAAATACAAAGCCCCCTAATTGAGCCAAATTTAAGGCGTAACTTGGGTAAGTGGTCGACCTAATTCCGTAAATCTGTTGAGGACTGCTACACGTGCATGAATTTCATTGACTTGGCTATCAAATTTTCTTGCACTGAGTTTATCCCCCAATAATTTGATGCAATACATCTTAGTTTCGACCAAACTTCGGCAATGATAGCCGGACCATTTTTTCCATAATGTCCTGCCTGAGAAGCACTGCTTCGCAAGATTAACAGTACGAAGTAATTCATTTCGCGCTAGCGAGCTGATCTTTGTATCTTTCCATGGTTTCGCATTTTTTCTAGGTGGAATCACCGCATGCGCTTGCCGATCTGCAATGACCTGACGGCATTGCTTGGTGTCATAAGCTCCATCGGTATAAACAGAGTCAATCTGCTCATCTTGTGGAATCTGATCGAGTAAATCACCAAGCACTTGTGAATCACTCACATTATTTGTAGTGAGTTGAATGGCGCGTATTTGAAGGGTTTCAGCATCTATACCAATATGAAGTTTACGCCATTGGCGACGATATTCAGGTCCATGTTTCTTCCTTTTCCATTCACCTTCACCTTCACCTTCACCTTCACCTTCACCTTCACCTTCACCTTCACCTAAAAACTTTAGACCGGTAGAGTCTACCAGCAAGTTAAGCCCACCACTGCTTTTTTGATAATTAATCGCAATATCAATATGTTTTTGTCTTTTGCAAAGCGTACTGTAATTTGGTGCGGTCCAATTTAATCCACAAAGTTTAATCAGACTTTGCACAAAGCCAGTGACCATACCTAAAGATAGACGGAATAAGGATTTAATCATTAAGCAGCATTGGATAGCTGCGTCGGAGTAGGTTTGATTTCGCCCTTGTTTGCCTTTTGATGGAGCATACCATTGCGTAGCAGGATCAAACCAAATGGCAATATTTCCGCGACTCATGAGTGCTCGGTTATATGCGGGCCAATTGGTTGTGCGATAGATTTTGTGTGTAGGCTTCTTCATTTGAAAATTATATCGCTGAAAAAGCCTTTACAGATAGGTTTGTGCAACAAAGCCATTCTAAACTGAACTCCATCACTTGCAAATAGCTTATCTTTTGGCAGAATTACATCTGTAAATGAATGAAATTTACATCCAATTCTAGTTGCTAAACCAATTGGGTCAATATATTTAATCGGATTCGCAGTATAAAGATAGAAATTGTTTCCGCCCAATAACGTAATCGGATCTTTACTTACAAACCGTCCAACATGAGGTGAATAATAACGATGACGGTTATAATGTAATCCTGTTTCTTGATCGAAATACTGTCCCTGAAAATGAATATTGTTTGAGATTATTTCTGAATTTTCAAAGAAACTCGATTTAGCCTTTTCAGCCTTACACTCACCCCAAGCCTTATACTCAGCTTTCCAAATGATTGCACCTGTATGGTCAGTCATTTCTTGTGGTGTACCTAAATGGTCACAGTGATAGAACCATACATCATCAAAGCCGTTACTTTGTTTGGTAGTTTTCCATAATGGATCACGATGTACGCTATAAGGTTTATCTGACCAGTCAGGCGTTTGGTGTAATTCTATCGGGCTTTGATAGACGGCTTCTTTAATTTAAACAGACAGGTACTATAAAAAAATGGGTAACTGTCAGATCAGATTTGAGCTAGTACACTTTAATTTATAAGAAATATTGCCAATTCTTCTTCATGATAACTTTCAATAATCCATTTTTTATTTTTATCCACAATCCAAAAATCCCAATCCTCATCAAAAATACTGTCTAAATTTTCGAGAATAAATGCAATTTCGCAAATAATTGAATATTTATTTAAGTTAGACCAGAATATTTCCACTTTTTCATAAAGTGGTTTATCAATAAGAAATTCACGTATTTTATTAAGTAAGAAATCTCTTTCATTCTGAACAAGAAGATTAAGCTTATAAGTTTCTTTATCAATCACCCCATGACTTTTTATATTTAATCCTAAATTAAGAATTTCCTTTTCTAAATCTGTGGTTGTTAGCTCAACCGAGCCTAATAGTTCTTTTGAAATAAATGATGGTGTCAACATTAGGTATTCCTTTTTAAAAGAGTTATGAATGTTTTTTCGTTTCCTGGGAATTTTATAGCATAGCGTTTTCCACAGACACCTTTGCCTACGTCTACATTGATATGAGGACCTTTAATAGGATCATAATCCAATCTATATCGAACATATTCTTTTTTTGTAGCACTTATACCAAAAAAGCCTACCTTCTTCCCTTTGCCTTCGCCTAAGTTTCCAATTTGGTCTTGTCTTGTACCGGGAACTAAGGGTCCTATTAATTGTAAAGCTTCTTTTCGAGCAGCTTCAAATGAACCCGCTTGTTTAATAATTTCTGGTTCTCTTTTAGGTGTACTACACTCCTTTTTAGGAGCTAAACCTAATGGATCTACCCATCTAATTGAATTATGGGCATATTGATAAATATTATAACCACCTAACAATTTGATAGGATCACGACTTACAAATCGCCCCACATAAGGCGAATAATACCGATAACGGTTGTAATGTAATCCTGTTTCCTGATCGAAATACTGACCTTGGAAACGAATGTTGTTTGAGATAATTTCACTGTTTTCGAAGAAACTCGATTTAGCCTTTTCAGCCTTACACTCACCCCAAGCCTTATACTCAGCTTTCCAAATGATCGAACCTGTATGGTCAGTCATTTCTTGTGGTGTACCTAAATGGTCACAATGGTAAAACCATACATCATCAAAGCCTTTACTTTGCTTCGTAGTTCTCCACAATGGATCACGATGCACGTTATACGGCTTGTCTGACCAATCAGGCGTTTGGTGTAACTCTATTGGGCTTTGATAGACCGCTTGTAGCATAGGTACAAAGCTGTCTTTTTCGTAGATGTAATGCTTTGTGGCTTCTTCCGTTGATTCATAAGCCAATGTGTCGCCATCCCATCCATAGATGATGTTATGTTCATCACCTGTATGGTGATGTTTACTACGTTTTTGGATACGACGACCTAAAGCGTCATAACGATATTCTGCGGTGTATTGGCTGTTACGGCTTTTGATCATTCGTCCATACACATCCCACTCAAGGTTTAAATCACCTTGCGTAGATTTTTGTCGAATGAGTTGCCCGTATGCATCATATTGGTATTGTTGGTCGAGATATTCTTTCACCACGTTATTGACTAGACGGTTGTAGCCAAAGCCTTTTTCTTCTGTTTGTTGTTGGTGGCTTTGGTCATGATTTTGCGCTTTATCATCATTGTAACGATCTATGATGTTACTAGCAGGGTCAAAGTTAAAGGTCTCTTTACCGAGTTTACTGCTTGCTTCAAGTAAACGTCCGACTGGATCGTATTTGTAGGCAATGTTACCACGTCGTGTATCCTTGATCGCAGTCAATTCACCTGTTTTATCGTATTGATACAGTCGTTGAATCAATTGACTGGTCTGTTGCAGCGCATTGTTCTGTTGGTTATTTTTTTCTTTGTACTGGCTTTGGTAGCCATTGTCATGTTCATTGAGCATGATTTGGCTGTGTAAGCGTCCTGCAAGGTCAAACTGTTGTTCTTGACTGATGCCATTGGCGTAGTGTCTTGTGATTTCTCGATGTAAATCATCTCGTTCAAAGCTGACTAAATCCTGTCCATTGACAATCAGGCTTTGTACATGACCTGTACCGTAGGTGAGCCAATCAATGTTTTGTCCATCTGGTCGAATAGTTTTGATTCGATCATTGATTTCATCGTAGCTGTGTTTCCATACCGCTGTTGTGTTGCTCTTATAATCCTGTTGGTGTTCTTTGATCACATTACCCGCTGCATCGTAGAACCATTTTAGGTTACTTTCTGCATTCTTGGCATGCAGAATACGTCCCATGTAATCGTAAGCAAATTCTTCAGTCAGTTTCTCTTCTAGTTCTAAGCCATAGTGCCCATAGCCTGCGGTACGTTGTTCCAAACGTCCCATACTGTCAAAGATGAATTGTTGAATTCGGTCTTTCGGTGCTGCACGGTCTTTTAAATCTTGTCCATAAGCTGACGCAACCTCGATACTTGTGGTGAGTCGACCATTTAACTCATCATAATGATAAATTGTTTCTTTGCCATCGAAATCGATTTCCTTAATTAAACGACCGCCAGCATCGTAAACAAATTCGTAACTTGCACCATTTTCATTGGTCAATCGTTTTAGGCGTCCTAAACGATCCCATTGATATTTTAACGTATGGTTTAATGCATCGATGCGTTTGGTTATTAAACCTGCTGCATCGTATTCATAGCGTGTCTGCTGTTGCTTAGCATCAACGTGAGCAAGTAACCGTCCTTCAGCATCATGGACAAAATGTTCTTCAGTCCCATCAGCATGTTTGATCTTTTCCAGTTGACCAAAGGCATTGAGGGGTAAACCTTTGATGATGGGTTCTCGTTGTTCTGTGGTCAGATCACTATAGAAGTATTCAACTTTTTGTTTTAGAGCATTTTCTACGGATTTAACACGCCCACGTTCATCATATTGCCATTTTGTTTCTTTGCCTGAACAGTCAGTATAGCTGAGTAAATTGCCCTGATCATCGTATTTCAGGGCTCTAGAGCCACCTTTGGCATCGGTGATTGATGTCACTAAACCCATCCCATTATAGGCATAAGCAGTTTCATGTTTCAGCGGATCAATTTCTTTTATTAAATTTCCTGAACCGTCGTACTCTCTAAACCAACGACCTTGTTCAGCATCGACCATACCAATGAGGTTGTCTTTGTCATCGTATTCAAAATAACTGGTAGCGCCATCAGCTTGGGTTGTCGTTAAAACATTACCGCGTTCATCATACGAGTATGTTGTTTCACTTCCATCTGTGGCTACATGAGAGGTAATGTTTTTAGCATCATCCCTAAAGAACCATTCTTGTAAATTATCAGGATAAATAATACGGTAGGTATAACCAGTGATACCGTAATAATGTTCAGTAACATTTCCCTCAACATCCGTTACTGATGTGACACGTACATTTTCGTCCCACTCCAGTTTTCGAGCTGAACTATAATCATCTGCCCATTCTTCAATCGCTTTTGAGCTTGGTAATTTCCCATCCCATTTCAGATTCATACCACGTTGGGTTAAATCGGTATAACGAGTTAGAAGATGATGCTGATAAGTATATTGGTATGATGCGCCAAATTCATTGGTTGCTTGAATCAAATCGCGTTGATCATTATAAACATAGGCGGAGAGTTGTCGTTTAAGTTGTCCATCTTCGACTAACCATACCGCTTCTACCAAGCCATATTGATTTAATTGTAATGCGAGATGTGCTAAAACTTTTTGGTCTTGTTTAAAAATGATGTCTGACAAATAACTTTGATCGTCAAATACATGGTCATAGCGTAATCCGACACTAAATCCATTTTGTCGCTCTATTGATGTAAGTCGATATTCATTGTTATATTTTTGATAATAACGTGATTCATTTGAACCAAAAGTAATTGCCCGAATTTCATTAGAGACGACCGTGTAAGTAAATGTCTCTACCTCATCATAAAAACTTTGCCCAACCTTTAATTCTTTCAACTTGATTGGACGTCCATCTACACCAATGTATTCCCATCCCTTTAAAACCGTATTCTCTTTAGGGTTCTTTTCATTATATTGGGTACAAGGCACAATTTTACTGCTAAATGGTGTAGTCCAACGTGCACCAAAAATTGAATCATCGTATTGATATAAGTTAGAAACGTAAAAACGCATCAACATTTCAGGAATTAAAGAATGAATCTGAGCATCGGCATGCGTTAAAAATTCTGTACCCATTGCGAAGGTGATAGATTTTGCAGTACTGCCATTACAGTTCTTACATTGATTGGCATTATTTGTTGCCTGATGTTCATTCCTTGATTTTTCTAATTTAGCGTTATTTTTATCATTCTTTGCTTGTGTGGTCTGTGTTGCTTTGACTTGGGCTGACTTATTATTCTTTCTGAAACGTCCTGCACCTACTCTTAGGACTTCAAATAACCAGCCTATCGTTTGCGGTTCTGCTTTATTACCAAGCTTTCTGATTTTTTGATTGGCGGTTACGCCAACTTTATCAATTGTTGCACCTACATTTAAAACAGGTTGTTTTAAATTTTGGGGAACCAACATTGAAACTACTTTTGCATTATTATTTACATTGGATTTAAATAATGCTTTACCCCAATTTTCTGTCATATATACAAGGTTTTTTCCTGCACGAGTCAGGTCTCCGCTTTGCAAACCTTTTGCAATACCTACCGCCTGTTGCTGTGCTCGCGTTAGATTAGAACCTGCGTTGGTAAATACTTTACCTTGTGTTACAACGCGAGTAATACCACCATTAATTTCAGTGGTAGCTCCTTGTATGGTATCCCCACATTTCCCTAAAATTGTATTAAGTTGTGTCAATCCTGTTTTACAAAACTTCTCAATATTTCCTGCAACTTGATCATTAAGATGTTTACCGATGACTGTGATAACAGCTTCAGTTAGTGCAGATTTGCCAACTCTTTTAACTTCTTGGCGGACTAAGAATAAAGCTGGTCGAGCTGAAGTACGAATAGCTGTTGTACCAGGAACAGGAGCAACACCAATTAAATCAATACCCACGGTTGTCCAATCAAAGACATCCGCCTTTTGATAGCCCTTATCATAAATATGAAGAATGTCAGTCACCACATCAATTGCAGCCATGACATTGCCAATAATTGGAACTGTACCCAATACATTACTAACAAGGTCTAATCCCACAAGTTGATGGGTATGATCTTTTAACCACTTATCAATTTTTTGCTTAGAATTATTAATATCTGCAATTGCCACTTCATTAAGTGGTTTTACGACTTCTGTTTTAGCTTGAGCCATTCTATTTATTCTCTATCAATTTTTATCAAAAGGGCTTTTTAAATACTGAGGTAAGTTATTTTGAGCAATACCACTTATACTCGTCAGGTTTGACCCACTAGTTTGTGAGGCGATAAAGCCTCCCTCCATATTTGCCATCAAACCACCTTTTGATTGTGTAATCGGCAATAAACTTGAAATTGTTTCTGAAACTAGCCCTTGAGCTTGGCTATTGATCATCGGAAGCAGCGTTTTTGCACCATCTGATTTAATTTTTTTAGCTAATTCAATATTTTTCATCAAACTTTTAGGATCTTTGAGTTGCTTAGCAAAATCACCTAAAGCAGATTGTGCTTTTCTACTTACACTTTCTAAAATTGAAGCTGTTTCTGCTAAATCAGGATCATTTTTATTTGGCCACTCAACTTCACGTTTAAAATCACTCGCTACATCCCAAGGATCACGTTTATCATCTTCAAAGTTAATTTTAACTGCACCAGCAGCCAATCCAGATACACGGGCAAAACCTTTGTCATCAAGTTTACCCTTGACCACTTTACCTAAAGTATCTGTAACTGTGTATTCACCAGCTTTGACGAACTCGCCATGTGTATAGTCATGAATTAATTCTAAGATACCCTGAGCACGTTTCGGCGGTGGAGGTAAACTAGATTTAGCACTAACACTCGCCCCACCCTGGAATACATGCTGCCCAGCCTTAACTTCAAACTTCCCACCTGTTTTCTGAAATATCCCTGAACCATTTAAAGTGATTTGAGAAGATCCACCTGTGATCTGAACTTCTTTCGGACTGCTAATCACCACTTTATCATCTGTCGAAGAAATGGTAATTCCCATTTTAGCCAATACATTCAAAGCATCCGACTGCGCTTGTATTTCAACTTTACTTTGTGCAGCTACAGCTTTGATCCCACCTTGCGCAGCAAATAAGCTGAGCTTATTTTGTGCTTGTGCTATCCAGTTCTTTTGCGTACTGAAGTTGATACTATCGCCTGCAATTTGGTTGATCTGTGCATCCGCAGAGAGATGAATATCTTCAGGTGTGCTCAATGCAATACCATCAGGTGAACTGAGTAAAAGTATCGCTTTTTTAAATTTCGCGATCTTTTGTTCAAGCTGTTCAGCAAATTCTTTCAGTTGTTCAACTGATTCGATTTCATCGGTTTTTTGGTTTTTGGCAATGTCACTTAAAGCCTTGCTGTTGGTCTGACTGCCTTCCAGTTGTTTCTTGGCAATTTCAGCATCAAGATGTTCACCTTTGGCTTGGTCTTGTTTATAGGTACTTACAAGTAAACCTTGCCCTGCACGGACTGCACCCCATTGATCCGTACGCAGTTCAAAACCTTCACCACGATCTTCGCTTTCAGCTTTGTCTTTAGGATGACTCAACTTACCTAAGTTAAGTTGTGTTGCACCGTGACTGCTTTGCAGTTGGGTGCTGATTTGTCCTGTAGTGTCATCAAAGCGTAGTTGCCCAAAGCCTTCACCTTTGACTTCTTTAGAACGAATACCTGCCAGTTTTTTGGTATCAGGTAGTTTGCCTTTGCTATCGAATTTGGTTGGACTACGTTGTGCTTCGTGAATACGTCCGATGACAAAAGGGCGGTCAATATTGCCATCAAAGAAGTCGATGACAACAATCTCATTCACACGAGGTAGGAATCTTGCTCCATAGCCTTCACCTGCCCATGGCGTCAGTACATCGACCCAAGCGGAATCGGTGTCATTGTCGTTTGAGCCTGCACCACCATCATGAGTATTATCTTCATTTCGGGTGAATAGGAATCGAACTTTGATGCGTCCCCATTCATCGACATGAATTTCTTCTCCACTTAAACCCACCACTTTGGCACGCATGGGATGTACTGTTGGTCTTTGGGTGAGAGGATTATACTCAGGAACGGTGGCAATATTACGTCGTTGCAATACGAGGTTGTTAGCTTGACGTTCATCTTGGTTATTGGTTTGAATATCAACTTGTTGCCAATTACTTTGTTTAAGCAAGGCTGTGACTTGATCGGTTAAGTCTTTGGGAAGATTATTCTGATTATAAAAGGACTTAGCAGTAATTAGGAATTCTTTATCCGCGCCATCATGTTCATCAATTTCTGGGTGTTCATTGAATTCAAACCAGTAACCTACCTGTGCATCACGCACGGTTGAGGTTGCAGTAAATTGTTTGGCTTGTGAGTCGTAGTAGTTGCTCAGGTTTTCATTAAACTTTTCAATCTGACTATTGCCTGATTTGGTTGCACCATCTTCACCTTTGAGGTCTTGTATCCATGCAGGGGAAAAGTGCCATGCCTGTTCTAAGCCAAGGCTTGCATTGTCTTGGTTTTCACTATGGCTGTGTTTGCTTTGTATTGAGCCTGCGCCTTCTTCGGTTTCAAGTGCATCAGCTTGCCAGCGTTGGATGTGAACCGCAGTCGGTTGAATACTACGCCGTCCAATAAAATTGGTGATCGAATCAGTTTGTTCTACTGCCGAGCTTCTATGGAAGCGAATATTACGTCGATCCAAAGCTTTGTACTGGGCATTATCATCAATCAAACGGAGTTTTTGGGGTTGAATTTGTTCACTTGAACTGGAGACTTTCAGTTGTGCTTCATCAATTAACCAGTTAATACCTTCAGATGCGAGAAGCCGTTGAACAAAGTCTATATCCCGTTCATTCATCTGCATGATGAATGGACGAATATCGTAGTCTTTAGTGAGTCCACTTTTATCCAATGTCAGACTTGAAGTAAATAATGGACTTTTTTGTTGCCACTCAGAGAAGATGGTTTGCACTACGTCAACCACAGACTTATTCATGAACACGCGTGAGTTTCGACGGTGTTTCCAGAGTGCTGTTGGGTCCTCTACGGTTAAGCGATAAATCGTGAGCGATCCATCACTTGCACCAATATCGGCTTTGGTCACAATACCAGAAATACGATTGAGTTCGGATTTGTCGTTGACAATATCAATTGCTGTTTGTGCACCAATGAATTGCTTTAAAGGTATATTCGCTGAGGTCGAAAGGCAGATGAGTTGTAAATGAATACCCTTATTTAATTCATGCGTGCCTTCAATACGCTGAAGGAAGACTTGGTCGTTGAGCGTGCCGTTACTAAACTGTACGTGTATTGCACGTTTTTGTGCGGTAAGTCCAAGTTGCTCTAATTCAGCATGAATATTATTGGGCATTCTATTTAGTTTTTGTAGGTTTAATCTGTGGCCAATTTTACTAAATTCGGTCTTGTTTAGTCTATATTGATTTATATTTAAGCGACACTTTGTGTCTCTTTTTGTTGCAGGCCTTAGTCTAAATTATCTTTAACACTTTTATTTCATTAAGGGGGGATTACCGACTTATCTCACTTCTATTGAATAACTCCCCTAAGAACAACATAATAGATTTATTCTCCTTCAAAAAACCTTAATTAAAATGCCTATAGAACATTCTTGCAATACAAATTGGCTTATTAATCAAAATTCAGAAAAAAACCAACTTCCTTCATATCCCAATAAGCTCTATATTGGTATTGATTTTGGCACATCTACAACAGTTGTAAGTCAGGTAGTCATTACTGAGAACTCCGTTGAAAAAGTAAAAACACTTACTCTTAATCAACCCGATGAATATGGTGCGACCATACGGCATCACCTAGTGAATACAGTACTTGCGTGGCGAAATAAAACTCTTATTTGGGGCCAAGATGCATATCGATTAAAATCGCTATTAACTGAAAGTCGCAATGTTTTTTCATCATTTAAAATGCGCTTAGGGTTAGCAATAGGTCCCACTTATCCATTGACCGCTCTATCTGAGAGCAAGGCTCAGCCTTATATCATTGAGACAGCAGAAGATGCTACTCAAGTTTTTTTTAGTAAGCTTTTAGAAAGTATTAAGAATGAAACTGGAAATTCAAATTTAGAAAATTACAAATTTGCCTTCTCAGTTCCTGCTTCATTTGAGGCTAATCAAAGACGTAGTCTATTCAATAGCTTAGAAGAGTGTGGGATTGATGAGAGTCAATGTTGTTTAATTGATGAACCTAATGCCGCATTTTTAAGCTTTGTATATGATTGTACTAGAAATAATACAACACATCCTTTTTTAGAAAAACTCAAGTCTAGACCAACAAACATTCTTGTATACGATTTTGGTGCAGGAACATGTGATGTGACAGTTCTTCAAGTTGATGCTTTCAACAACAAATTTTCATCAAAAAATCTAGCAATTTCAAAATTTACAGCTTTAGGTGGCGATGATATCGATCGAGCTATAGCCAAAAATATACTATTACCTCAACTTTTAAAAGAAAACACACATTTTCAACCCGATTCTAGAGATATTTCAGAAATTGTCATTCCTGTTTTGCAAGCGACAGCAGAACAATTAAAAATAGCTGTTTGCAAATGGCTTGATCAAAAAAATATAAATCAATTTAGAAGTTTAGATCAATATTCTAGTGAAATTTTTACATTACATTCTCTAGAAGGAATTAAAGTTAGAGACTGTAAATTAAATTTAACAAAGCCATCTCTATGTCTTGGTGAATTTAAAATTATCATGGATGATTTTGTGGGGATGTATGATGGTATACACACACCGATGCATTTAGCCTCTCCGATTGAAGATGCATTATCTAAAGCGAATATAGAACGTGAAGACATAGATGGTGTTCTTTTCATCGGAGGAAGTTGTCTTAACCCATTAGTACAATCATGCGTAATGAATTACATGAATGAGTTCTCTAATGAAGTAGAGGCAATCTTACCCAAGGATGTAAGAGCTCATGTTTCTCTCGGAGCAGCAATTCATTCATTTAGCTATCATGGTCTAGGAATTGACTTTATTAAGCCTATTGTTTCAGAAGCTATATATATCATCACCTCTCATGAGCATTTGGAAACAATCATACCAGCATCAACTGAGGTTCCTACCCCACAGCCTTTCCATACTCAACTAATAGTCACCCGTGATGATCAAAACATTATAGATTTACCTATTTGCGTAGGTAGCAAAAGTAAACTTTTGGGTATTTTGACTGTAGAGATAGAAGAAGATTATTTTAAGCAAGGAGCTATCGTTGATGTCTACGCCAATATTAATCATGAAAAGCTTCTTAATGTTGAAGCGGTAATCGATGGGATAAAAGTAAACGCTTCTATTCTAAATCCTCTAGCCAATAATACTTTAACAAAAGTTGAAGAACACATGCTTCGAGCGAAGCAAAAGTTTAATCAAGCACTTTTAGATTATAATGGCCGCCCTCCTATAGATATTGCCGTTGAGTATGCCTCAGCCTGTTCAGAAGCTGGAGCATATGAATTAGCTGCAGATCTTTACATTGCTATCGAACGCTTAGATCGTAATGCGAATCATGCTACTAACATTTGTTACAATTATGCTCGGGCGGGTAAATCACAAAAATCGAATGATTGGGCCGAAATTGCTTACAAACGCTCACCAAATGCTGTCAATGCATTTAATATTGCTTGCAAGTCATATGGAGAGAAAGAGGAGCTCTATCTTCGTAAAGCATTAGAACATGATCCAAACTACACTTCTGCATTATTGTCACTTGGAAAAATACTCCAACTCCGTGGTGATATTGAAGGTAGCCTGCTACTAGAAAAATCACTCATATTACTCCAAGATGAACTATACAATAATGATGTAACAATTCGAAATTGTGATGATCTGATTGAAGTATGTGAGATACTTGACGGTTATGAACAGCTTAAATCTACAGCATCTGATACGAAGAAAAGAATCATTCATGAGAATAAAGAGTTATATTCCTCTGAAAATTTAGTATCTAGTCTAAAACCAAATTTAGGCGTGAAAGAGGGTTAATTATGGCTTGGTGGATTAAAAAGCAAAATTTGAGTGAAGAGCAACGCCAATACATTCTATCAATTAAAAACAATTTAAGTCATGTTCATTGGGTTCGAGGAGCTGCTGGTACTGGAAAAACAACAGTTTTAGCAGCTTTGACACAAGAACTTAAGCTTGAATACCCTAATGCTTCTTTTTGTTATTTGACATACACACATGCTCTTAAGGATTTAGCAATTAGTGCCTTTAAAGAAGAAAATGTAGAAGGGGTACACTTCCTTACACATACCAAATTTTTAAAAAATAATTGGCCATGCGATTTCGTGTTTCTAGATGAAGTTCAAGATATTTCTGCTGAAGATTTAAATACAATCAAGAAACTATCAACGCATTTAATTATTGCTGGCGATTGTGCCCAATCTATTTATGAACAGTCAGCTACAGAATCAGAAATTATTAAAACGGTTAATCCTTTCCAACATGTATTAATGATTATTCATAGACTTACAGAGTTCTTAGCTAAAATTGCTTTCAGTATTTTACCGAATAATCATTTACTTAGTGGAAAACCAGGAAATACTTTGGCAAATACAACCGCTAGACTGATCCAATTTGAAAATCAAAATCAAGAATTCATTTGGACAGCCCAAGAAGCATTAAGTAGAGCTAGACCAGACAAGCCTAGTTGTATATTGCTATCTCATCACAAAGATATTAGTTCGCTTATTCAAGTGATCATCCAACATTTTTTTTCTAAAAATGCTGATGAATTATTTTCATATCAAGCAGGTAAAAGTGACCGATATGATTATAGACAAGTAAATGCTTATTTAAGAGACAATAATATTAACATCAGATACTTGGGAAATGACTTTGGCGACTTTAACGAGATGCCATCAAAGCCAATGGTATACCTAATGACATATCATAGCTCAAAAGGTCTAGATTTTGAGCAAGTCTTTATTCCACAGTTAAATAGTAATAAAGATATTGTCAAATCATTTGTGTTGGAAAAAAATCCAGATTTAGATAAGCGGTTACTCTTTGTAGCAACAACAAGAAGCCGTTGTAATCTATTTATGAGTTACCACACGTCTATCCCCCATAAACTAATTCAAAATCTTCCAAATATTACTCAAATTAAATATCAGCCTAATCAAGATGATGAGGATGAGGAGTTCTTTTAATGATCAATGGCCAATATATTGTTCTTAGCTTTAAAGAATGGAATAACTGGATCTCTCAAGGCTTATTAAAAATACATAGTTTTAGAATTCAACCATGTCAGAACTCTAAACATAGTTTTTTTAATTTAATGAATACTGCGGCCGATATTACGCATTTAGATGATAATGAGTATATCCTTGCTAAACTATCTAAATCATATTCATCTTCTACTTATCAGTCTGAACACACTTTGGCTAGCTATATTAATTTAGAAGCCGTGCAACAATTTTATGCATTAACGGAACGGGGTAAATTCGCATTAAAGCATAGTGCCAATAATCTACAGGTTAGTTTAGCAACAGATTTAGAGATAGAAAAATTTTGGGAAGCATATCGCTTAGATCAAAAAAAGATTTTAGAGCATGAAAAGGCACTAAAATTTACTGGACTTATATTTGAAAATAAAATTTCTAAAGAGTCTTTATTTGATTTAATAAACAATAAAACTTTAAATGAATATTTCAACCCCAGTAAATATGAAATTTCTCATCTACAAGCACAAGATGAAAAAGCTAAAAAGCAGCTTTTCTCTTTAGAAAGTTTTGATAACACTAAAGCCTATGCTGGCATGTTTACCCGTTTATTATTTAATCTTGAGGTCAATGATCCTGTCCTCATTGAAAAATATAAAGAAATCTCTAACTTATGTAGCTCAAGAGAATATTATAGCTCTTTAAAAGAGCAACAGACTAAAGATGAACTCACATCAAAATTCTTGTCTAAGCAAATTTTGAGAGAAAAAATTTTAACGGAATACATGCTTCTAGAATCTCAAATTAAGCATTTACCACTGCTTGCATTATCTCTCTACTTTCACTATGAAATGTTAATTAAAAATAACTATCCACTAAATTTAAGTGCATTAAAGGAAGACATTTTAAGTCTTAATTTCTTTTATATAGAATCAGAATGTAAAGAATATAACGACTTACCGTATTTGGTAGCTTTTAGCATTGGAAAGTTATTGCCATCTGAATTTATTAATACACTTTATTACTACAAAACAAAAGCCTATCCATGTTTTAAGACGACTCATCAATCCGATTTAGAACAGGCTTTGCCAAGCATTGCTGACGAAGAATTTCTAGAAACGACATTAAATGAACTTAATGAAGAAATTTCTAAAACTTGGACTGAAGTTCAGCGTAGCATTCAGATATCACAGATCTCCGACGTCACACCTACAGTAAAAAAAGAAGATATCAACGCTTCGAATATTACTCAACTCACAGTATCAACAGCCATCACTCATCCATCAGAAAAGGATCTGCACACTCAGCCACAAATAACACAGGTACCAGAAATAAATGATTTAAATCCCCCTATGTCAGTACAGCAACCTGAGCATCCGAAGCCTCAATCCTCATCGACAAACATACAAGAGCAAATCAGTTTAATTGCAGAACATCAGGTAAATGAGGAATCGCTAACTGTCTCATCAGCTGATGAGACAGTGGCTATGCCACAACATCCGCTTATTGAGCGTTTAATACAATTGTTTAATGACCCAAAGATTCAAGATTTTAAATCTTTGATCCACAATTTGAAGGCTGATTACACATTCACTGACATCACAAATCAAACTAAATTAAGAGATCGATTAATTAGTGAAGGTATTTTAAATGCAGATAACACTCCTAAAGCTAGAGATACTGAAAATCTTTTTAATTACATGAAAATAGAAATAGATAAAAAAATTTAGTTCTAATATCTATCGTTTTCCAGTTTATATTTCAATTTTCAGTAGCCACTAACTTTATAAATGGCTGCTGAAAACCTCTTTGAGAGTTAAACAATAAATTTGTGTAGCATTTAATAAATCTTTATTTAATATTAAATGTATAGAAAGTTACATTGCTAATATTGAGGTGGTGGTGGCAATTTAACTCATCCAAAATCTCTAATGAAATCTAGTGATTAAAAAAATGCAGATCTAAATTTTTACCCCAAGTTACACTAATTTCCTTTAAACCTGACTCAATAACAGACCTGCCATCAAGACCCGATCAAAGCTATACACATACGCAAAAGGACTTTCTACACAATGTCCAACTAACGGCAAATTATGATCAGATTGGTCAGTTCTAAGCACAGCATCTGCTGAACAAATCGCATAAATCCCTCTAAACTGAGTTAGACGTGTTAAGTGATTACGCTCTCTGTCACGATACATCTCAATATCAGCGCACAAAAGTATTGTCAGTGGTTACGCAATCAAATGGGGCAAAAAATGGATTTACCGACAGAAGCACAATGGGAATATGCTGCCCGAAACCGTGGACAATACCTTCTCTATGCAACCAATGATGGCACCATGAAAAATGGGGTAAATATTGCAAGCTATGAACAACTCAAAACCAATTCTGTTAAATATGGGTATAATAATTATGGACATCTTCCTATATTAGAAAAGTATCACCAAATCCTTTGGGAATTTACGATATGGTGACAAACAATAAAGAATGGGTCAGAGACTGGTATAGTGAAAACTACTATGCAGAGTCACCTGTTAACAATCCACAAGGACCCAAACAAGGCACAGAAAAAGTCATGCGCAGTTCTTTTACACAAGGTGGTGATAATGCTGGGGGCGGTGATGGCATGAATATCTACCGTCAAAAAGCCCCTCCTACAGCCATTCTAAAAGAACGTGATGAAACAGCGGATGTCAGCCAAAATATGTCTTTTCGCTGTATAAACCACACTTGATAAATTCCATTTTGGTTATTTAATTCTAGTGAAGTATCAATCATCTCAATGTTGCTTGCTAACAGCATATCTCTATCAAAAGGACCCGCTCCAATTCAGCTTTATTTTTTCGTGTTTCGGCTTTCCATATCGGATCTTTATAAACCCAATAATATTCATGCTAAAATTGAGTATAGTCAGGCGTTTCTGAAAGCTTGATAAAACATCTATAGCCCGTTTGCAACAACGGTACAAAACTCTGCGGCTCACAGACATAATGCTTTATTTTTTCGCATCAAATTGAAATCAATAAATAATAAGCTAATACAATGCTTACGTGACTTTGATGTAGGCGTTAGGTGGTAGTCATATTCAGCCTATTCCCTTAATTTATATTGAAAAATCGAAAGAGCTTTTTATTTATCCATCATTTTAAACATCGTAAATTCAAAATTATCTTTTGCACTGATTTCTTCTGGCCGCTGTAAATTCATTTTATTTTTTCTTATCACATCATCATGCCAAACAGGCAATGGTTTGATATGCAATAAAATTCTTCGCGCCACAAAGTTACACACATCAAAGGGATAAGAAAACAATGATGGAACCCAATTATAGTGATAAATGATCCGAAATGACTTCCAGGTCTCTTTCCAGCTTTCTTTTGCGCCTTGAACATTTTGACAATAAGTTAGTTGTGTAAAAGGATCAATGGTACCGTACATAGGATGCGGTTTGGGGTATAGCTCCTCTGGTCCTTTCATCATAAAATGACAAATAAAAGTCCATAAACCTTGAGTACGGAATATTCCAATCATTGGAAAGCCAATCACAAAGGTATGTTTTAGGATGCCGTCTTCGATGATATGTGCCCGAAGCTCTCGTAATGGAATGCCAGACAACCCAAAACTACTGCCCATAATATAAACTACATCTGTCCATTTCTTTTCTATATATTCTTGATCATTAATATAGAAAAAAACTTTACCTGTTTTTCTATTAAAAAGAACAGGCTTACAAATAGGTTGTTTATGGTCGTATTTAAAATATGGACTCATAAATGCATAAAAGACAAGTATTATAAAAAATAAATAAACAATTATAATAAATACATACATACCAATCCCATCATCAAAAAATGGATTAGTTAAAAAATAAATCAGCAAACCAATTGAAAACAACCATATAGGTAAAATAAAAATAAACATGCTTATAGACTTACCTAGCCGAGCATAAGATTGATCAATCAATTCAATATAATCATCATTCATGCTAATAAATGACCAGTTATGATTTCTCTTAGAATCATTGTCAACTTTGAGTAGAATATCCCCTTCATCTAAATGAGAAAAAGGAATATTCTGCTCAAACACATCATAACCAAAGACGTGTTTTTTAATTTTACTTTTCATATTAATTGTATACCGACTTTAGGCCCAACATTTGTTGTTGAATAGTATCAAACCTAATTATACTTTGATCCGTTGATAATAAACATTTACGAATCCATTTTTGGATATCATTATCTTGGGCAAAATATGCA
>NZ_MVKW01000007.1:0-140631 GCF_002018395.1 Acinetobacter sp. ANC 5600
ACAAGTTGTTCTTCATAATCTCTTAATGATCTTCTTGCTGGTTCGTCACCAGCAAGCTAGGTCGGCTATATTACTCTTTATTTCTAAAGAGTCAACCGGTAATTCAAATTATTTTTAAACTTATCAAATAAAACCCAACTTAATCAATTCAACCAAGTCATTGTTTTATCAGAAGTTTTAATCTTCATCACCGCCGATGGATGTGCATTCTACAGCATTTCTGATCCAACGCAACACCCTTTTCCATTTATTTTTAATTTTTCATTACGTTTGTTTATTTATTCTACTAAATCAGCGTTTTTTACTTAAAAAAGTGTTTTTAGCGTACAGAAAGCATGCGATATGCCAGAGGCACCCATAAGATAAACATTAAAACTGGCATAACACCGTGCACTTCTTCAGGTTTTCTATACAACTACTGAATAAATGGAATGGCGATACCAAATAATGTCGCCATCAATAGCACATCAACGAATCCACCTTTCAGTAGTAGCCAGACCAAAACTGGCACACTCATCAACAAGCCAATTATCAATAAAACACAGTATTCGTATTTCCTGAGCTGCCAAAGTGTGAACCCTTGAATGACCCAGAATTGTTCTGCACATTCAAAATTTGATTTTAAGTCCATTTTTATCACGCCTAGATTGAATAAACTCAGTGCAATATAGATGGCACACATCAATTGGAATAATTGTGAAGCAGTGAAATCAAGGCTCATGATGTTCCAAGTGTTCACCTGTGTGGCGAACCAATACAAAATCACGACCGCTGTAACCGAAATACCGATACTAACTATACGATGGGTTAGAAATCTTTTATGAAATGCCTGACGAATAATGAGTTTATTTTGATTGAGCCAGAGTGGGCTATATTTCTGTATCAGAAATACGCTAGGTACTTGCAGCTTTATTGGTTTTAATTTTCTGCCGAGCAGCCAAAATTTTATTGCCGCTATACAGATGAAAGTAGATAACAACACCGCAACGAGTTGAGCGTCCAATATCGCTAGGCACAAAATGGGCAAATATGTCAAAAGACAGACTAAAACCCAATTTTGATTCTGTTGTAAAAACAGCATTTGTATGATTAATAAATTAAAGATCCAAAGTAGCATCAATACACTGATGCCAATGGAAGGCAAAAATTCATACTCAACCCAAACATATAGAAGCGCTAAAACAAATGGCAATAACAGCAAAAAGCTTAAACTGCCTAAAAATTTGATTTCCACTGCAAAACGACTTTTGAGCGTGATGGGCAATAGCGCTAGATAGCGATACCCTTCCCCACCGCTCAAAGCTTTACGTTGTATCGCACACCAAAATACATTTAAGGCAAGAAAGCCAGTCCAAAGAAACACATTCGTGACTATTGATTTGCAATAAACCAAATCAATAATGGGCTGTACTAATGATAAGAGCAGTCCGAATAGCATTGGCCCGAGAATTAATGTGATTAAAATAAGTAAATGCTTTTGCCGTGCAACTGCGTCTGCTGTGGTCTTGACATAAAATGTCCATCGATATTTCAAAAGCGTTTTTATGATTGTTCGCTGCCTAACATGTCTTTGTTTATTCATGCCGCCTGCTCATTGGACTTTAGCCGATCTAGCTCGATGATTTTTGCTGCAAGACTGTCTCTAAATACTGGATCATGGCAAGACAATAGAATCAATTTCGATTGGCTCTGCTGTAAAAGTATACTTGTTAATTCAGCCAAGGCATTTTGATCTAAGCCATTGCTCGGTTCATCCAAAATCAGTAAAGGTGCCGAAGTCATTAAGGCTGCAACCAATAAAAACTTTTTGGTTGTGCCAAAAGACATGTCAGCAAATGGCGTGGCTAAATAGTTTTCTAATTTAAATTTTTCAATGAAGATTTGATACTGCTCATGCGCTATCCCTCGAATATCACACATTAAATTCAGAAACTCCTGCCCTTGTAAAAAATCATAAATAGGGCTTTTATCTGGCACATAGGCCACAAGTTTCTTGTATTCATTGTTGTGAAGGGCATATTGCTGATCATTAATCAAAATATTGCCTGTATCGAAATCCAACATCCCAGCAATCATCGCAAGTAAGGTGGACTTCCCTACTCCATTCTCAGCAACAACAGCGACAATTCCGAATTCGCTTAACCCTAAATTTAAATTTGAAAATATACTTTTTCCCGCAAAAGATTTGGACAGTTGCTGCAAGCTCAAAGAAACCATGATGATGTTCCTGATTTATTATCTTAAGTTATTGATTTATTATTAATCTATCTTCACATATCTTGGATCTGAATTAAATAGATTATTTGATAGACAAACTTAATTTTTTCAGTGTTATTCACTATCTAAATACGCCAAAATCATCTTTGATAATTCTACTTTAAGTTGTTGTTCTGTAATTAAAAAACTATTATTGCTCACATAGCGCATCATGGTAAATAAAGTACTATTAATGATCACAAAAGAGCGATGTTTCAGCGTTTCAAAGTTCCAATGTGAATAATAGCGATTAAATAAATACATCCCAACTTCAAAAAAATGCTTTTCCAAAACCTGAGAGGCATCTGAATGACTGTATTGATGCCAATGTTTTAAGATCTCAATGAAGAAGCCACGATCAGCTTTCAACATATCAAAGCCAAACTGAATACAAAGTGGGATCACCTCATAAATACTGTGCTGCTCTTGCTCCACGACTATATTTTTTAGTGCCAACCCCAATTGTTCTGATTTTCTGAGCAGTAATTCTTCTACGATTTGTTCTTTATTTTCAAAATATTGATAAATTGACCCAACGCTCACGCCAGATTTTTCCGCAATTTTGGGCGTCGTCAGCTCCAGTAAACCTTGTTCTGCAATACACAACTGCGCAGCTTGCAAAATGCTTTCCACGATCATTTTCGCGCGTTGTTGTTGTGGTCTTTTTCTCATTCTTTTGCTCTCCAATGCGATAGTGTTATGCGAATTGAATGCGAATAAATATTCATATTAGTGTGGCATGAAACAATAACATTGAAGATCAAAACATGACCACTCACTTCAATACCCGGCTGTCTTCATTTCAGGCCACGCAGCAATCTAATCTGCTAAGTTTTCTGCTGTCTCATTTGACGGGTCAAGCTGCACAGCCGAATTACCCTCAATATCTTGCCCTCAATAAAGCCCTGCAATGTGGTGATCCACAGATGGAAAAAGTGCTCACGTGGATGATGCAGAACCCTAAACAGCATCGTGAATATTTTGAAATCGCTTTATTTAAAGGTGTAGAGCAACTTCCCTTTTCTATTCCCGAACTCGAACATTTTTTTAAGCATGTTGAACAAATACCGCCTTGGTTAGAGCCAGAAAAAATACAGCAAGCCCTTGAATTCACCCATCGACTCGGGATTAACAATGGCTTTATTTTGCGCGACCTTTCACTCATGGTGGGTTATCTCTTCCCCGGTTTCAATCAGCCACTCATGCTGACCGGTGCTTTAAATAAACAAGCCGGTACACGTCTGGCTGAAACCACTAAATGGTGGGTAGATATCACTGAAGAACGCGGACTCGAACGTTTGCATGCGGGATTTACATCGACGATTTATGTGCGTTTTATTCACGCTTTGGTACGGCATCAACTCCAAAAAGGCAAAGACTGGGATTTTGCAACGTGGGGGGTACCGATAAATCAATTTGACTTGGCGATGACCAATCTTGCCTTTAGCAGTGTGGTACTTTTGGGCATTCGCGCTTTAGGAATTTTTCCGTCAAAACAAGAAACTGAAAGCTTTTTGCATTTTTGGCGCTATGTCGGCTGGTTGATGGGTATTGATGAAAAATGGTTAATTGAAAAAGAATCTGACGGTTGGAAACTGCTGTATTGGATGCAATTTGTACACCCCCAATCCGATGCAAGCAGCATGGCTCTCGGTGCCAGTCTCTCTAAAGAACCTTTTGAAAGACAATACAAATACCTCCGACCATTTCAGCAAAAACTGGCTTATCGACAACATCTGGAGCTGACACAATTTTTTATTGGCAAAAAACGCATGCATAAATTAGGGCTCAAACCCCAATCCGCCGCATGGTTTGCCTATTATTTATTGGCTAGAAATCTCGTCCTATATTCAGGTGCTAAGCATGTTCCGAGTTTAAATCAAAAGTTACAGCAAAAAGGCCGTGCAATTCAAAAACTCGGTTTAGCACTGTATCAAAGTAAAGCCAAACAACTGGCGAGTATGCACCAATAAAAAAAGCAGAGCGATGGCTCTGCTTTTTGGATGACAAATATCAGAACTTAGAATTTCATCGAAATACGTGCCCAATAATTGCGACCGATATTATTAAACTGTTGATCGGTCGCTAAGCCTGTCCCTGCATCACCTAGTTTATTTAGATGTTCGGTATAGGTTTTATTCAGGAGATTATCCACACCCACAGATACATCTACACCCTCATTAATATGATAAGTACCATTTAAAGACAGTGTGCCAAAACCTGCACTTTCTTTCAGGTCATAACCCACGATATTGCCTTGGTACGCACTGATACGATTTTGTCCATCAACCACACGCCAAAACGCTCCCAAAGTATAATTATCTTGGATATAACGTAGGTTGATACGTGCTTCTAAAGGTGAAATTTGTGGTAATGGCTTGCCATCTGTGGTGTTTTTACCCCACGCATACATTGCGCTAACATCGGCTTGAATATGATCGCTAAATTGATAGCCAATCCCCGCTTCAGCTCCCGCAATAGTCGCATCGACATTTTTCGCACCCGCACTAAAGGTTGAACCATGATCATGCTCACCTGTATTTGGATGATCGTGATAACTCATCAAAATAAAGTCCTGAATCAGCCCCGCATAGGCAGACGCCCACGAACTGAATGCGCCATGTTCATGTTGATAGCCCACATCTAACTGCAAGGTTTTTTCAGGCTCGACGCCATTAAAGGTGTTTGTTGTACCTGCATTACCGTGTTTAGGACTAAATAACTCCCAATAATCAGGCATGCGTTCCACATAGCCTAGACCGATATAGGTTTTACCATTGTCATGTTCAGGGTGTTTATTTTCAAAACGAATAAAAGCACTTGGCAAAGTTTCATTCAGCTCCGTGTTATAGCCACTCGCTTTCGAAGCGGCACGCTCATCTTTCACTTGCACTTGATCGAGACGAAGTCCGGAAACCAACTTATTGTTGTCACTCAATTGATAACTGACTTCTCCAAAACCACCATATGACTGAAACTTCATATCTGTTTCACGTGCTTTGTCTTTATAGCTATTGCGCATCCCTTTGCGAATACTATGTTCATTGTTCTGTGTGTCAATGCCTGTGACAAAGTCAATCTTATCCCATTGATGAGTAACAGCCAGACGGGCATTTAAGGTTTCTCGTGCCACGTTGGAAGCCATAGGCATATTCATCATGCCACTTGGTTGAAACTCACGTAAGCTGAAGTTATCCATGACATGATCATTAAAACTATAGTTGACCTGTGCTTCGATTTTTTTAATCACCTCCGTGACATTCTTTTTCTCGACACGAAGGCCTAAGCTTTCACGGGCAAATTGCGAACCATCCATTGAACGGCCTGCGTATACCGCCTCACCATCGGCTTTACCTCCAGTAAGTTCTACCCATGTATCTTCGTTTGGCGTCCAACCGAGTGCCAAATCTGTATTCCAACGCTCCCAGTCTGACGGCACAGTATTACCATCTCCATCTTGGTAGCTGTCTGCAACAGACCGGCTAGCATTTAAACGGACATATTTATGTTCATCCCCTACGGCCGCTTCGACATTATGATCTAAACGACCATAAGAACCGATCATCACACTGGCTTGACCACGGTAGTTTTTATCAGCATCCAACTGTTCAGGTTTACGTTCAAACAAGACTGTTGCAGCAGAACCTGTATTGGCATATTGAACCGTTTGAGGTCCTTTAATTACTGAAATTCGGTCATAACTTTCAGGGGAAATATAAGACGTTGGTGCATCCATACGACTCGGACACGCCCCTAGATTTTCTGTGCCATCGGTCAAAATTTTAATGCGTGAACCAAACATGCCACGGAAGGTTGGATCTGCATTGGTTCCCCCATTTTTAATGGCACTAAACCCCACAATACTTTTTAAATAATCGGCCCCATCACTGGCAGGTATCGGTTGAATCGGCTGTTTGGGGTTGGCACGAACAATCAGGCCATTGGCATCATTCCCCTGATGTGACGTCACCACAATCGGTGCCAAAGTCTGTACGGCATTGGTTTCCGTCATCTCTACGGACATCTCATCAGCCATCACCGTAGTTGAATAGCAGGCAACACAAATTGCAGCCGCAAGAGGCTGTAGAAAAAATTTAGGCTGAGCCATGTTTATCTCACAAAATACATAAATAAAGGCGTACCTGAGTCCTCAAAGACCCAAGTTAAAAAAACGTCGGATTTATGCAGCGAGTGGCGGGGCTCGACCTTGCGGAAGTAAAAAGAGTTGTTGAAGAACAAACCAGACATGCTTGAAAGCTTTTTGAAAAGCAATTAAACGAACTTGAATTCGATCAAGCACTTCTTTCACATCAAGTTCAGGGGGCAAAACCAAATTGCCGTAGACCGTACAATACTGACATTGATGACTGGCATCATGTTCATGGGCAGTATGATCGACTTGAACTTGCTCTACATGAGCGGATGATGAATGGTGTGAATGTGCGGTATGTTCAGTATGAACATTGGGAAGTAAAAGCGCACGCGTAATGGTTTCGCAGACCGGAGCAACTTGATATTGCTTGGGCAACAATGGCTGTAAAAAAACAGCAATCTGCAAAAAAACGGCTGCAAAGGACAGCAGCACTCCACTACGAAACAATACAGGCAAACCCTAACATTTGTCTGACCCAAGTATAACAAAGCCCAATCGAAATTGGGCTTGTCTCAGGTATTTTTTAACCGCGATCAATTAACGCTTAACTGCGACTTTATCTTTTTGACGTTGGCGAACCAACTTTTCCACTTTGTCACGTGCACGTTGACGTTTCAAAGGCGATAGATAGTCGACGAATAACTTACCATTTAAGTGATCCATTTCATGTTGGATACAAACTGCGAGAAGTCCGTCCGCTTCCACTTCAAATGATTGACCTTCAAGGTTAATTGCCTGAATTTTTACACGTGACGGGCGCTCAACTTTATCGTATATTTGAGGCACTGATAAACAGCCTTCTTCATAGGGCTGCGTCTCTTGCGTCAATGGCGTAATTTTGGGGTTAATAAACACCATGGGTTGATCTTTTTCTTCAGATAAATCCATGACTATCAGCTGAATATGGTGATCTACCTGTGTTGCTGCCAGGCCAATTCCCGGTGCTTCATACATAGTTTCAAACATGTCGGCTGCTAACTGACGAATTTCATCAGTAACTTCTTCGACTGGTTTTGCAATGGTACGAAGACGGGGATCGGGGAAACTTAAAATAGGTAATAAGGCCATACGACGTCCTCACTTATGCCATTGATCAAAAAACAAAATGAAGGAATGCTTCATCAAAAAATTGTGTGTAATATCGTTATTATAACGCAGTTACATACATAATTTTAGGAATTATGATAATGAAAAAGGTTTTGAAGGGCATGCCAACTTTTAGTGCCTTGGGGTTTAAAAAACAATTATTGGCACTTACAGTCTGTGTAAGTGTGGGGATGGGAATGGTCAGTGTTGCAGAAGCTGCCCCTGCTCGTAACGTCAATCCACCGTCATTGAAGGCAGGTGCGCCTCAAGTTTATGTGGTGAAAAAAGGCGATACGTTGTGGGATATTTCCAAGCGTTTCTTAAAAAATCCTGTGCGCTGGCCTGAAATCTGGGCGAGCAATAAACACGTGAAAAATCCGCACTGGATTTTCCCAGGTGACCGCCTATTAATGTGTACCTACAATGGCCGCCCAATCATCGGTAAAGATGAAGGTGATGGCTGTGACGGTATTATTCGTCGCTATACAGGTGGTACTAAACTTCAACCACAAGTTCGTGTTGAATCCCTCAACAGTGCGATTCCGGTTATTCCATTGGAATATATTAAGCAATGGCTTGAGCGCAGCATGATTGTTGCAGCTGATTCTGTGGAAGGCACACCTTACATTTTAGGTACAGCTGATCAACGTGTATTAGCTGCCAAAGGCCAAACAGTTTATGCACGCGGCCAAGGTATGCAAGTCGGTCAACGTTATGCTGTTTACCGTGAAGGCGAACCGTACATCTTTACCGATGCAAACGGCAAAAAATACAACGCAGGTTTAGAACTGACTCAAGTCGCTTCAGGTGTTGCCGTTCGTGGTGAAAACGACATTACCACTTTAGAACTGACCGATACTTATAATGCCGAAGTTCGTCGTGGCGATCGTGTTCTTCCTGAATATGACCCAATGCTGCCAACGTTGTTCTATCCAACCAATGCTGAAAATATCACTGCTGGCGGTAGTATTGTTCGTGTCATGGGCTCGATTGGTACTGCAGCGATTCACAGTGTGGTGACGATCGACCGTGGTAGCTTGCAAGGCGTTCAATCTGGTCAAGTCTTTAGCGTGAACCAAAAAGGTGAAATCGTGACTGATCCAAAAACCAAAGAACGTGTTCAACTTCCAGGACAACGTATTGGCAACATCATGGTATTCAAAACGTTTGATAACTTAAGCTATGCTTATGTACTTGAGAGCGAATTACCAATCAAAGTGGGTGCAACGATTCAGCCACCACTGATGGATGACTAAGACCAAATCCATAAAAATGAGGCTGTATTCAGCCTCATTTTTTATTATCCAACAACGATATCACTAATAATTTTAACCCATAAAAAGAAGACATATTCAAAGGTCTCATTATGCTCAACTCATTGACTGACTTGCATTTAGATTACATTCGCCTGTGGTTTGTGGTGCAACACTCACTTCGCAGTTTCTATAAAATTCAGCAGCACTATCCTGCCCTACACCACGCCCTTAAGCCTGATCAAATCACCACATGGCAAAAATTAGGACTGCATAAAAATCATTTAAAGCGCTTTGAGGAATTTCATAGCCCAAGTGGACAGCTTAGCTTTGAAAAATGTCTCAAGGATATTGAACAATACAGTGACTTTGTACTGATTCCTGAAGACCTAAACTATCCACAACAGCTTTTACCTTATAGCGACAAGCCGCCCATTCTATTTGTGCAAGGTAATGCCCAAGCCTTGATGCAACCCCAAATTGCGATTGTTGGTAGCCGCAAACCCAGTCCCCAAGGTCGGCAAATTGCTTATGATTTTGCTTATTATCTCAGTGAGCAAGGGTTCTATATCAATAGCGGTTTAGCACAAGGAATTGATGAAGCGGCACATCGCGCTGCCATACAACACCACAGAACCATTGCCGTGATGGGCACAGGTTTAGATCAAACTTATCCGACCGCACATCAGCGTTTAAGACAAGAGATTATCCAACATGGCGGCACCGTGATTAGTGAGTTTCTACCACATACCCCACCCCTGCAACACCATTTTCCACATCGAAATCGTATCGTCAGTGGGCTCAGCCTTGGTGTCATCGTGGCGGAAGCGGCATTAAAAAGTGGTTCACTGATCACGGCTCAACGCGCTGCCGAACAAGGCAAATCTATTTTTGCCATTCCAGGCCATATTTATAGTGAGTCGCATCAAGGTTGCCATCAACTCATACGCGAAGGTGCAATTTTGATTGATCATCCACAACAGGTCATTGAAGACTTGGCATTGGCTACACAATGGCAATCGCAGGCTGCCGAAACCTTAACAACCACCGAAATAGAGACACCCAAAACAGCAACACCAGACACCCCTCCACCCGAACCTATACCAGAACATTTAATTGCGCTGTATCGGCAGCTTGATTGGGTCGGCCAAAGCCTTGATCAATTGTCCATTCAACTCAAAATTGATACCGCGACATTGACCAGTCAACTGATGGAATTAGAGTTAATGGGCTATGCCACTCAACAAGCCGGACACTACCTACGTTGTCGAATGGGTAAATTAGGTTCACAATAGTCCTTTGTCGAATCAGATAAGGTCTATAGAAATGATTACCACCTCTGTTGCAGAAGCAGCTTCCTGTCTTAAAAAAGGTCAGGTTCTCGCATATCCTACAGAGGCTGTTTGGGGATTGGGCTGTGATCCCTACAATGAGCAAGCCTTTCTCGAAATTTTGCGCTTAAAACAACGTCCCATTGAAAAAGGTGTGATTTTATTGGCTGCGAATGTCGCTCAAGTTGAACACCTGCTTCAAGGCTTAACAGAAGATATGCGTCAGCAAGTCATTGCAACATGGACTAACCGTAAACCCAATGAACGTGCAACTACATGGTTATTACCGGCTGGCGACCATATTCCAACATGGATTAAAGGCAATCATCCAAAAGTCGCAGTCCGTGTGACTACCCATTCTTTATGTGTAGCTTTATGCCAAGCTTTTAATGGCTTTATTGTGTCTACCAGTGCCAATCCTGCGGGATTAACCCCTGCACGGTCCTTACAAGAAGCCAATCAGTATTTTGCCGATGAACTAAATTACTTAAATGGTGATCTCGGCCTAAGCCAAGAACCAAGCAAAATTATTGATGCTGAAACAGGTGAAATCATCCGCGCATAAGCTCGGATGCCTATCTATACCTGCCTTTTAGAAAATACAAACAAAAAAAAGCTCAGCCATATAGGGATGGCTGAGCATAAAAAAGGATGTGTATAAAATCACATCCAGAGGGTCTTGCAATCTCTGGGTAAATATCAAGTAATTATTAAGAATTACTTCCTCATTTACGATGAAAGTATTATGTAATATTTTTTTAAATTTAACAAATATATTTTTTATATAAATAAAAATACTAATAAGCACTTTATTTGTGATTTTATAACCACTTAGTCAAAATATGTCTCTATTTTTGATTGATTTTTAAGACGAGAATTTGTTTTTTTAATTCAGTTTTACACTCAAAAATCCATTTTCAAAAGATTTGCTCTATAAAAAATAAGTTTGTTTGCCTATTTTTTAATCAATAATTCTCATAAATTTTCAACTTTTTACTAGATTTACTTACGCTGCGCCAAGATCACCCCAGTAATCGCCATCACTGTGCCGACGGTATGATAAAACATCCACTGCTCAGCCAACCAGAAATAGGCAATAATCGCGGTAAATACCGGCATCAAATTCATAAAAATACTGGTGCGATTCGGCCCGAGATGTTGCACAGCCAACATCCATACCAACGGTGCAATCAATGATGGAAAAATTGCCGCATAAAATACACTTGGCGCATTCGCAGGATTAATCGCGTCAATGCCTAAATACAACACGAATGGCAAGTGATATAAAACGGCAAAGAAAATTTGTACATATAAGCTCAACAGTAGCGGAAGTTTCAATTGCCATTTTTTTAAAAACACCCCATAAAAGGCATAAAAGAACACTGCGAAGATCATGAGGATGTCGCCGAAATGTCCGCCCATATTCAGTAATTGACTGAAATCTCCTTGCGCAATGACAAACAATAGCCCCGTAAATGAAATCGCACAGCCCAAGATGGCATAGCGATTAGGCACATCTTTAATTAAGAAAAATGCAACGGCAATCGTAAAAACAGGGATAAAGGCATTAATGATGCCCATATTGGTCGCCGTCGTATAATGCGCAGCGGTATAGCCCAAACCTTGATATAACACCATGCCAAAAGCACTCAGCACAGCCAATTGCTGCCAATGCTGCTTGATCAGCTGTCTTTGCTGCCAAACGGTTTTCAGCATAAAAGGGGTTAATATCAAAAATGCAATAAACCATCGATAAAAACTGATACTGACCGGTGAAATATAATCAGTCACATAGCGGGTGACGGTAATATTCAAGGACCATATAAATACCGCGATCAGAGGCAAACAAATTGCAAATTTCGCCCAACGCGGTTGAAGCAACATGTCTGACTCCTCAATATATCGTGCAAAGATTGGTTTAGGTATTTTGAGTGATGTCTGTTTTAATTGAAATACATGATTTTAGACATTTATATTGTAGTTCCGACATTGACTCTTAGGCTTATATGACATCACCACCAATTGAACAACAGATCGAACTTTTTGAAGCACACTACACAGCATTAGATACGGTCTACCCGCACAGTTGTCTTTGGGGTGATTTTAATTTTTGTCTCGATGGTATTTTCGAATATGAAATACAAGGGCAACATCATCTCTCACCTGCCAGTTATGGGGTGTGGATTCCCCCACATACAGAACATTGCTCAGTCGCGATTGATGAGCAACCTATTCATTATGTGGCAATCCGACTGGCACCTGATCTCTGCATAGATTTTCCCAAGCAGACTGAAGTATTTAGCATCCAGCCTTTCTTTCGTTTGTTGGTGCAAGAAATTTTGACCTTTCCTACAGAGCAGCATACCACACCACCCTATCGACACCTGCTACAGGTCTTATTCGACCAGTTAAAAACAGCGCCCAAACATCAACATTATTTACCGCAAAGCCATGATGCAGTGTTAAAGCCGATCTTGGCGCAGCTCGCAGATGTACACCTTTTTAGCTTGAGCCTACAGCGATGCTTATCCAATGTTGGTTTGAGTGAGCGTCAGTTACTGCGGCTGAGTCAGAACGAACTGCAAATGAGCCTTTCTGAATGGCGAAACCGTGCAAAAATTATTTATGCCATTCAACAACTCCGCGCTGGTCAGTCTATTAAAGCTCTCAGCTATGAATTGGGCTATCAACACAGTTCAAGCTTTATTGAGTTTTTTAAACGCTATACAGGAAAAACCCCGAACCAACATCGTGCCTCAAGTTAAATACAAAGCAATAAACCAAGCATCAGCTCGAATTCTGCAAACTACTACAAAAATTATGCGAAAAGCCTATCGATAAAAGCTTGCTGTTCACCAGATTTCCCTTTAAAACAAGGATGAAAGGCACAACTTTAATTAGGAACGAATATGTCAGCTTCAGTTTACGATATCCCAGTAAAAACCATCCAAGGTGATGACATCACACTCAATCAATACCAAGGCAAGGTTTTATTATTGGTCAATGTAGCCTCTAAATGTGGGCTAACACCGCAATATGAAGGCCTAGAAAAACTCTATACAGAGAAGAAGTCGCAAGGCTTTGAAGTCTTAGGCTTTCCTGCCAATAACTTTTTAGAACAAGAACCTGGTTCTGAAGCTGAAATTCAAGAATTTTGCTCGATCAACTACAAGGTCGATTTCCCACTTTTTGCAAAAATTTCTGTTGCAGGCGCGGATAAACACCCACTTTATCAAACCTTAACCCAAGCCATCCCTGAACGCATTGGTGAAGGCCCATGGTGGGATGATTTAGTTGAATACGGTTTAACTCCAAATCCTAAGCCTGAAGTTTTATGGAATTTTGAAAAATTCCTCGTGAATAAACAAGGCGAAGTTGTGGCTCGATTTGCACCTGACATCAAGGCAGATGATGCACGTATTGTCGATGCCATTAACGCTGAATTAGCCAAATAATTCGACAATATCTCAATATCTCAATATCTCAATATCTCAATATCTCAGTTAAGATTATTATGATTTTAACTGAGATTGATCATTTTAAATTATCACAATAATAGCTATTAATTATCATATGATGACAATTTAAATAATTTATTCATTATTTTAATATTTCACATACACATTGTTCAAAGTTTCCCTGTAAATATTCATTATGATGAGTCTTATCAAATCACATCTAGCAGTAAACAGGTGAACTTATGAATACATTAATGAAAGCTATCGTTTTATGTATTTTTTGACAGCACGTGTTTCTGCGCTAACAATAGATGCACGGCAAAAAACTCAAAAGACGAAAACTCAACAGCACACTAAACAATACACACGGGTAAAAACCAAAGTCAGAACAAGAAAAAAGCTGTAAATCCTTCACATGATTGGCGTTTTGGACAAAAAGTACCTTCTGAATACCGTGGTCATCGCTACAAAGTAGACCACATTAAATACAAAAAATTGTCTAAACCAGGCAAAAACCAACAATGGATTAAAGTGAATGGCGACTACATTTTAATGAATGCCGTCAGCCACGCCATGATCAAAATCATTGCAGGTTAAACCCATCAAAACATCAAAAGAGGGCAAATGCCCTCTTTTTTTTGCTCAAGCGATTATTTTGTTATTGCTTTGCAACAATCTATTTTTAATCCACATTCTACCCCTATATTTAAAGTATAGAATTAATTTATAGTGTGATCATTGAATGAAAAAGCTCGTGCAGAATGCTCTTCTCCCTTTTGCCATTTTTAGTGGTGTTTTGGTGCTGATTGGCTGTGAACCTGCTACAGCACCGCAACAGGAACAAGAAATCGCTGCAGAAAATGATCATCCTGCAACTTCACCAACAAGTGAAAATCAATCCGCGACACAAAGTCAGGCGACCGATCAAAGCCAATTAAAAAGTGGCAATATGTTTTATATCGTTCGCGATGTTGCGGATATGCAACTTAAAGCGGGCACTTATGTTGAACAACTCAAACAAACGCAGGTCGATTTAGAAACCGCAGTCAGCAACCAAGATCATCTCCAATTGCAAAAAGCAGCAACCCAGCTGCAACAGCAGCTCAAAGGTTTCAATCAAGCTTTGAATGATTTAAATCTAAAAAGCACTGAGATTAATGATATTCGCAGCAATCTACAGGCAGCGAATCAGCAAGTATTGGCCTCACCTTTTCTCAATGGACAAGTCGATTTAAGCAAAGTTGATTTTCAGAAAATCCAAAATCAAATGGGAAATATTCAAGCGGAAATGCTGAAATTGGCAGGTATGTTGATCCAAGACCAAGCAGCTAAAAGCTCATCTAATGCAACCACTAAAACTGAATAAGTAGCGAAATTTAGTATTTCCATTGCATTCAACCTGTTGTAAATCAAAAAAGCGTTAGACCTTGAGCTAACGCTTTTTTCTTACAGTTCCGCTATAGAACACGACTGTTTTTCCTTTTAGATTAATGCTAAATAATAAAGCCAATGATGGAACAGTTATGTCAAACGCTGTGATTTATAACATTACACCCATTACCTTTCGTTTAGATTTAAAAGATCCTTTCTTATTTACAGCTCATCATATTGATCATTTTCCTGCTGCAAATGCAGACATGGGGCCAAAAACAGCCGCAGAGAAAGATGAATTCAATATGTACTATGGCGATGTGGTTCCAGGTTTCCCAGAGCATCCACACACTGGCTTTGAAACCATTACCTTGGTTGAACAAGGCTATGTCGATCACTTTGACTCATTAGGCAATGGCGGACGCTATGCTGCGGGTGATGTGCAATGGCTGTCTACAGGCAATGGCGTTGAACACTGTGAAATGTTCCCCCTACTGCATGAAGATAAAGCCAATCCTTTTGAACTTTTCCAAATTTGGTTTAATTCATCAGCTGAACAGAAAACCCATGATGCTGACTATAAAATGTTTTGGCGTGAAGAGATTCCTCACGTCTTTGAAACGGATAGTGAAGGAAAAAAATCGGATATTCGCGTGATTTCAGGGCAGTTTAAATCCACTGATGCTATTTCCCGACCGCCACACTCATGGGCGGCTGCCGCAGAAAATAAGGTCAACATTTATTTAATCACCATGCAAGCAGGTGCAGAGTTGGTGATTCCCGCAACAACAAGTAGCTCCAACCGTTTTGCTTATTTCTATCAAGGCAATACATTAGAAATAGAAGGTCAAACCATTCAGATGAAGCATTTGGTTGAACTCCAATCAGATGCCGACGTCCATCTCAAAGCAGGTGGATTAGAAGCACGGATTCTGTGGTTAGAAGGTGAACCGATTAATGAACCCGTGGCGATGCGTGGTCCATTTGTGCTCAATACCACGGAAGAACTCGATGCAGCTTTTAAACGCTATCGTGAAACCCATTTTGGAGATTGGCCTTGGCCAACACCCGCACCGGTCTTCAAACGTGATCAGGCTCGATTTGCCAGTTATGAAGGCGGTAAACGTGTAGAGCACCCAGAGCAGGAAAACTCACAAGCGTCTTAAAGTTCAATTAGTTGGATTGAGCAAATTCAAAAGTATTACAGTTTTTATCTTGTCCAAGTGCGCGCTGAACATCTTGTTTAAAACGTGCTTGGGCAAAGGTATATTGCTTCGGTAAAAATAAGGTAATACGTGTCGTCTGTGGATCTAAACTTTCGACCAACATTTTATGCAAATACGCCCCATGCTCAGTTCGTGCCATCAATGTCCCCTGCTCCAAATGCTCTTCTAAACGATTATCGGTATAGACGTATCGATTGTTCGCGGTAAACGCAACACAGTGATTATAGGCTTGTCGCAGATTTCGAAAGGCGGTCATATATGGGATTTTAAGCTCCGTACTGATGCCATTATCAACCGATTCAGCGACAAGTGCAGCTTCAGTGGGAAGATTGGGTGTCGTGACGTATTGGCTTTGACATGCAACGAGCAAACTATAACAAAGACACAGCGATAAACTGTTGAAAAATTTGTACATACGGACCTTTGCAACTTGTTCTTATTTATTTTGCAGAGATTGTAGCAAAACTGGGTTGCTGATTTAATACTCTACTATTCATTCCGTGCTTTCATTGCAAATGCTATGCAGCTGATTATTTTTACAGGCGTTCAAGCCTCTGGCAAATCCACCTTTTACATGTTGAATTTATATCATAGCCATTTACGTATTAATTTGGATATGTTGAAAACCCGACATCGGGAAAATATGATCTTTGAAGCTGGTTTGGCATCCAAAACAAAAATGGTGATTGATAATACAAATCCAGATCGGGAAGCTCGTGCTCGCTATATCCAACGTGCAGTTGATGCTGGGTTTGAAGTTATTGCTTATTATTTTGAAACCGATTTGGACAGTACCTTAAAGCGTAACAGTTTTCGTGAAGGCAAAGCCCATATTCCAGAAATTGGCGTGTGTGCGACTTATCGCAAGCTTCAAGTCCCGTCACAAGATGAAGGCTTTGATCAAATTTTTACAATTAAAATTATCAGTCACAGCGAGTTTTCAATTTTACCCATGCATGAATAACAACCATTAACCTGTTTTTTGGCTATCTTGCCATTTTTTAAAAGCTGATTGCATGGCCTGACGCTCATATGGTTTCACTAAACGACTTTCTAATGAAGCAAAATCACCTTTATAAGCAGCAGCGACCATCGAGTTTGCCAGTTCTTGAATACTCACGCGCCCACGGTGTTCATATTGCTGGACTTCTTCATGGGTGAGTTCAACATCCCAACATGACACGACAGAACTTAGATCAACCGCAATGCTCAAATAATATTGATCAAAGTCTTGATAAAGTTCCCAAAAATGCGGCTCATAGGCGATAAGGTTCATGGTGCAATGCTAGCTGATTGAATTTAATCACCATAAAGATTGCATTGAATAAAATATATTCAACTTTAGATTGATCAATTTCAACTAATTTAGGGATAAAAAACTACCCTTTCGAGTAGTTTTTTATCTACATATAAACCTTTATTTCAATGCGATGGTGGCTTTGCTGCAATTACCACCTTGTGCAAATGCATATTCGCTAACGGCCTTTTTGCCTGTTTGCTCATCAACCAGTTTTAAATTTGCCCCACCTACAAATGCGCCCATTTTAATAAATTGCTGAACAAAATATTGTTTATCTGCTTCAGTTTCAATATCCAAATGGTTAGGTGAAAATTCTGATTCAGTCGATATTGTATGTTTTTGATTACCCATTACTTCTTTATAAAAAAATACTCCACGAGAGGTTTCACCTAAACATTCCCCATCCACCCATACATCTTTCTTTAAGGCAGCGCCTTTCACAGAAGCTGAAGATATACATAAATTCCTGCATTGCCTTCTTGTGGGGCATTAAGTTGTTTTACTGCTGCTGAAGCATTTTGATCTGCTTTAGGTACGGATGCACACCCAACAAACCCCAAAGATAATAGTAACGTGAACAAGATTTTATTAGACATCATTAATTCCATTGATATATTTTTAAGCATATGAAAATTAAAGTTAATCAAAATATAGTCAAATTTATTTATTATTCAGGCATAAAAAAACCACCCTTTCGGGTGGCTCTTTCAATCTCAAACTGCGTCTTATTGAGCGCGGTTTTTGATTTTGCGGATGGTTTCCAACTGAGCAGCAGTTTCTGCAAGAGCAGCCAAAGCAGCAGCTGAGTCCAAGTCGCTCTTTTGATTTGCTAACAATTGTTCAGCTTGTTTACGAGCTTCAATAATTGCTGCTTCATCAAGGTTGTCAGCACGTACTGCAGTATCTGCAAGTACAGTAACAACGTGCGGTTGAACTTCAAGTACACCACCTGATACATAGATTAATTCTTCTGTACCATTTTCAAGCAGAACGCGGATTGCGCCCGGCTTGAGCAAAGTTACTAGTGGCGCATGGCCAGGCATAATACCCAACTCACCACCAGCACCTTTAGCAATTAGCATAGTTACAGCGCCAGAGTACAAAGACTCTTTAACACTTACAACGTCACATTGCATAGTCGCCATGAGAATCTCCTAAATTAGGGAACTAATTAAAGTTTCTCAGCTTTAGCAATAACTTCGTCAATACCACCAACCATGTAGAACGCTTGTTCTGGAATGTGGTCGTATTCACCAGCTAGAAGACCTTTAAAGCCACGAATTGTTTCTTTAAGCGGTACAAGTTTACCAGGAGCACCAGTAAACACTTCAGCTACGTGGAACGGTTGAGAGAAGAAACGTTGGATCTTACGTGCACGGTATACAGTAAGTTTGTCTTCTTCTGCCAATTCGTCCATACCAAGAATTGCGATAATGTCTTTCAATTCTTTGTAACGTTGAAGAACGTTTTGAACTGAACGAGCGATTTCGTAATGCTCAGTACCCACTACAAGTGGATCTAACTGACGTGAAGTAGAGTCAAGTGGATCGATCGCTGGGTAAATACCAGAAGATGCGATGTCACGGCTCAATACAACAGTCGCGTCCAAGTGAGCGAAGGTAGTCGCAGGCGATGGATCTGTTAAGTCATCGGCAGGTACGTATACCGCTTGGATTGACGTAATAGAACCAGACTTAGTAGACGTAATACGTTCTTGAAGAACACCCATTTCTTCTGCAAGAGTCGGTTGGTAACCTACTGCAGATGGCATACGACCTAGAAGTGCTGATACTTCAGTACCCGCTAGTGTATAACGATAGATGTTGTCGACGAACAATAGAACGTCACGGCCTTTACCGTTTTCGTCTTTTTCGTCACGGAAGTACTCAGCCATAGTCAAACCAGTCAACGCTACACGTAAACGGTTACCTGGTGGCTCATTCATCTGACCGTAGACCATTGCTACTTTGTCTAGAACGTTTGAGTCTTTCATTTCGTGATAGAAGTCATTACCTTCACGAGTACGTTCACCAACACCAGCAAACACAGATAAACCTGAGTGAGCTTTCGCGATGTTGTTGATCAACTCCATCATGTTTACAGTTTTACCAACACCGGCACCACCGAACAGACCAACTTTACCACCTTTAGCGAACGGGCAAAGTAAGTCAATGACTTTAATACCAGTTTCTAAAAGGTCAGTAGAAGCCGCTTGTTCTGCATAAGAAGGCGCTTGACGGTGAATTGGTAAACGAGCTTCAGTACCAACAGGACCAGCTTCGTCGATAGGGCGACCAAGAACGTCCATGATACGACCTAAACATGCAGTACCTACAGGTACAGAGATAGGCGCGCCAGTGTTAGTTACAGTAAGACCACGCTTAAGGCCTTCAGTAGAACCCATTGCAATAGTACGAACTACGCCATCACCAAGTTGCTGCTGAACTTCTAATGTAGTTTCAGTACCATCAACATGGAGAGCGTCATAGATCTTAGGAACGCTGTTACGTTCAAACTCGACGTCGATAACCGCGCCGATGATCTGAATGATACGACCGCTACTCATTGCTGTCTCCTCAATTCAAACTAATAATGTTAAACGGCAGCGGCACCACCAACGATCTCAGAGATTTCCTGAGTAATCGCGGCTTGACGCAGCTTGTTATAAATAAGTTGTAGGCTCTTGATCAATTCACCCGCGTTATCAGTTGCAGCTTTCATTGCAACCATACGAGCAGACTGTTCACATGCGATGTTTTCAATCACACCTTGATAAACCATAGACTCAATGTAACGAACCAATAAACCATTTAGAAGCTCTTCAGCTTCTGGTTCATAGATATAGTCCCAACCGTATTGACGATTTAGGCCTTCGCTTTCCTCAGCAGCTGCTAAAGGAACAAGCTGTTCGATTTTTTGGTTTTGAGTCATGGCGTTGACAAAGCCGTTTGACACTAGATAAATACGATCTAACTCGCCTTTATCAAACGCGTCTAACATCACCTGTACAGAACCAGTTAACTGTTCAAGACTCGGAGCATCACCTACGTTTGTAGTTGCACCAAGAACTTTACCGCCGTAGTTTTTAAAAAACGAAACCGCTTTTTGACCAATTAAAGCAAATTGAACTTCAATTGACTGCTCTTGTTGCTGTTGTACGTGTTTGACCACTTTTTTGAACAAGTTAATGTTCAAACCACCAGCAAGACCGCGATCTGAAGAAACAATGATATAGCCAACGCGCTTTACAGGACGTTCAACCATATAACGATGTTTGTATTCAGGGTTCGCTTGTACCAAATGAGCAATTACACGGTGCATATTTTCGGCATACGGACGGCCTTGAGCCATGCGCTCTTGCGCACGACGCATCTTAGAAGCTGCTACCATCTGCATCGCGCGAGTAATTTTCTGCGTGCTTTTGATACTAGCTACTTTGGCGCGAATTTCTTTTAAATTTGCCATACGCTTAACCTAGTATTCGAAAGCCCTTTCGAGCTTTCGAAGGTTGATCCGTGAACCAAACCAGAACCAGATTCAACATCGTTGAATCTTAGTAAGTTTGAGTCGCTTTAAAGCTTTCAATACCTGCTTTGATTGCTGCTTCGATTTCTTTATCGTAAGCACCAGTCTCGTCAATTTTTTGCATTAACGCAGCATGTTCTGAACGGAAGTAAGAGATCAACGCAGCATCAAATGCAACGATTTTCTTCACTTCTACGTCAGCCATATAGCCTTCGTTAGATGCATAAATTGAAACAGCTTGGTCAGCAATTGAGTATGGAGCATATTGTTTTTGCTTCATAAGCTCAGTTACACGTTGACCATGTTCAAGCTGTTTACGAGTTGCTTCGTCAAGATCAGAAGCGAACTGAGCAAACGCAGCTAATTCACGGTATTGCGCAAGAGCGGTACGGATACCACCTGACAATTTTTTGATGATCTTAGTCTGAGCAGAACCACCAACACGTGATACAGAGATACCCGCGTTCACAGCAGGACGAATACCTGCGTTGAATAATGATGTTTCTAAGAAGATCTGACCGTCAGTAATCGAAATTACGTTTGTAGGTACGAATGCAGATACGTCACCGGCTTGAGTTTCAATAATCGGTAATGCAGTTAATGAACCAGTTTGGCCTTTAACTTCACCGTTAGTGAATTTCTCAACGTAGTCAGCAGATACACGTGAAGCACGTTCAAGTAAACGTGAGTGTAGATAGAATACGTCACCAGGATATGCTTCACGACCTGGTGGACGACGTAGAAGCAATGAAATTTGACGGTAAGCAACAGCTTGTTTAGACAAGTCATCATAAATGATAAGCGCGTCTTCACCGCGGTCACGGAAGTACTCACCCATTGTACAACCAGCATACGGAGCAAGATACTGCATCGCTGCAGGATCAGCTGCAGCAGCTGCTACAACAGTTGTGTACGCCATAGCGCCAGTTTCTTCTAGCTTGCGCACAACGTTAGCGATAGTCGATTGTTTTTGACCAATTGCTACGTATATACATTTAATGCCAGAGTTTTTCTGAGCGATGATCGCATCGATCGCCATAGCTGTTTTACCAGTTTGACGGTCACCGATGATCAACTCACGTTGACCACGACCAACAGGGATCATTGTATCTACTGATTTATAACCAGTTTGTACAGGTTGATCCACTGATTGACGCCAAATTACGCCTGGTGCTACTTTTTCAACAGCATCAGTAAGTTTTGCGTCAATAGGGCCTTTACCATCAATTGGGTTACCCAAAGCATCTACTACACGGCCTAAAAGTTCTGGACCAACCGGAACTTCTAATACACGACCTGTGCAACGAGCTTTTTGACCTTCTTGAAGGCTTAAGTAGTTACCTAAGACAACGGCACCCACTGAATCCTGTTCTAGGTTCAGTGCCATACCAAATAAGCCGCCGTCGAATTCGATCATTTCACCGTACATTGCATCAGCAAGGCCGTGAATGCGCACAATACCGTCGGAAACCATAACAATGGTCCCTTCGTTCTTAGCGGTCGCGCTGGTGTCCAGATCGCCGATACGCTGTTTAATGAGCGCACTGATCTCGGATGGATTCAGTTGTTGCATTGCGCTATACCTCAATCTTTTTAAAGTTCAGTCTTCAAGCTGTTAAGCAAGAAGACGAGTCCGCATTTTTTCAAGCTTGTTAAGCGCAGAATCATCTATCACTTGGTCGCCTGCACGAATAACTACACCCGCGATTAACGCTGGGTTAACTTCTACTGAAACATTTACGGCAGCTTCGAATTTTTTCTCTAATGCATGCGCAAGTAATTGTTCTTGTACAGAAGTCAATGGGAATGCAGATTCAATCACTACATCCACAGTATTGTTATTCTGTGATTTGAGCTGTTCGTATTCTTCTGAAATTTCAGGAAGAAGTGCCAGACGGTCATTATCAGCAAGCAATGTCAAAAAGTTTGACACTGCTGCAGTCTGGTCTTCACCTAAAACTTTTGCGAAAACACTTACCTGCTCAGCAGGAGTAAGCTCAGGGCGATTTAGATAAGCTGAAAATGCTTCGTCTTGCACCGCAGCACTGAGCAAGTTTAATGCATTTGACCAAGCGTCAGTTGCATTTTGCTCAGAAGCGTAAGCAAATGCTGCTTTAGCGTATGGGCGTGCCAACGTCAAGAGTTCAGCCATAATCCGCCTCTCTTAAAGTTTAGCAGCCAGCTGAGTCAGCATGGCATTGTGAGCTTCTGCGTCAACTTGCTGGTTCAGAATTTTTTCTGCGCCAGTAACTGCAAGAGCAGCAACTTGTTGACGTAATTCTTCGCGAGCAGCATTGATTTCAGTATCAACAGCTTCTTTAGCTTGTTGACGAATACGCTCACCTTCAGCCGCAGCTTGAGTACGCGCTTCTTCTACCAATTGCGCACCACGACGGTTCGCTTGTTCGATCAATTGAGCCGCTTGTGCTTTAGCCGCATCTAATTCAGCTTTCACTTGTGCTTGCGCATCCGCAAGGTCAGCTTTCGCTTTTTCAGCAGCGTTTAAGCCATCAGCGATTTTACGCTGACGCTCACTAATCGCATTGATTAGTGGTGGCCAAACAAATTTCATGCAGAATGCGACAAAAATCGCAAAAGCAATCGCTTGGCCAATCAATGTGAGGTTGATATTCATTGCTATTCCTCAATAGTTTAATTTAGGAATTAAGCTGATTAACCTACAAATGGATTAGCGAAGATGAAGAACAAGCCAATACCAACACCGATCATAGGCACAGCATCAAGAAGACCCGCGATTAAGAACATACGAGTTTGAAGTTGTGGAGCCAATTCTGGTTGACGAGCAACAGCTTCTAAGAAACGGCCGCCTAGAAGACCAAAACCAATCGCAGTACCTAAAGCACCAAAAGCGATCAAGATAGCAGATGCAATTGCAACTAGACCTAAAGTGAGTTCCATGATAATTCCTCAGAGGTTAGGTTTATACCAAATTAAGTTAAAAAATTGTGTGCCCAACCACCCTTTGACAGTTGAGCAATACCATTAATGCTTTTCGCTAGCCATACTCATATATACGATAGTCAACATCATGAAAATGAATGCTTGTAACGTAATAACAAGAATATGGAAGATCGCCCAAGGCACAGACAACGCCCACTGGATCCAGAACGGCAATAATGCGATCAAGATGAAGATCAACTCACCCGCATACATGTTACCGAACAGTCGTAGAGCCAATGAGATTGGACGTGCAATAAAAGTTACTAATTCAAGAATAATGTTTACTGGAATAAGTAATGCTTTTAAAACTGGGTTACTTGGGTTAAATGGGTTAAGTGCAAATTCTGCACCGAATCCGACAAGACCTTTCTCACGGATACTATAGAAAATAGTCAACGCAAATACTGACAATGCCATACCAAGGGTAATGTTAGGATCAGTAGATGGAACGATTTTGAAGTAAACGTGGTGAGGATCCATACCAAACACGTTAGCACCGATCAATTGAGCTGTATAAGGAATCCAGTCAACAGGGATCAAGTCCATCAAGTTCATGAGGAAAATCCACACGAAGATGGTCAACGCTAACGGCGCGATTAAGCGCGATTTGCCATGGAAAGTGTCACGGACACTTGAGTCAACGAACTCGATAATCATTTCGATTGCAGACTGGAACTTGGTCGGAACACCAGAGTTTGCAGCTTTCGCTACAACCCAGAACAACAAACAGAAAACAATACCAAGGCCGATAGACCAACCCATTGAATCCAAGTGAATAGCAGTGAACCCCATCTCTTGAGCTTCTTTAGCAGTCTCAGCTAACTTCCAAGTACCATCTGGCATTTTGCCATAGGTCATGTTAGTCAAGTGATGCTGAATGTACTCGGTCGAAGTAAGGGCATGTTCTTCAGCAGCCATAAATCACACCTGGTCAATGTCAAAACTAATAGAGAAAACGAATATCGCGTGCTGCCTGATATCTCGTTACTCTCCAAAAAACTTTTCAATTTTTTGTTGTGTTTATACTCGTTTTTTTAAGCGTGTTGCCCAAAAAGGAGCGACCCACGACATACTTTGTACGAGCATAAAACCACAAAACAATGCCACCGCTGACAACGGTTTGACATTGATCAAAATCAAAATGAATCCAACAATCACGATTGCAAACTTGCCCATTAAGCCACGATACATGTTTGACAGCACCTGTTTAGAGGCACGGGCACCAGCCGCACGAAACGACTGCCATGAAAAGTAGCTACTTGCTAGCCAGCATACCAACGCACCCAAAGCTGCACTATATGCTGTGATTGTGTCTTTAAGGACCCAACCAATCAGGGCTGAAACAGGAATCATTACTGCTTGTAAGATGACTAAAGCTTTCGCTAATCGTCGATCAATCATGCGACTAGTTCGACTCATTTTTGTTCACTCACAGCAATTCTGCTTGACAAGTTTAACTGATGATTATTTTTAATCGCAGGCATTATAGAGTTACACCCCTTAACTTGCAATCTTTTCCCGACCTTAGTCGTGTTTTTTTAAATTGGTAAACTGCTTTCAAACTAATCAATAGTTGTTTGTTTTTTACATTACTTTCGCGCATTTAGTGTGCATTTCAGGGTTTTATCAGCCAACATCTTCCATGCTGTTACAAAATCCCCTGCCCCACTCATGGTTTCGTCCACCGGCTGAAAGACGATGCCACCGAGCTTTTGATACTGATTTTGGCTGGCATGTGCTTCTGCAAGTAAGCATATTTTTGGCTGCGCGCGATGGTCTTTCAGGTATTTGATTTGTGCCAATGTCGGTGCGACATGTGGATCATCGGTCAACGCACCGGTAAATTTCAAATTCAGTGAGCGCTCAAGATATTGATAGGCATCGTGGTAAGACCAGTAAGGCTGAGCACGGCTCGACACATCTGTTTTTTGGGCTGTGATCAAGAGTTTCTGCGCAAATGCACGCGCATTAGCCCAATATTTTTCACGATGTTCTGGAAACTGTTGTGAACGTAAAGCAGCAATAAAAAAGCCGATTCGAACCGCATTGTTTGGTTCAAGCCAGACATGTGTATCGATTGTGCCTTTTAATGCATTGCCACGGACATCCCGTAATGGCAAAGCACTGATAATGCCTGAGTCTAAAATAGCGATACTTTTGCCACTTTCACCTAACATTTTTGCTAAAGGTGCTTCGTGTGCATGGCCTAACCATAAAACGAGATTGGCATCTTGCACGGTTTTACGGTGCGCAGGCGTCAAACTCACATCATGTCCAGATTGATGGTCAAGCAATAGTTTTGGCTGCTCTACACCCTTGAGTACATCCTTCGCGATTAGATAAATCGGTTGTGTAGAAACAACGAGGCCTTGCGCCCAGCTCATCACACTAAATAAAGCCAAACTACAAAAAAGAATTACACGGGACATGGGGAGAGAGCACCATAAAATGAATAGTGTTATAATATAACAAAATCGTAAAAAAACCTACGTCTGTTCGTAAGTCCTTACGCTTCATGTTAAGATTTAAAGTCTTTTTCTTTATACAGTTTCGTACTCGAGGTTGGCTATGAGCGCATGTTCACACGAACATCATAATGCTTTGCATGGTGTACACGATCATCATAATGTCGAACAGCGCCTTGCTGAAGCTGAGAGTCTCTGTAGTGCGACGGGTGCTCGACTTACGCCCTTGCGTAAAGAAGTATTGGAACTAATCTTAAATGCAACAGGGCCAATGGGCGCTTATGACCTTTTGGCTAAAATCAAAAGTGAGTCTGACCGACCTGCAGCACCACCGACAGTGTATCGTACGCTGGATTTTCTGCTTGAAAAAGGTTTGATTCATCGTCTAACGTCGATTAATGCTTACATCCCATGTTGTCATCCGCGCGAAGGACATCAAGCTGCATTTCTGATTTGCACCGATTGTAAAATAGTCAAAGAAGCATCTGCTCAAGGCTTGATGGCGCAACTCGATGAATTATCTGCATCCGATGGCTTTACTGCACATCACAGTATTATTGAAATTTCAGGGATCTGTCAGCAGTGCCGCAGCAAACACTAAATATGAAGCCCATTGTGGCTTTAGAGCATGTTCATGTCCGAATCGATGAACGTGACATTTTAAAAAATGTAGATTTCGCCTTACACGAAAAAGAAATTGTCACCTTGATTGGTCCTAACGGTGCAGGCAAATCCACACTCATCAAAGTGTTGTTGGGTATTGTAAAACCTGTATCTGGCAAAGTGATCAGCACACAAAAATTAAAATTCTCATATGTGCCACAAAAATTTAATCCATCACACAGCTTACCGCTACGTGTGTGTGATTTATTGGCCCTAGAAAAATGTGATGCCAATATCAAGCAAGAAATAATTCGTGATACAGGCATTGCCAAGTTGCAACAATCTAAAGTTCAGCAATTGTCGGGCGGCGAACGTCAACGCGTTCTGATTGCACGGGCTTTATTGCGCCAACCGAATGTATTGGTTTTGGATGAACCCATGCAAGGTCTGGATATCCAGTCTGAAGCAGAACTGTATGACTACGTGCGTAGCTTGCCAGAAAAATATGGCTGTGCAGTTTTGATGGTTTCTCATGACTTACAGTGGGTCATGCAAGGAACACATCGTGTGGTTTGCCTGAACAAACATATTTGTTGCAGTGGCTTGCCTGAAAATGTGCAGCAACATCCTGAATATCAAGCGATCTTTGGAACAAATCGTGTGTTCTATCAACACCATCATGATCACTGTGCGCATGGCGATAGTGCAACGCCTTGCCAGCACGACTCTCGTCCCCATATTCACCCTGAACCGGAAGCATAATCCATGATGGAATGGCTACAACTCCTTTTGCCAGCATGGATCATGGGCACTTTGCTGGTGTTCCTGACTGCGCCGCTTGGCTGTTTAATGTTATGGCGTCGCATGTCATTTTTTGCGGACACCATGGCACATGGCACCTTACTCGGTGTCGCCATTGCCGGTGCAATGAGTCTACCGCTTTGGACGGGCGTTACATTGATTGCGCTCTTATTGGTTGCAATCTTATGGGTGTTACACGACCCTCGCTTGCCCAATGACGCCTTGCTCGCGCTTTGTTCGGCTACACTCCTGTGCTCAGGCTTACTCTTCATACAACGTTTGCCCAGCTTAAAACCTGAATTACTCAGCTATTTATTTGGTGATTTACTCACCATTTCTTGGTCAGATTTGCCTGTCTTTGCAATGGTGATCATTGTGGCACTGACCGTGCTGTATAAAAGTTGGCAATCGCAGATTCAGATTGCCATTGACCCCGATATTGCTGTCAGTGAAGGTGTCAGTGCCAAATGGCAACGTCTGATTTTTATGTTATTACTGGCATTATTTACCGTATTGGCTTTACGTGCTGTCGGCTCATTGCTGATGGGTGCATTGTTAGTGATTCCTGCATTAACCGCTCGTTTATTGGCAAATTCCCCGAAACAAATGGTGCTGTGGTCTTTCATTATTGCCCAAGTCGGTGTGACCGTGGGGTTATGGTCGAGTGCTGGTTTAAACACCTCTACAGGACTGACTATTGTATTAACCATGGCGCTGCTCTTTGCCCTGATTTTTATTATGCAAAAATTTAAGAAAGTGGCTTAAGTAGCAACGTTCATTGCTCAATTCGCGACATATCAAAAAAAAGCCATGCAGTTGCATGGCTTTTTTTGCACGTCAAATACGATGCTCAGAATCATCTAACTGGATTTATTGATGCACCAAACTCAATAAACTCGCAGCACAAGCAAATAATACCGCAAAGGTTCGATTCAAATATTTTTGTTGTTTGGGTGATTTTAATAACCGCAGCACTTTTGCAGCGAGACCAGTATACCCCGCCATGACAATCAGATCGATGCTAATCATCGTTGCAGCCATAATGACATATTGAATCCATTGGGGTTTGGATAAATCTAAAAACTGCGGCAAAACTGCCAACAAAAATACAATCGCTTTAGGGTTGCTCATATTGACCAAAAAGCCATGTAAAATTAATTTTGAACGTGATTTATTTGATAAATCTTGTTGGATTTCAATTGACTCAGTTGGCGCTATCCACTGTAAATAAGCCAAATACAATAAATAGACCACTCCAAACCATTTCACGATCAGAAAAGCCCATGGTGTCGTCGCAAATAAGACCCCTGCCCCAGCTGCAACAATGGCGATCTGAACCAAAAGTGCCAATTGCAGGCCGATTGCATTCCAATACCCATGCTTAAACCCATAATTCAAACCACTCGACATAGACGCAATTGCACCTGCACCTGGGGAAACACTAATTACCCAACATGCCAACATGTATGCAATCCAGATTTGATAGGACATCATTAGCTCAAGTTTGAAATGGGTCTGTATTATATGACATTTACTCTATTTTCATGACAATAATGCACGCTAAAAGGCCAAATGAAGGCTACACTCTCAGCGCTGCTTAAGGCACAATATACACAGCCACTCAGAAATTATAATTTTTAGGAGCCATGAATGTCTGCTCAATCTGTAATTTTGCCATTACCCTCAGATCATGCTCGTTTTATTGTTTTACGTTTAAAAGATTTAACGATTAGCGAATTAAAAGAACAACTTGAAGACTTATTTAACACTCGTGATCGTCTGATTACCCAACATCCTAATGCACAGATTAAAACGGCTGTGGCTTTTGGACCAGAACTTTGGGCGCAACTTTACAGTCAAGCTCCGGCAGGCTTTAAACAACTTGATCCAATTCAAGGTTCATTTAACATGCCTGTAGTGCCAGCAGATGTGCTGATTCACATTGCGGCACAGCGTACAGATATTTGCTTTGCTTTAAGCCAAGCTTTCTTTGATGGCATTCAAGATAAAGTTGAGGTTTTAGATGAGCGTGTTTGCTTCCGTAATTTCGATGGCCGTGACTTAACTGGCTTTATTGATGGTACTGAAAACCCTCAATTTCCAGATGACCGTGCTGAAACAGCATTATTAGCAGAAGATGCGGGTATTTTTGCAGATGGTTCTTTTGTGTTTGCGCAGCGATATGCACACAACTTAGATAAATGGAAAAAGCTCAAAGTTGATGCACAAGAGCATGTGATTGGGCGTACCAAACTTGAATCGATTGAGTTGAACGAAGACGAACAACCTGAAAACTCACATGTATCACGTACCGTTGTTGAAGATGGTGAGGGTGAAGAACTAGCAATTTTGCGTCATTCATTGCCTTATGGCGATGGCCGCGGTGACCAAGGTTTGTTCTTTATTGCCTATACCAAAGATCTCAGCATTATCGACAGTATGTTGGTTCGTATGTTTGGCACCAGTGGTGACGGCATTCATGACCGCTTACTTCACTTTGTTACGCCAATGGACGGAGCGTATTACTTTGCACCAAGTGAAGAGTTATTGGAAGAAGTGCTGGAAGGTTGAATAAATAAAGCCGACGAGAGTCGGCTTTATTTAACAATGTTGGATTTTCCAAGTCCTTAACAATATTTCTATATTGAATAAATGAAGCCCAAATAAATTGTTAAAGATTATTACAAAACATCTGATAATTTTATATAGCCTTTTGTTATTTTACCCAACCCCTTAAATTCAACATTAATATAAATCAGGTTATTATTCTCAATCAAGCCATCTATTTTTACTTTATCACCACGAATAATATATGATTTTGTTTTCTTTAATTCATTATTAAAAAAATATGCTTTATTTGCGCTTATTTCTAAATTTTTCACTACTTGATTTGAATTGTTTTTTAAATACATTTTAAACAACCCACCTGAATAAACCTTACTTAAATTAAGATCACTATCTAGTGTTTTCAATTCTTCTGACAGGAGATATTTACCATTTTTCAAAACATATATTCGAGTATACCCAACAGCTCCATCATTAAACCTTTCAATAATTTTATATTCATTAATATCAAATTCTGGATCATATAGAGGGCTTAGATAGAATTTTTTTGCTTTATTTTCTGATATATCGAATATTTCATATTTACCCCCAGAGTTACAATCATCAGTGTGATTTACAAATAAATATCTTTTATTATCATTAGTTAAATTTTCAATTGAAAAAGCATCTTTATCAAAACAGTAATTCTCATCAGTAAATAGAAAAATTTTAGCATTGCCCTGTTTAAAAAAAATATTATTATTTTCTTTAACCAGCTTATTATCGGCACATGCAAATGTGGAATAAACCAATATAAATAGAAAAATAAAAAAATTATTTGAACCCATTTCGCTTTTCAACCTCTCTTAATATTTTCAAAAATAAGCTTTTTCTTTCAGCAAGGCCATTTGTACCACCATTAATCCTTTTGCTTACCTGCTCTACTACACCTAAATGATATGAATCTGAGTATGTTTTTGTAAAATCAATATAACCATTACGAACTAAACTATCCGCATTTTTAAACTCATTAAATGCCCATACTGCACTTTCCACAGCATGAAAAAGATCATTGCATAATAAGTCTGGATCACTTACCACATCGATCCCTGAATATTTTTTATATTTAAGATATGCACTTTTCCACGTTAATTGAATTAAACCTTTACCTTTATATTTGGGTCCATCACCTGGAGTCGTATTTCCTTCTGCTAAAATTTGTTTACGTCTTCTACATGATCTACTCTTAGGAGCATTACATACTTCTGGAGGAAAATTTCCAATGTCATAATCCTTTCCACTTGCATATTCAATCAAGGTATTAAAATGATCACACTCATGATAAATTTGAGCAAGAAAATGACATAATATAAGCTTATCTGTCATTTTATACTTCAACAATCCCTTATTTAAAGCGGGTAAAAATTGTTCTGGAGTCGAGTTTTGAGTTGGTCTTCCATTCATTGTTTTATGCCAAAACAATTTTTTTGTTCCATAAACTTCTTTGAAAAAGCTTAATGAAATTATCTCTCCCGCAGAGGTATCTTCTATCCGCTGTGGCGTAATTGGATCATTTTGGGCTGTTTTTCCATTTAAAACATCTACATCTAATTGTAAATCAATAAATTCTTCTTTTACTCTTCTAACCATAAAATCTACTGAATCTAAAGGTTTTCCATCGGGTTTAAATATAGTCAATTTAATTTTTTGACCAACCCAATTTGTTAATTTCAACTGTCCGTTTTTAACTTTAAAATTTTTCTTGTTAACATTATCAAAAATCATTTCAACATCAACATCTTGAACCGCATAACGCTGACCTGATTTATCTAACACCTTTATTAGGGTGAAACCTTTAAAATTATTATATGGCTCATTAAGTTTAATTAATATAGGTTGTTCTTTTCCAGCCCCCGAATTTCCAGAAAACTTAAGCTCAAATTGATCATTAGAAGTAAGTACTAAAACTTCAATATCTCTATTTGGTGATGATAATACCTCAACAATACCTTGGTCATTGGTGTATTTATCTGGGGAACTCCCCTTACCTTTTGGTCTTGACTGAATGGGGAAATTAACCATTGCTTTCCCATTACTATCCAATACTTTAAATAATGTACTAACTATTCCTTTACTAGGACTTACATTGCTTGTTCTTTGATATTCTTCAATTGTTTTAGGTAAGTTAATTATAATAGGATTCTTTTCTGATGAGCTTATTGAAGAATTAATTAATTTAAATGATGTGTAATCCTTCTGATTAGGAGGTTTTGCCAATATCTCTATCATTCTATCCGGCGATGCTTGAAATATAAAAAGACCATTAACATCTGTTTTTTTTAAATTTTCTTTCGATGATCCTAGGTATTTAGATTTTACATTTAAATTAATTACATACTTTCCAGAACTATCAAAGAATTTTGCTATTATTGTATTTAATTCAGCCATTTAAAAATCCTCACTTGTATATACATTATTATCATCAAACTCAAGTAAAGCCTCTTCTAATAATTCATCTTTATTATCACCATCTAATCGTTTTTGTTTCAGCGAAACATATGAAGAATCGAAACCTAACGCAATAAAATCATCCGCTTTTGGTGTATAAAATCGTAAAGAACTTATTTTATTTTCATTATCTAATAAATCTTTTTTAGCTTTTAATAAGACATTCTGCTTTTCATTTAAAATAATAATTTCTTTTTCTATTGTGGAATTTTCATTCCAAGTGTAATCAACCTGATTACTATAAATTGCTTCTAGCTTTGGCAAACTTACTTTAGGTGTTATTGCAGTTCCGCCTCCCACAAAACTATGCTGCCCCGCCTTACTCTCAAACTTGCCGCCTGTCGTGGTAAATATTCCACTGCTATTAATTTTCAGCTGTGAACCGCCTGCGGTCAGCACGATTTCTTTAGGACTGGTAATTTCAATTTTATCTTCCGTTGAAATGAGCTTAATCACCTTTCGTGCAATTGCTTCAATAGCATCATCTTGGGCTTGTAATTCAACTTTCCCTTTTGCGGCATAAGCACTCAGGCCCTTTTGAGCCGCAAACAGACTGATTTTGTCTTGTGCATGACCAACAATATTCTTTTGAGCACTGAAATTAATCGAACCTTGTGCACTTTCTGCAATATCCTGTGAGGCTTGTAATACAATATCTTCCGGTGTAGTGAGTGCAATACCATTAGGTGATGCAAGTAACATCAGTGCTTGGCGGAATAATTTGCCTTGTTCTTGTTTTGCCGCTGTATTAGATTTTTCTAAACCTTGCGCATAGCCTTCCATAAAGCCTTGTACTTTTTCTAATGCTTTTATGGGTGTCATCGCTGGTGGCAAACCAAAACCACCATTATTCAATAAATCATCAGGGTTAAATTTGATGTCTTCGATCAATTTGCCCACATCTTTTAATGCTTTTAATGGATCTTCTTTTAGGTTGCTTTTCAGACTTGCGACCCGCCCTTGAATCACATCTTTACCATTTTCTTCAATATGATCTATGACAGACTTTAAGTTATCAAAGGCATCTTCAGCATCATTAAAAAATGCTTTAAATTCTTTTACTGTACTTTTGACATCATGTGCGATTGAGCCCATTTCTTTGACAAAACTTTTACAGTTCTTTAACGCTGCCAATGGGTCTCGACTTAGCTCCTCCTTGAACAAATTTAAAGTCGCTTTGACACCTTCGGCAGTACTTTTGATTTCTAAAGAGTTTATTAACTTCGGCAAACGATTAATCACATTTAATGCATCGGTCTGCTGCTTTACGGCTAAATCGCTCAGCATATTCATGTTCTGATGCCCTTGATTTAAAAGAGACTGAGCTTCAGCAGCAGCAAGATGATCGGCAACTGCTTTATCCTGTGCATAGGTACTAATGAGTAAACCTTTACCTGCACGCATTGCTCCCCAAGCATCCGTTCGCAGCTCAAACCCCTCACCACGGCCATGGCTACTGTCTTGTTCTTTAGGATGGCTGAGATTACCTAAATTCAGCTGTGTCGCCGCATGACTACTTTGTAATTGGGTACTGATCTGCCCCGTCGTGTCATCAAAGCGCAGTTGGTTAAAGCCTGCTCCTGCAACTTCTTGCGAGCGAATACCACTGAGTTTTTTGGTTTCAGGAAGCTGACCTTTGAGATCAAACATGGTCTGAGAGCGCTCAGCCTCATGTATACGCCCTACTACAAAGGGACGATCCACATCACCCTCAAAAAAGTCGATGACCACAATCTCGCCAATACGAGGATGGAAACGTGCCCCATAACCTTCACCCGCCCATGGGGTCAGTACATCGACCCAAGCTGAGTCACTGTCATTATCATTACTCCCTGCTCCACCATCATGACTGTGGTCATCACTGCGGGTGAACGTAAACCGAACTTTGATACGCCCCCAAGCATCAACATAAATACTTTCACCTTCTGGACCGACCACTTTAGCCCGCTGTGGAAACGCAGGTGGCCGGTGTAATAAAGGATCATATTCAGGCACCACAGAAATTTGCCGACGGACCACATACAGCTCGTTGGCCTGCCGTTCATCCCCTAAAGATAGCCAACGGCTCGCGGCAAGTAACTTTTCTAATTGAACCAAAATGTCTTTGGGTAAATTATTTTGGTTATAAAATGTTTTGCCTAGTATGAGAAATTCACGATCTGTCGTTTGATGTTGATCGATTTCAGGATGATTTTCTAATTCAAACCAATACCCAACTTGTGCATCCCTTACGCTACTGCTGGCGGTAAAATATTTGGCTTGTAATTCCTGATATTGATTGAGTTGCCGATTCAACTGATCCAATTGCTGTGTATTTGAAGTGGTCGCCTGATCTGCACCTTTGAGGTCGGTTGTCCAAGCCGAACTCATGGTCCACGCCTGCTCTAAACTTAAGGTTTCATTGTGCTGTTGCTCACTCTGTGCATGGGCGCTTAAGAGCGGATTACTTTGGTCTTGTGCCAAATGTTGAGCTTGCCAACGCTGCGTTTGAATCGTGGTCGATTGTAAAAAGCGTTCTGCCACAAAACTGGTGATTGTGTCCAAACGTTCCGTGGCATGACTACGATGAAAGCGAATCTTTTTCCGTTCCAAAGCACTATAAGCCTGATTCGTATCAATTAAACGCAGCTGCTGTGCTTGCATCGGTGCAGCCGAAAATGCGACAAATAACTCCGCTTCATCAATTAACCAATTGATCCCTTCACTGCGCCAAAGGCGGGTCAAAAATGCATAATCACTTTCATTCGCCTGCATGGTGAATGGACGCACATCATAGGTACGTGCCAGCCCCTCTAAGTTCAAGCTTAAACTGGCAGCAAACAGCGCACTTTTTTTCTGCCATTCACTAAAAATAATCTCGGTCATCTCCCCAACCGATTTATTCATAAAGACACGGCTGTTACGACGCTTATGCCAGAGTGCTGTGGCATCCTCAATCACCAGCTTATAAACGGTCAATGCACCATCACTTTGACCTTGGCTTGCCCCGGTAATCACCCCAGTCAGGCGACTGAGTTGTCCCAAATCTGTCACTTGATCGACAGCCACTCGGCCACCGATAAACTGCTTTAAAGCAAGATGAGCATTGGTCGAGAGACAAATAATTTCCGCACGAAAGCCTTGATTGATACGGTGTTGACCTTCAATCCGTTGAATAAAAACTTCAGAATTTAGGTGTTCATTTGAGAAATGAATGTGTAGCGCACGTTTCTGTACGCTAAAGCCAAAGTTTTCCACCATGGCGTGAATATTTTTAAGCATTGTTATTATGTATTTAATTTTTTTAATGACGGCATTTTAGGAAATGATTATTTTTTCGTCTACCCCATTTTGCAAATAATTTGTTGAATTCTTCTTTTTGGCTTTCACATCACTTTAGGATTCAAGTGAATAGGAACATCAATACTGGATCAATTTTACGGATCTAACTTTTCGCAGTCGCTGAGATGCTGCTACACTCAAAATGCAACCTATTAAAAATTTTTAAGCTCCATGATCACAATTGAATCCAAACTGCCTGCACAAGGTGTGACTATTTTTAGCGTCATGAGCGCAATGGCGCAGCGTCTAAATGCACTGAATTTATCTCAAGGTTTTCCTGATTTCCCTGCACCTCCTGCACTGTTAAATGCGCTAAGTGATGCGACGCAACAAGGTTTTAACCAATATGCACCCGGCGATGGACTGATACATTTGCGTGAGCAATTGGTCCAACTGTTTGCCCATCGCGACCAATTAAATATTGACCCTCACACCGAAGTCACCATTACCCCGGGTGCAACCATTGGTATTTTTAGTGCCATTCAAGCCGTGGTTCATGCGGATGATGAAGTGATTATTTTTGATCCGAGCTATGACAGTTATGCGCCCAGTGTAAAATTGGTTGGGGCTCATCCCATTCACATTGCCTTAGAGACGCCCCATTTTACTGTGGATTGGAATCGTGTTGCCGCTGCGATTAACGATAAAACCCGGATGATTATTGTCAATACACCGCATAATCCAACAGGTGCTATTTGGGATCGTGAGGACTGGCTCAACTTGATCGAACTGATTCAAGATAAAAATATTATTGTGCTATCAGATGAGGTCTATGAGCATTTAATTTTTGATGGTCGTCAGCATCTATCTGCTTTGTCATTTCCTGAGCTGCGTGAACGTAGTTTTGTCGTGGGTTCATTTGGTAAAACTTTTCACGTCACAGGGTGGAAAACTGGTTATTGCATTGCAGCGCCAGCCTTGATGCAAGTGTTTCGCCAAATTTATCAATTTGCCAATTTCTGCGGTGTTACGCCTGTACAAATGGCATTGGCTAACTTTATGGCAGAACATCCTGAGCACATTGCTGAATTGGCCGATTTTTACCAAGCCAAGCGTGACCGTTTCAATGCCGGCTTAAGCCACTCTAGATTTGAGTTGATTCCATCGGCAGGTACCTATTTCCAAAACCTTGATTACAGTGCCATACGCCCAGATTTAAGCGATGTGGAGATGTGTCAGTTGTTGGCAGAGCAACATAAAATCGTGGCGATTCCTGTCTCGGTATTCTATCAAAAACCGCCGGAAAATTTACGATTATTACGTTTCTGTTTTGCCAAACAAGATGCCACCTTAGATCGAGCTGCAGAGATTCTCTCCGCGGTTTAAAGCCGTATCTGCCCAAACGTTTTTTTTAAAACAGACATGTAGAAATAATGAAGCCTTGGTTACTCAAAAACTAAGGCTTTTTTGAATGCCAACATGATAGTGTTATCAGTAACTTAAAATCATAAAAAGCCGCGTCTAGGACCTGAGCATGTCAAAACAACAGTCCCTCGTTACTCAGCAAAATTTATGGAAAACGTTTTTAGTTTTTCTGGTGCCTTTGATCGCCACCAATATTTTGCAGAATTTATCTGGGACCATTAACACCGTTTTTGTCGGTCAGATGCTTGGGGTGCATGCCATTGCAGCGGTTGCGGTATTTTTCCCGATCTTGTTCTGTTTAATGGCTTTTGTGATCGGGCTCTCGGCAGGTGCAACCGTGTTGGTGGGGCAAGCTTGGGGCGCGCAAAACCTTGACAAAGTTCGTACCGTCGTGGGCTCCACCCTGTTTATGACCTTGATTGGTGGCAGCATCATTGCCTTTTTAGGGGTGATATTTGCCAAGCCCATTTTATTGGCCTTAGGCACAGCCCCAGACGTGATGCATTTATCTTTACCATATGTGCAATGGATGCTTGCCGGTAGCCCACTGCTCTTTATTTATATTATTTACACCTCGATTTTGCGTGGGGTCGGTGACAGTACAACACCGCTGATTGCATCGGGTATGACCATTGGTTCAGGGCTGATCATTACACCAATACTGATTGCAGGAAAATTTGGATTTCCAAGTTTAGGTATTATTGCCCCTGCCATTGCCAGTCATATCGGCTTTTTAATTGCCTTGGTATTTTTATATTTCTACTTAAAAAAGAAAGATCATCCGCTCAAACTTGACTTCGCGTTACTCCGTCATATTCGCCATCAACATGATCTCAGCAAAATTATCTTAAAACTAGGCATTCCTACGGGTATACAGATGGTCACGACCTCTGTGGCCGGTCTCGTGATTGTCGGTTTAGTTAACCGCCATGGTGCTGATGCTACTGCTGCATATGGCGCGGTCAATCAGGTTTTGAACTATATCCAATTCCCGGCCTTGTCCATCGCGATTGCAGCTTCTATTTTTGCCGCGCAAGCCATCGGTTCGGGTCAATCTGAACTAATTAATCGCGTGAAACGTACGGCCATCGGGATGAATTTCATTATTACTGGCATCTTGGTGGCATTGGGCTATTTATTCTCTAAATATTTAATGGCGCTATTTATTACAGACCCTGAAGTTGTGGTTCTCGGTCAAGAATTGCTGTTCATTGTGCTTTGGTCGATTTTATTTTTTGGTGCCAGTGCTATTTTTGCTTCCATTATGCGGGCCAGTGGAACGGTGACCGTGCCGATGATTATTAATATTATGGCGATTATTTGCATTGAAGTGCCGTGTGCCTACCTATTCAGTGAATGGTGGGGCTTAAAAGGCATTTGGTATGCCTATGCTTTGGCTTTTGTCAGCTTATGTATTTTACAAGGGCTGTATTACCAACTGGTATGGAGACGAAAAGCCATCAAAGTATTGCTATAAAGTTTGCTAATAGCGTTCAATGCCAATACACGCTTTAAGTTTACATATGGAAAATCTTGTACTGATCCATGCATAACGTTTGCCGTTAAACTGCTGTTTATTTTTCAACATTTGGTTTTATATCCTGTTGATTTATCTACACCTAGAACCAATTAAAATTAAAAATTGCATATTTTCAAACAATTACGGTTTGGCATAGATTTTGTTCTTATCCCTTTTATCTTTTAAGAATAATTGGGATGAGAAATTTTTTATGTCTAAACGTCAAATAAAGCTTGGGGCTTTTATTCCAACCACCTCACAGCATGTCGCGGGTTGGCGCCACCCAGAATCTCGCCCACAAGATCATCTCAATATTGATTATGCAATTGAACTGGCAAAAACCGCAGAACGTGGTCTATTCGATGCCTACTTTCTTGCCGATGGTCTGTCTGTCCGTTGGAGTTCTGCTGTCGAAGGTGAAAAAGGTTTAGGCGATAAAGGCGTCGGCTTTGAACCCGTCACATTGTTTGCAGCCTTGTCTGCTGTGACGCAAAATATTGGCTTTATTGCCACAGCATCTACGACTTATGAAGACCCTTATATTTTGGCGCGTAAATTTGCTTCTTTAGATCATATTTCTAAAGGTCGTGCTGCATGGAATGTGGTAACGACAGCCTCTGCCGATGCCGCAAAAAATTTTAACATTCAGCAGCACCCTGAACCCAAAGAGCGTTACGAACGTGCCGATGAATTTATTGAAGTCACTCAAAAACTTTGGGACTCTTGGGAGGATGATACCTTCCATTACAACAAAGAAACTGGGCAATTTTTTGATGCCCGCAAACAACATCAGCCCAATCATCAGGGCAAATACTATCAGGTACTGGGGGCTCTCAACGTCTCTCGCCCACCTCAAGGCTATCCGGTGATTGTACAAGCGGGACAATCTGAAGATGGTCGTGAACTAGCCGGTAAATATGCCGAAGTGATCTTTACAGCACAGCAGAATTTAGCAGATGCGCAAGCCTTTTATCGTGATGTCAAAAACCGCTTAGTGAAATATGGACGCCATGCAGATGATCTCAAAATTATGCCGGGGGTTTCGATTTTTGTTGCCAAGACAGCGCAAGAAGCCCAAGAAAAATATGACTTTTTAAATAGTTTAATTCACCCAGAAGTGGGTTTAAGTTTATTGTCTGCTTTGGCAGGTGGCATTAATCTGGCCAAATTTGATCTAGATGCCCCTTTCCCGAAAATAGAAGATGCAGACATTAATTTCTCCAGTCGTCAGCAAATGATGATTGATATTGCCCGTAAGCACAATTTTAGTATTCGTCAGCTCTATCAATATATCGCTTCAGCCCGTGGACATTGGACCTTGATTGGCACGCCTGAACAAGTCGTAGATCAACTGCAAGAATGGTTTGAGAATGACGCTGCCGATGGTTTTAATGTCCTACCGCCAACAACACCTGCGGGGTTAAATGATTTTGTCGATCTCATCGTTCCTGAACTGCAACGTCGCGGTCTATTCCGAACGGCATACGAAGGCAAGACCTTACGAGAAAACTTAGGTTTAAAACGACCTGAAAACCAATATGTTTTAGAAAAAAGACATACCTCCCAAGCCTCATAAACCAACGTTTAATAAAACTGAAAAACAAATGCCCCAACTGGGGCATTTTTATGGACTGATATTAATCCAACTTAAGCGATGATCATACTGACCTATATTTGATAAGCCTAAAAAAAAGCCCTGAATTCAGGGCTTTTACATTGTCTAGGTGATGGTCAATTCAGACTTACCATGCAAATTTATAATCGGCAAATCGGTGAGATAAAGGTTCAAGCAACTGATCTTTTACTGGATCACTAAAGTCAGTCAAAATGTCATTTTTAATATTGGTCAGACGGACATCTTCGCGTTTACGCGGATGGGCTAAATGAATATCTACAATACGTTTAATTCGTCCCGGATGTGGCTGCATGACCACCACCCGATCACCCAAAAATACCGCTTCTTCGACATCATGGGTGACAATGATCATGGTGATTTTTTCACTTTGCCAGATTCGCTGTAATTCATCCTGTAAATTTTGACGCGTCAACGCATCAAGTGCACCAAAGGGTTCATCGAGCAGCAAAATCTGTGGTCGATTCACCAAACTCCGGGCAATCGCCACACGTTGATTCATCCCACCAGACAACTGCGAAGGATAAGCATCTTTAAATTGGGTTAATTTGACCAACTCTAAATGTTCATCAATCAATACATCTTCTTCTGCACGGCTAAACTGGCTTTTATGCAATGCAATCCGTACATTTTCCCGTACCGTCAACCATGGAAACAGGCGATGATCTTGAAACACGATACCACGTTCCAAACTCGTGCCCTGTATAGGCTGACCATCAACCAAAATCTGGCCCTGAAACTGACGCTCTAGACCAACCAACAACCGTAATAATGTGGATTTTCCGCAGCCACTACTTCCCACAATACTAATGAACTCACCCGGCTGAATATTCAGGTTAATGTCCTTAAGTACGGTTAAGTCTTCTTGCTTTTGTGTGGGATAATGTTTCGTTAGCTGCTGAATAGAAACCGAACCAGCTTGTTCTACGCTCATATCATTATTCTCTATTTGTGCTGACAAACTTTGCTGGACTAAACCTTAGAGTTTAGCCAGTGACACTTCCGTCGATTTAATTAACACCACCACCTCTGAACCTACTTTTAAGTCTAAATCCTTCACCGAACGTGTCGTGATCACGGACGTAAAAAAGCCCGCTTTGGTTTCCACATCAATTTCTGAAACCACAGGACCTTCTACGATTTCATTAATCACGCCTTTGAATTGGTTTCGCACATTTACTGAAGTAATCGCCATTTTAATTATGCCTTTTGTTATTTAGAGAGCTTTACTATAAAACAGTTCAATCACTTGCTATATCTTGATTTATCCTTTAGTTATCCCGATTTTATTTATCTTAAAATCAGATAAATAATCCACGCATGAATTTATCGGTGAAACTGATATTTAAATATCGAATTATTATTTATCTTTTATTTTTAAATCTTTCATCATGATCTGCATTTTCAACAACTATAAGAAACGATATGTCTATTTTGACCCACCCTGCAGTGCCCTCTGCACTGAAACATAAACGGGCAACAGCAACGGTCTTTGCAGATCCGTTATCGCAAGCGTTGTTGTCTCGAATTGAACAAATTGCACCAAGTGAGGCCAATGCACTCATCATTGGTGATACAGGCACAGGAAAAGAGTTAGTTGCACGCCAAATCCACCAATTAAGCCATCGTGCCAAAGGTCCATTTATCGCAGTGAACTGTGGTGCCTTTACCGAATCGTTAGTCGAAAGCGAATTATTTGGACATGAAAAAGGAGCCTTTACAGGGGCAATTAATAGCCGTGTCGGTTGGTTTGAAGCAGCCCATAATGGCACCTTATTTTTAGATGAAATTGGTGACCTGTCCTTGCCTATGCAAGTCAAATTACTCCGTGTTTTACAAGAAAGAGAGATCGTTCGAGTCGGCTCACTCAAATCCATTCCAATTAATGTTCGGATCATTGCCGCAACCAATGTCGATTTAGAGCATGCAGTACAGGACGGGCGTTTCAGGGAAGATTTATTCTACCGCTTACATGTGGCGTTGCTACGCATTCCACGTCTCTCAGAGCGTCGTGGTGACATTTTGCCTTTGGTTAAACACTTCATTCAGGTCTATCAAACCAACCCACATGACACACCATTACGCCTCAGCCCATTGGCGCTCAAGAAACTCCATTTACATAGCTGGCCGGGAAATATTCGCGAATTAGAAAATACCATTCAACATGCGATTTTAGTCAGTGAAAAAGGTGTGATTGAACCAGAAGATATTAGTTTTTCGAGTATTCAAAGTGCATCGTCGTTTTCGCGTGCAGAACCTTTTAACTTACAAAATGCCACCTCTGCTGTAGCCAACATCAAAGATATTCAAGATGCTGGACAGTTACTTGAGCAGACCTTTTTACAAATTTTTCAAGCCGCAAATCAACTTAAGCATGACAATATTAATGAGCTGATTGAAGAAAAATTTATCCGAAGTGCGTATCAGCACTGTCAATACAATCAAGTGCATACGGCTCGTTTGCTTGGAGTGACAAGGAACGTGATTCGCACTCGCCTAATTAAATATGGCTTATTATAAATAAGTCATATTTTTATTTATTCCACATTAAAATAATAATCCCAAAAACTGATACATAAATATTCATCTACATTATTCTTTATTCATTGCATTATTTTAAATATAAAAAATCAGTAATAAAAAACCTCGGTATATCCCGAGGTTGTTATTTATTTTTCCATTTTGTCTAGATTATTCCACGGGGTTTCGTTTCCACGCTGTAAAGTATTTTTCTAGTCCAATCAAGAAATAGTTAAAGGATAAGCCTACGAGGGTAATGACTAATATGCCTACAAACATTTGTGGAATTTCAAAGCTAAATTGCGAATAAATAATCAGATATCCTAGGCCTGCTTTGGCACCAAACATTTCTACTGCAACTAAGGCCAAAATCGAAATCGCCCCTGCCAGACGGATACCGACAAAAATCGTCGGAACCGACGCAGGCAGAATCACTTTTCGGAACAATTGATAGGGTTTTAGGCCCATGGTTCGTGCCGATTTAATCAGTAAAGGATCGACTGTTTGTACGCCTGTAATGGTGTTCAATAAAATCGGCCATGTGCATGCATACACCAACAGGCTGATTTTTGAAGTTTCACCAATACCTAAAAATAAGATGAACAGCGGCATTAATGCCAATGCTGTGGTATTTCGAAACAATTCTAACAATGGATTTAAGGTTTCAGCCACGAGCTTGTACCAACCAATGATGAGACCTAAAGGAATGGCGATCGCTAGGGCCAAAATGAAGCCAATAATGGAACGCTTTATACTGGCCAAGAAATGGATGCCTAATTGACCGCTTTGATATAGCTGCCATGTAGTTTCCAACACCACAGATAACGGCGGTAAAAAAGCCGGATTGACCACACCACTCCGCGGCAGAATCTCCCACAGCAAGAAAAAAGCCACAATGGCAATGGTGCGTTTAAAGACCGTGTTTAACCAAGTGAATTGTAGTCTGGGTTTAATGTCGTTATACGATTGCGTATAACTGATGGCTTGTTTAGTCGATGACATAAATGAATCCTCTGAATATTTTAGTTATGTGCAAGCTGTTTATGTTTTTCGAGGGCTTGCGCTTTAATCACTTCTTCACTGAGCAATGACCAAATTTTATGGCGAATTCGGCCATATTCAGGCAATGAACGGACATCTTCACTGGAGCTGCGCAGGCTTTGCGGAATTTCAATCACTTCCTTAATTCGCCCCGGTCTTGAGGTCATAATCGCCACACGCTGGCTCAGATAAATTGCTTCATCAATACTGTGAGTAATAAAAACAATGGTTTTTTTCGAACTTTTCCAGATATTGATCAGCTCAGCTTGTAAGGTTTCTCGGGTTTGCGCATCTAGGGCAGCAAAGGGCTCATCCATTAATAAAATTTCTGGTTCATAAGCCAAACTTCTGGCAATCGCAACCCGCTGCTTCATCCCACCCGAGAGTTCATTTGGATAATGCTTTTCAAAGCCACTGAGACCCACAAGCTGCAAATAGTATTCGGCTTTTTCACGGCGTTCTTTTTTTGCTACGCCTTTGGCTTCTAGACCAAATTCGATATTTTCCAGTGCGGTTAACCATGGATAGAGCGCATATTGCTGAAACACAATGCCACGGTCTAAATCCGGTTGAGTAATCTGCTTACCACTCAGTAAAATCTGCCCTGCAGACGGTTTGGTTAAACCCGCAATTAAGTCTAATAATGTAGATTTTCCGCAGCCACTTGGCCCCACGATTGAAACAAATTCACCCGGCTGAATATCCAAAGTGACATTTTCTACGGCAACAAATTCAGGCTTATAATTTTTACTGCCGACATGGTTTTGTGCAGGAAATACCTTACGCACGTGATCTAAATGTAATGCACTGGTCATTGTTATATTCCTTTTGATTTTGGGTCTTGCGCATAGGGATTAAATTCATTGCTATAGATGCGACTGACCTCAATTTGATTTGGTTTTAATTTGTGTTCTTTTTCTAAGGCACTCACCCATGGGGCAAAATCCTGATCTTTTTGCACGCCACCGACTTCGTGGACACCTGTGCCTGTGTAATATGGAATCAGTGCTGTATTTTCATTGCGTTGACGTTTTTCAATAATGCTTTCCATACGGGCAATGATTTGCTCTTTCGGCGTGTGGTGTAGCCATTCTTGAGCTTTGGCCACGCCACTGACAAAAGTGCGAGCCAACTCGGGATGCGCTTGAATAAACTCACCGCGCATCGAAAAACTGCCTGCGGTAAAGGGCCCGTATAAATCAATATCTTTAAAGATGCTACGTACACCACCATGTTTTAAGGCCCGTTTTTCCAAAATGCCTGAGAACACCGCAATATCAATTTGCCCATTCCGTAAAGCTTGTTCTGAGCTCATCGGTGGCAACATAATCAGTTCGACCTGACGGATTTCATCCTCAGTTAAGCCATGACGGGCCAAATAATCTTTCACCACAAAGTCATAATGTGCCCCATAGGCATTCACTGCGACTTTCTTGCCGATAAAGTCTCGTGGGCCACGAATAGGACTATTTTCTAGCACGTAGAAACCCACGTTTTGTTCAGCATCACTGCCATAAGAAGCCACTACGGGAACGACATCTAGACCCGCAGCGATGACCTTCACCACAGCACCATTAAAGGCGCCAGCAAAATCAACATCACCGGCCACCAAAGTGAGTAAATCTTGTGGCCCACCTTGTACTGTGCCGACATAACTGAGTTTAACGTCGCCTAAATAGCCCAAGTCTTGTGCCAATTCAGGTAAGGACACCAGTCCCGGATAGCTTTGATAACGTAGTTCTTTTAAAGCCACTTGCTGAGGTTCATCCACTCGCTGCGTGCTGCAACCAACCAAGGCTGTGCCACCGACCAATGCTGCAAGGAACATATTGCGCCAGAGTTGAGGAATGTTATGGATTGTCATTTTTTTCATTGTTATGTTCTCCTATCCAACCTGCTGCCAAGCTAAAACTTTACGCTCAACCCAAGTCAGTACCGTATTGAGCAACACGCCCACAATGCCTATCAGCAACATGCCAAAAATAATCAGTTCGACATCAAAAGCCTGACGCCCTTGGATCACGATATTGCCTAGACCATTGCCATAGTTCGCCAATAAAAATTCAGAGCCGATGGTGGCAAGCCATGCGAAAATCAGCCCAAGTTGTAAACCGACAAAAATCTGCGCCGAAGCACCGGGTAATATCAATTTACGAAACGCGTATGTCTTGGGAAATTGGTAGACTTCGGCCACTTCACGATATTTATGCGAAATACTGCTCACGCCTTCAAAGGTATGTAGCGCCACGGGGTAAAACACCGACAAAGTAATAAACAGCACTTTGGCGCCATGTCCCTCACCTAAAAAAGTCGAAATTAGTGGCAACCATGCAAACAGTGAAATTTGACGCAATACATGAAAGCTCGGTGCAAATAACCAATTCGAAAGGCGTGAACTCGCGATTAAGATGCCAAATAACACACCTGCTATCGCACCTATGCCATAGCCGATAAAATTTCGCGCCAAACTTTCGCCAAAGCCTGTCAAAAAGCTCGGTTGTTGGAGCACGGTTACTGCTTTTTGCAGCACGAGCCATGGACTAGGAATCAACTTTGGATCAACCCAATTTTGCTGTGAGGCTACTGCCCACAGTGCGATAAATGCCACAGGTAGAACGAGTGCTTTTGCTGCTTTAACTAAGACTTGGCGCGCTGCCCCGTGTAATGAAAGAATGCTCATGAGTTCCCTCCTACTCGGGTTGCGTGAAAGCGCGCAGTTTTTTCTAACCAAGCCAGCAAGGTATCTAAGACATAGCCCGTAATACCAATCAGAATGATCGCCATGAAGATCAAGTCCATCTGCATTAGCTGACGTCCCCACACCATGAAATAACCAATTCCTTCACTACTTGCTAATAACTCGACAAAAACTAATGCCAACCACGCCTGCATAATGCCTTGACGTAAACCACTGATCACACTGGGTAGTGCAGCTGGGAAAATCACTTCTTTGAGTTTCTGCCAATTGCTGTATTGGTAAACCTCTGCCACTTCCATCAAACTATTCGGCACATGAGTAATGCCCTTATAGGTTGCAATCAACACCGGTGGTAAAACAGCCAATGAAATAGCGGCAATCTTCAAAGCCTCATCGATGCCTAAGAAAATCATCAATAATGGAATCCAGCCAACTATGGGAAATTGCGCAACAAGATTCACCGTCGGAAAAATAAAGTCCCGACTACGTTTGGCCAATCCCAACACAGTACCAAGCAAAATCCCGACACTGGCACCAAGCAAGACACTCCATAAAATACGTTTGGCACTGATGGCAAAATGAAAACTCAATTCACCGCTTTGCCATAATTCAACTGTGCTTTGCCACACCAAACTCGGTGCAGGTAAAATTTGCTCTGGCAACCAATGTTTGAGTGTTGCCACATACCACAAACCGAACAATAAAACTGGCATCAGGAGTCCACACGCCACTTGCAAAGTTAGTTTTAAATAGGTCTTAAAAAAATCCAACGCACTTCGGTCACTTTGCAAGGGAACCGAATGTGCAGATACATCCGTAAGGCTCATAATTCTTGTCCTTTTACGCTCTGTTCTGAGACATCAGGTTTTAAAAATTGAATAAATTCCTGATCTTTGCTGATCAAAATAATCAGACCAATAAACACCAGCCCGATTGGTAAAAATAAATTTTGTAGTCCAACCTGTGCGCCAAATACGGCGCCTATCAAGCCACCCAACAGTCCACCCGAAGGTCCGACGAGGGCTAAAATTGGAGAAATCTTAGCCATCGCGGTTTGCTCACCCACTCGGGCGAAAGACATAAAATTGGCGATATGCAACATACCGAGTCCAAGTCCAAACATGACCGAAACAGGCCACATCAACAGCGTGATCTTGGTTAGGGCTAAGATCAGTAATGCCGTTGCCATCAGGCTTAGGCCAATCAAATAAAATTTTTGATATCCCATCAGCTCAGCCAAACCGCCCATGCTAAATAGCGATCCCACAAAGACAATGCCTTGTACGGTCAGCAGCATCACTGCCATTGGCTCTGAAAGTGCAAAACTTTGGATAGCAATCACCACAATGAAAAAGCCAAAGTAGTTATTTGCCATGCTGCTCAAAAATTCCAATATGCAAACAATCCGCAGTGAGGCATGGGTTTTGATGAGTGCCAAAGGCGCCACAATATCTCGCCATTGAAAATGCGGGCGATTCGTCGCTTGTGGAGTGCTACGTTGAAAGCACCACGGAGCCAACAGCAAGGTGCCTAAAAAAAGCAAAGACACCACATAAAAACTTCCGCCATAGCCGAAATGCTCGATCAACAACACGCTCAATGCAGGTGCAATCAGGAAATATCCCATCATGTGCGAACCGCGAAACCAACCCGCACGGGCTGGACCTAAACGCTTTAAGTTGCTCAAAAAACGGTATTGATCGAAACAAAACGCATGGGTAAGACAAAACTTACTAAGGCTGTGACTGCAAAGAGATACCATGCACCGGCTTTGAGTGGCGTTAAGCTATACACCACGGCGCCCAACACACTGCCCATGCAGAATATTTTCAAAGACCCAAAGCGCTGTACCAAAACACCAATCGGCAATGCCATGATCAAAATGCCAAAATTTTGCGCTGCAGAAATTAGCCCCAATTGCAATTCGGTGGCTTCTAAATGCACGGCATACAAGGAAATTAATACCCGTGCGACACCCACACCCAGTCCAGCCAAAATCGTGAGCAGCACAAAACTGCTCATAAATTTGGTGGTTAATGGACTGGCAATTACATTGCTTTCAATCGGACGACTCATGGCTGCGACTTACTTCGGTTGACCTTGAGCATTAAATTGGCGCCAGTAACCCTCTAACTTCAGCTCTTTCAAGGCATTATTTAGATACTTCGGCTCATACCATGTTTTGGTATCTACATCACGACGGATTAAGCGAGCGTCTTTGGCAATTTTTAAAGCACTATCAATTTGTGAACGATGGAACTCGTCTAGTAGCGGTGTAGTACGGTCCTTTAAATTCCAGCCATCCCACGTTTTTTGATAATCCACCAACGGAATGCCACTTTGTGCCCAAAGTTTATATTGCGCACTACGGTTGGCTTCTTGAGAACTCCACTGCGCTTGTTTAATCAGTGTCGTCACGACACGTTGCACCACCTCTGGATATTGTTTTTCAAAACTTTCTGTCACCCAAAAGTGCGCAATCGGTGCAACTTTGGGATCTTTAATTTCTAGTAATGTTTTCGCCACACCACGCGCTTGCAAACTAAACGGTGAAGTAATCGTGGCATCAATATCACCTGTCGCTAACGCAGTACGCGCCGAATAGGCATCTTGCGAAATCACTCGTAAATCGCGCTCAGTTAAATTGTATTTTGCTAATACACGGTTAAAGACGATCTGACCATTGGTGCCTTTAAAGACGGAGAATTTTTTGCCTTTGAGATCTGCAAAGGATTTGGCATTAGAGCCGGCAGGCACCACCACATAAGTTGGGCCAAAACGCCCTGTTGAAAACAAGACTTTGGTTTTTAATCCCGTTGAACGTCCAACCAATGAGGGCAAATCGCCATGCAATGCAAAGTCAACTTTGCCATTGGCTAAAGCTTCATTGGTTGCAGGGCCTGCTCCTGGGAAGAACAGCCAATTCACCTTAATGCCATCTTTTTTAAATTCTTGTTCGAGCACACCTCGTAAATGTGCTGTAGCTACAAAACTACCGCCCACTTTGGGTTTACCCCCCTCACCCGCGCCTGATACAGAAATACGAATTTCTTTGGGATTGGCAGCATGCAATTGAACACTTAAACCAAGTGCTGAAAGTGCCAAGAATGTAGCTGCGATTTTTTTAGAGATAATTTTCATTTTAAATGTTCCTTAATAGTTTAAATATTTGAATTAAAAGGTGTACTGAACCTGAGCTTGCAGCTCATTGGTGTCTTTTTGATTTGCCGTTTCGACATCAAACAGGTAGTGATTCAGCTGTAATTGGAATTTTGTGGTTTGCGCAAAAAATAGGTTTAAGCCCAAAGAGTGAATGTCATATTCACCAATACGACCGCTCGCGGTGTCGAGATAGCTTGCGTTGTTTTTATTCGGGTTATAGCGGTCAAAACGGTAATAGCCTTGGACTGACTTCGGCCAGAAATCATCAAATTTAGCATTGGATTTAATACTGTTGTAGAACTGATCACCCAAGGTGTAGAAAGCGGTAAAAGTATGTCCTTCCGCTTTGGCTTCTTTGATGTCTTGGGCTACAGTGTCGACATAATCGGTCTTGCCTTGCAGATATTCATAGGTCACACCAAATGGAGCGTGGTTATAATAAATATCGAAACCCAAACGATCACGTTTTGCAGCATCATCACTGATTCCGCCGGCTGAAATTTTCGATTCGCCTTTGATATAAGAGGCACCGAACTTCAACTCACGGAAAATGGTGGCGTAGTCCACTGGCAAGGTAAAAGCCACACGACCGATATAATCTTTGCCGTTGTTGTCATCCGCCTTATTACTGGCATTCCCATTGGTTACCCCTAAGGCATACTCAAACAGCGGCGCACGGTAGTTCGATGCAAAGTCGACAAAAGGTTTGGCATCACCACGGACGATAAATCCATTTTGACGGTTAAACAGTCCTAAAAAGGTCGAAGCTGCAGCGGTACTAATGGTCGGACGCAAATCTTCAGGAGACTGCACATCTAGACCAAATGGCAATAACTGCTGACCGAGCGTAAAGTTGAGTTTGGCAGTTTCAGGGCCCGCATTGGTGGCAAAAGCGTTATAGCGAACAAAGGCATCTAGTAAGTTAAAGTTACTGTTATTGGTGCCATCATTGCGTTTGCCATAACCAAAGGACAATTGATAATCGAGGTTTTTGCCTTCGTTATAATCACGAAATAAATTCCCGCGCACACCAATTAGCGCAGTCCCAATATCAAATGTCGATTTGGTTGCACCCAACACACCCGTTTCATCGAGCGCACTGGCACGTAGTTGAACTGTGCCATACAGGGTTGTATCACGAGTCGATTTTGTAGTTTGACGTTCATATTGACGTGACTGATCGTACTTATAGTTTTCAATATCTGCACGTAAGCCGTCGATATCTTCGGATGTTGCTGTGGTCACTTCTGCAACTTGCGTTTCACCTTCAACATCAGCGGCGTTGCTCGTATCGTCTGTCGTCACAGCGGCCGTTTCGACGACTTGGCTTTTCGTCGCACCAGATTCCACGGCATTTAAGCGTTTTTGCAAACTCTCAATTTGTTGTTTTAAGCTGCTCAGTTCTTGCTGAAGTGCTTCATCGGATGCAAAACTCAGCTGACTGGTTGCGGATAAAATCAGTCCGACCGCAACGGTTAATGTGGTTTTTTTCATGATTTGGTTTCACTAACATTTTTCCCAAAGCGCAAAATCCCCCAACCCCATGCAAGGTGCATGAAGTGAATGTACTGCGTGGGTTTTTTAAAAATTAATCTGAGTGGTCGTAGGTTTTATTCAACTTATGCACGACCGAAACTCGAAGACAGCTTTTAGAATTTAAGCGCGCATCATCGCGAGTGTCATAGCACAACAACATGCCTGTTGTAGGACACGAAAAGCAGAAAGATATCGATGCGTAAAAGTACTCATAAATGTTCCATACAGTGGTGAGTTTTGTTCACTCTAATATGGCAACAACTGTGCCAACATTTTAAGTAATTATTTTTTAAAGTTTTATTATTTAAATCTGATAAATTCTGTTGGTTTAAACGCCAAAAAACTGTTGGTTATTCAACAGTTGCTTATTTCAAATCATCAGTTATTTCCATTTTTATATCTCATTTTATGAAATAAGAAATACGCTTTGGGCTTTTAATAACTGATGTTACGCCTGTAAAAGTAATTTCAGATTTTTAAAATGATTTTTAAATCTATTCGATGGAGTCTTACATCTAGGGATTGAATAACGGGATTAGCCTTCGGCTGGAGGTACTCTTACGAAACGTTGTTTCTCATTCGACAAAATGAGAAGCGTGCTTCGAAGGAAACCATCTTGCGGTGCAATACACCTCAACGACAAAACTCATTCAATACCATCAAATGATTCAAAGGATCGCAAAAACATTTTTGATTAAAAGTCTTCTTGTCTCAAACAATTGCGGATGACACTACCGCGTATCGTTCTTTTATTTGGATCAAATTGCGCTTCTAATATTACTAGAGCATAAAAAAACCCACTGACGTGGGTTCTTTTCAATTGATTTTAATTACCGCTTATTGACCAAATTTAGTCGCCATGGCAGTTAATTTTTGATAACCCGTCGGTAGCAAACGTTGAATTAAATCAATCGCTTTTGCATCATTACCAATCAATAAACGACGCTTATCTTTTTGTACTGCTTCAATGATTTGACGAGCCGCTTCTTCAGGTGGACAACGCAAGAATTTATTAAACGACTGTGCCGATTTTTGTGGGTTCATGCCTAAACTTTTCAAGCTGTCATTCATTTTTGCGGCATTGGCAATATTGGTACGAATACCGCCCGGATGTACACATAACGCACTCACGCCACAGTTTTCAATATCCAATTCTTGGCGTAAAGATTCGGTAAAACCACGTACTGCAAATTTAGTGGCATTATATGCCGACTGTGTTGGCTGTGCTGTTAAGCCAAACAAGCTGGAAATATTGATGATATGACCTTCACCACTTTGCTTGATATACGGTAAAAATTCTTTGGTGCCATAAACCACACCCCAGAAGTTAATATTGACAATCCACTCTAGCTCTTCGTAGCTTGCCCCTTCAACGGTCGTACCCAATGCCACACCCGCATTGTTAAAAATCATATTCACCGAACCATGATCTTTAACAGTCTGTGCTGCCCATGCTTTCATTGCTGCAAGGTCTGACACATCGAGTTTTTGCGTGGTTACACGTACATTGCTGGCTTTAACCAATTCAACGGTTGCCGCTAGACCCTGTTCATTCACATCGCTTAAAGACAGATGGCAGCCTTGTTTAGCCAAAAGCACAGCCAATTGCTGACCAATACCTGAACCTGCACCTGTAATGGCAGCCACTTTATTTTTGAAGTTTTTCATTGTGATTCCTTATTCCTTTATGCTGCCGCTTGGCTTTATCACAGCGTGATCTCATTTGCCAATGTGTGCAGTTCGTCGACTTAATATAGTTTTGACAATACATATTGTCAATGTCATCTTAGGACGTGCTAAGCTGTTGAAATCGCCAATGCTTAAACATAGGTTTAAACTGAAATTATTGCTAAAATAAGACAAAATTCTGCTTTAGTTCAGCGTATATTTTCATGACAGATGCAACAAATCACACAGAACAACAACAGGCAAAAAATGTGAAGGAACGTCAATTTAAAGGGCTTTCTCTCAGTGAACGTAAGCAAGCGCGACGTGAAAAACTGATTGAAGCCGGTATAGAAGCCTATGGAACACATGGCTTTTTTTCAGTGACTGTGAAAGATATTTGTTTGGAAGCCAAGCTGACCGAACGCTATTTTTATGAATCATTTAAGAAAAGTGAGCAACTGTTCCAGACCATCTTTTTAAAATTAATCGATGAACTGCAACAAAATGTGATGCAAGCCATCATGCAAGCATCTACCGATTCTAAAAAAATGATTGAAGCGGGCTTAACCGCCCTACTGTTAACTTTAAAAAATAATCCCCGTATGGCGCGCATCATTTACATCGATGCTATGTTGGTACAAGAGCTACATAACCAAGCCACGATTCATGAAACCATGATGCGCTTTGACCGTATGATTCATGCCTTTGTCATGCTCATGATGCCGAATATTGATCGTTCAGAACGTGAAATTTCGATGGTCGCAACTGGTCTCAATGGTTATGTCACTCAAATCGCGATTCGTTGGGTCATGAGTGGTTATAAACAGCCGATTGATGAGGTTTTATCGTCATGTAGCGTGGTCTTTTTGGCCTTGTTGGATGCTTTTTCTGAAAAACCCAGTAAATAAATTTTGGCCTCAACACTGATCTTTACAATTTTTTGAATGATTTTTTTGTGACAACAGCATGATGCAAAGCCCATGTTGTTGAATATTTCAGGATTTAAATTGTCACAATTTCTTTCTAAACCCCAATGAAAGATCATTTTTGCAATGATACTGTCATAATTAATCTTTGTAATAAGCCTGTCATAAATATAAAACGGTCTACCGTTTACATAAAATAGGGTATTGCGCTGTGAAAGATGACTATATTTTAATCGTCGACGACGAACTCCCGATTCGGGAAATGATCCATACTTCACTGGATATGGCTGGTTTTCAATGTCAGCAAGCTGAAGATGCCAAACAAGCGCACCAAATGATTGTGGATCAGCGTCCTGCACTGATTTTATTAGATTGGATGATGCCTGGCGGCGTGAGTGGTGTAGACCTATGTCGTCGTTTAAAACGCGATGAAAATTTGTCAGAGATTCCAGTCATCATGCTCACTGCGCGCGGCGAAGAAGACCATAAAGTCCAAGGTCTAGACGCGGGCGCAGATGACTACATGACCAAACCATTTTCCACCCGTGAGTTGGTGTCACGCATTAAAGCGGTGCTACGTCGCTCAAATGCATTGGGGGGTGAAAAAACCATTGATGCCAATGGCTTAATCCTCGATCCAGTCAGCCAACGTGTCAGCTTTGGTAACACCATTTTAGATATGGGACCGACTGAATATCGTCTACTGGCCTTCTTCATGACTCATCCTGAACGTGCCTATACCCGTGCTCAATTATTAGATCAGGTTTGGGGTGGAAACGTGTATATTGAGGACCGTACCATTGACGTGCATATTCGTCGTTTGCGTAAAGTTCTTGAACCTTTCCAAGCCGATCGTTATGTCCAAACTGTTCGTGGTACAGGTTACCGTTTCTCTACCCGTGCAGACGCTGTGATGGGTTAGTCATTTTAGGTCTTTAATTTTCTATGTACGAACCGTATCCCGTCCCTGAACTTGCCAGTGAACATAAAAAATTCCGTTACAGCAGTTTATGGACTTTTGCCAAGCAGGATTTGAGACTTCTGGCATTTTTCCTACTCATTGCTGCACTCATCGGCTTTGGTATCGGGTACTTATGGATCTGCATCTTAATCGCCTTTGCAGTGTTCTTTGCATTGCAAATGCGTTCGCTGTACTTAGTCAACGAATGGATTTCAAATCGTCCCTATGATGTCCCGCCAAATTTAGACGGTATTTGGGGGGCTTTGCTCTTTAATGTATACCGTGCGCAGCGTCAAGAACGCATTGTACAAGCTGAAATGGTTGGTCTGATCGACCGCGCTCAATCTTCCTTAGTGGCACTTGCTGAAGCTGTGGTATTGATTGATGAATTACACCAAATCGAATGGTGGAACCCTGCCGCAGAAAAGCTTTTGGGGATTCAACAGCTCGATCAAGGGCGCAATATTTTAAGTATTTTAAGACAGCCTAGTTTTATCGAATACTTTACCAATATCGATTTAGCCCCCGATGGTTTAAAAATGAAATCATCGGTATTTGAAGACCATTATGTACAAGTCAAATTAACCCGTTTTGGTCGCGAAAGTCGTTTATTGGTGGCTTATGACGTCACGCGCATGCATAACCTTGAGCAAATGCGTAAAGACTTTGTCGATAATATTTCACATGAACTACGCACACCACTTACGGTTTTAAGTGGTTATATCGAAACCTTTACCGATCAGGAAGATTTAAATCCACGCTGGAAACGCGCATTCGATCAAATGCAGTCTCAAACCCGCCGTATGAATGCTTTGGTTAATGACTTGTTATTATTATCTCGTCTGGAAAATGATAAAAAAGTTGCTAAAAATCAAATCATTGAAATGCCCAGCCTAATGAACCAACTATATGACGATGCACATGCTTACAATGTGGATTATGGACATACACTGAATCTCGAGATTGATAGTCACTGTGACCTGATCGGATCAGATATGGAATTAGCGAGTGCCTTTAGTAACCTCATCACCAATGCAATTAAATACACCCCCAAAGGCGGTACTGTGACCATTGGGTGGCATGATGATGGTACGCATGGTTATTTTACCGTTGAAGATACGGGTATCGGGATTGACCCGAAACACTTACCCCGTTTAACGGAACGGTTTTACCGCGTGGACAGCGCACGTAGTCGCCAAACGGGAGGAACAGGTTTAGGTCTTGCCATCGTGAAACACGTTTTGATGCAACATCAGGCACACCTTGAAATTGAATCCAAAGAAAACCATGGTTCGCTGTTTAAAGTCGTTTTCCCTAAAGAACGCTTATATCACGTGAGCTAAGCAGAATCATCCTGCCGGTCTTGCTGTGCTTCCAACTGTTCTTCTTGTTGTTTGGCACGGCGATATGCAGGACGCTGTTGCATCCGTTGTAAGAAAGCCTGAATTTGTGGATATCGCCCTTGAGTTCTGGTCATGACGGCTTCTAATGGAAACGTCATCTGAATATCCGCAAAGCTAAACGGTCCCGCAAAATATTCATTTTCCGCTAAATGGTTTTCTAAAAACTCGATATGTTCTTTTAAGCGAGGTCGTACAAAACCTTTTTTGACCCCATCACAAATGCGATTAGCTACGGGTTTGATGACCCAAGGTACATGGCGTGGCACATTGCTCATGACCAACTGCATTACCAACAACGGCATTAGAGAACCTTCGGCATAATGCATCCAAAAGCGATATTGTTGTTTTGAATGTTCCGCCTTGGCTGCAAAAAAATCATGCCGATCATACTTCTCTTGTAAATACTCCAAGATCGCTGCAGATTCTACCAAGACCAGTCCATCATCCTGCAATATGGGCGACTTCCCTAAAGGATGAATGGCTTTAAGCTCAGGGGGAGCAGACAAATTTGGCTGGCGCAGATAAAACTGAACCTGATAATCCAGTCCTAATTCCTGCATTGCCCATAAAATACGAAATGAACGAGATTTTTCTAGATGATGTAGCACCCGCATGGGTTCATCTCCTATATGAAGTCTAAAATTTTCTTATTTCTGGCAAGCCATTATTATTTTGAAGTACTTAAATCATAAAAAGTGTCAGATCACTGCTTAGGGCTATATCAAAACTAAATTTTGCACAGTACAGCAGCGACCTGCTTTTAAATTAAACTAGAGTGGTTTTAATGTCTACACTGCGCAATAAAGTTTTTGTCACTGGGGTTTTTTCACAAATGGACAAGATTTTTTGCTCTAATTCTGCATCCAAGGACGTTTGAAAATGCAGGCGTCGCTCAACCCATTCAGCTCCTTCACGGTTCGCAAAAAAGTCTGCCTCGACACGAAACTCCCCCAATTGGATTTGTTTATGTGCTGCATACATGCGCAAGGTAATCATTGTGCATGAGATTAAGGATGCGCACAGTAAATCATACGGTGCTAAACCCAAGTCCCCGCCGCCAAATGATTCGGGCTTATCGGTAATAAGTTGATGTTTTCCACTCTGAATTTCACCTGACCACGGTGCTTCTAAGGTGTTTACTGTTGCCGTTGCGACGATACCCATAATGACTCCCTCATGGTTATGCCGTACCATTTTCACCACAGGTACGGCTGTTCATTTTTATTTTTAAGTTAACGTGATGGACGCATTTTATCAGGGAAAGCCGGTGCTTCTAGTCGTGGACCATCATAGTCTGGAATAGAGCCAAAGCGTTCGTCCTGATTAATCCACTGCTCACGGGCAATATTCAATTCTTCTTGTGTGCGCCCCACAAAATTCCACCACAGCAGAATCGGTGATTCAAAAGGTTCCCCCCCTAATAATAAAACACGGCCACCTGCATGCAGATCAATTTTGACTTGGGTTAAGCCCGGCTCAAGTACCACCATATTGTCTTCATTGAGCTCGTGACCATTAATACTGGCAGTCCCTTCGAGGGCCATAAAGCCATATTCAAATTTTGGATTGAGCGGCAGGACGGTACTTTGACTTTCCGAACTACGCAGATCGACACCCAATAATTCACTATGTACTTTTACCGGCGATTTAGTCTGTAAAAATTCACCCACCAAGACCGTCAATTCAATCCCGTCTTGCGTCACCACAGGCAATTCTGGGTAATGGTCAAATTGGGGCGCCATATTGATTTTGTCATCTGGCAATGCAATCCAAAGCTGCGCAGCATGCATTTGTGTTTCAGACTCTGGAGCAACCTCAGTATGCGAAATACCATAACCCGCTGTCATGAGATTGACTTGTTTGGGCTGAATTAACTGATGTGTGCCCAAACTGTCGGTATGCATCATGGTACCATCAATCATCCAGGTAAAGGTTTGCAAACCAATATGTGGATGTGGACCGACATCTAAGCCATCACCTTGCGGAAAATGCACTGGACCGGCATGGTCAAGGAAACACCATGCACCAATCATTCGTTTATGACGACTCGGTAAAGCACGTTTTATCACTGTGCCTTGACCAATTTCAGCACGGCGCAGTGGAAATTCTTGAATGAACTGATTGACGTATTTTTCACAATCGTCGGAATGAGATATTTCTGTGTAATTGGTATTGGTCATATTCTTACCCTAAATTTGGCTAAGCCGATGCAAGGACTACCGGCTAGAGCTATGCATTTTTTCCATTATATCTGCATTAACTCAATCTTCTTCAGCTGTCATTAATACGCTGAATCACAGAGATAGGACAATCGTTTTTTTGTTGCCTAATATGACATACAGCATAACAGTTTTCGATGCTTATCTAGACAATATCCAATGCGAAATTATTTATTCAAATCACGTGAAATGTAAATTTAAGTAACAGAAATTAACACTCACTTTTGACCAAACAATACCAAATAATTCACAAATCATTGAAATAACGTGTTTAATTTTAAACAAAAATGATATAGATTATTTGAGTTACATAAAATTACATACAAACCATGCTCACCCGTCGGTAATCTTGCATGATCAATGAGTATAAGAAAGAATCACGTGCACTGATCCAAAAAGCCTTGAAAGGAACCGTTGTTCGCGTTCCTGCTCAATTTCGTCAAGAATTTTTCCACTACCATCGTCGTCAACTTTTTAAATTCTTTTTCCAAGTCAACATCGTTGCACAATTGGCCTATCTCTCTTATGCCATAGCGGATTGGTTTATGTTGCCCGATGTGGGCTTGCTCGCGATAGGCTTAAAAACGGCCTATACCTTACTGATGATGGGCATCACATGGGGCATTTATACATATAGTAAGAGCATTTTACTCTTTGACTTGATGCTTCCCCTATCGATCGTTGGTGCTTCTGCGCTGTGGTTTAGCCTACTCAATTTATCCAATAGCCCCGATGTGCCGATCTATTTATATGCATCTTTGGTTTTTATTGTGTTAGCCAATTTATGTGTGCAAATCCGCTTTAAGGCTGCTGTGCTCATTTCTCTATGTATCAGTCTAATTTTACTGATTGGGGTGTATTTCGCCATTTCTGGCAATATCCATCAACTGCAACTGTTTATCTTGATCTATTCGCCCGTGTTGTTATTTAGTTTGTATATCAGTTGGAATTCAACGCAAAAATCTAGAATTGTATTTTTACACAGTAAACTCGATCAGTTGAACCGAGAAGCGCTCAATATTATGGCGCATACCGACGTGCTGACCGGCTTAAACAATCGACGTCAATTTATTCAACTTGCCAATTATCATATTCATCATCAGTCCAAACCGTTACAGCCGCTTTCATTACTGATTTTTGATGTCGACAAATTTAAAAATATTAATGATCAGTTTGGGCACTATATTGGTGATCATGTTTTACAACAAATTGCCGAAACGTGCCGACATACCTTACGTAGTCAAGACATCATTGCCCGCTTCGGCGGTGAAGAGTTTATAATTCTTTTACCGCAGACACACCTGCGTCAGGCTCAAGACATTGCCGAACGTCTGCGACGGGCAATAGCCGATGATTATTTAGAACTTGATACACTACAAAAACTTAAATTTACCGTTTCAATTGGTGTTGCCGAATTTGGTCAAAAAAACCGAGATTTACAAAGTGTAATTCGCATGGCCGATCAGGCACTTTACCAAGCAAAATCTGCAGGACGCAATCAAATTTCAACTTATAAAACAGCAAGTTAATAATGTATTTTGTAACATTCATCAGACGATTTCTTATCATTCATTCGAAAAATCCCTAGTTTCAGGTAGATATTTTTGTATATTTTTTATTCATAATTTTCCTAAGCCATTTATGGAGAAGGGACATGTCTGTTGATGTACGAATGAGTTCTCGGACTAATTCGTCTGCTCAGGAAGTTCGTAAAAATCATAATCATACTTTGAAACTTTCTGAGTGTGATCTTGCCAATCGTGCCGAGATTGAACAAGCCATTGCAGATCCTTTTGCACGTATTCCTACGCAGTTTAGAAACTATTTTCTACAACATCAGTATGCCCATCAGTTACCTTATTTACGTCAAGTGAATTACATGGCGCAGATTACATTTCTTCTTTATTTCTTTGCTGACATTTTTATTATCCCTGACATGTTCTTTTGGTCAGGTCTTTCTCGAGTGGCCATGATTATTGCTGCCCTATTGGTCAGCTTTTATCTGTTTAAATACAAAAAAGATATTCGTGTGCTCGACATGATCTTACCGATTGGGACGGTCTGTAGCACCGCGATTTGGATTGGCTTATTACTGGCTTCAAATAGCCCAATGGTCTCGTCCTATATCTATGGTGCAGCGATCTTTATCTTGATTGCCAATGTCTGCGTACAAACACAATTTAAGCCAGCCTTGTATTGTTCAGGCCTCATTTCGCTATTGGTATATTTTGCGGTGAGTCAGCTTTTATCATGGCAAGAAGCACTGATTTTTGTGGTGGTGTCTATTCCTGTTTGGATGATCAGCCTGCATATGAGTTGGAACAATACACTCAATGCACGTCGTCATTTTTTACGTACCCTGCTTGATGACTGGAATATGCATACGCTGAAAAATCTAGCGCATACAGATGAGCTCACCCAGTTATATAACCGTCGTCAGTTTGTTCAGTTGGCTGAGCATCGCATCCATGAATGGCCAACGCCAGCAAGTACTTGCTTACTGATGTTTGATGTCGATCATTTTAAACATATTAATGATAATTACGGACATGATGTTGGTGATCAGGTATTGCAATGTATCGCTGAAACCACCCGCAAAGAAATGCGCCAAAAAGATGTCTTGGCTCGTTTTGGTGGTGAAGAATTTATTGTGCTTCTGTCGGAAACGCAAATACAGGATGCGATGTTGATCGCGGAACGTATTCGTTTAACACTTCAAAATCAATCTTTGCTGAATGTCGCGAATCACCCGATCCAATTTACCGTCTCCATTGGTGTTTCACAGCTTAAATCACATAAACAAAATTTAACTGAACTGATTAAGCAAGCTGATATTGCACTATATCAGGCAAAAGAAAATGGCCGTAACCGTGTAGAGCGCTATGATTCAAGCATGAAACCGGAACGTAAATCGACGAAGTCTTGGCAAAGCTTTACTCATAAAGCGAAGCCTAAAGCTGAACCGAATAATGAAAGCGATAGTAGTTGGTCAATTGTTTATAAATAGAATGTTGAGATATAAAAAAGGACGCCGAAGCGTCCTTTTTTTATTGAACAGTTAACAATCAATAAGTATATTTTAAAAACAATAAATATTTGAATTTTATAATTATCGGGGAAATTAATGAAAATTAAGTGTATATCAAAAATTGATAACTTTTCTATTTTTAAAAATTTTGATTGGAATCAAAATTTAAGTCTTGGAAATAATCAAACTTATGACTTTAAGGACATAAATATCTTTTATGGTCGAAATTATTCAGGTAAAACTAGCCTTTCTAAGATTATTCGGGCTTTAGATACCAAAACCATTTCAACAAAATACGCTAATCCCAATTTTCAAATTGAATTCGTTGATAAGTCTATAATCTCACAAAATAACCTAACTACATTCACTCATCCAATCCATGTTTATAACTCAGATTTTGTTAAAGAAAATCTCAAATTCATTCATGATGAAAATGCAAATATTGAATCCTTTTCAGTAACATTAGGTGGTGACAATCAGCAGATTTTAGATCGGATTAAAGAATTAAATGATGAGTTAGGTTTAAATGAAGACAGCACTAAATCTGGTCTTTATCTCGATATTCAGAATAAAGATAATGAAGTAAGGTGTGCTAACACGGATCATCAAAGTAAAGTACGGGACTTAGATAAAAAATTATCAGATAAAGCAACTCGTGGCTCAAACTCTATAAAAGATAATCATGAACGTTTTGGTGAGATTCGCTATGATAAACGAAATTTAGAAGCGGACATTTCTACAGTACTGAATAATAACTATCAACAACTAACTCGAACGCAAATAGAATTATTTGAAAGCATTATTCAACAGCGTGAGCTCTCTGCTCCCCCTGAACTCTTACCTTATACTTTAAATTTCTCATCTCTCATAAATTCAACCTCACAAATTCTAAAAACTGTTGTTGGTGGTTCTCAAAAACTTGAGGAATTAGTCAAAGATAGTGAGCTTAATTTATGGGTACAGAAAGGCCAACACTTACATAAGGATCGATCTAGTTGCGCCTTTTGTACTAATGAAATTAGCCAACAAAGACAAACAGAGTTAAGACAACATTTTGATCAAGAAACCCAGATACTTCAAGATCGCATTGCAGATGGTATAGAACAGATAAATAAATTATTAGGGAGCCAAAGTTTTAAAATAAGTTTTGATATAAATCATTACTACCAACAACATCATGTCCTTCTGACCGAGTTAAGGGCAAATCTTCATACGAATATAAATCTACAAAAGAAATCGCTAGAAGAAATTATAAAATTACTCGAACAAAAAAATAGACAACCATTTACTGAGTTAAAAGCTGAATATCCAATTGACTATTCAGATCATATTAAAGCTATTCTTGAACAAATTTCTGCTATCAGAGATGAGTGTATTCAATTAAATAGCAACTTAAATAATCAACAAAAAGAAGCTAAAAATGCTTTGCGCCTCAACCACGTTTATCATTTCTTACAAGATATTAATTTCACTCAACAAAACTTAGATATAAACCTAGCTTTCCAAGTTATAGCTCCTTTAGAAGCTGAACTAACAGCACTCAATTCTCGAAAAGCTACAATTCTGTCAGACATTGAAATTGAGAAAGCTAAATTAAAATCTGAAGGTGAAGCTTGTAGACGTATTAATGAAATTTTACAACATGACTTTGGTCATCAGCATTTGAGTCTTGAGCCAATTGAAACGTTTAGCACTAATGGTCAATCTATAAAATTTGAAATACAACGACTAAAAAATGGAATTAAAACCAAAGCTCACAATTTAAGCGAAGGTGAATGTAGCTTAATTTCTTTTTGTTATTTTTTAGCAAAAATTCAAGATGATCTAGATCAGGATAAAAATCCAATTATTTGGATTGATGACCCAATTTGCAGTTTAGATAGCAATCATATTTTCTTTATTTACAGCTTAATTAATGAAAAAATTTGTGCGGAGAAAAAATTCTCTCAATTATTTATTTCAACTCACAACATAGAGTTTCTCAAATATTTACGTCGTATTGAAGGAGTAGAATCTGATAATGCAATTGGACAAGTTGGAGAACAAAAAAGGAAAGCAGGATATTTTTTAATTCAAAGACATGATAATTTTTCAACCATTAGACAAATGCCTCTTTACTTAAGTAAATTCTTAACAGAATTCAATTTCTTATTCGATCAAATCTATAAATGTGCAACAGTAAATCAAATTGATGATTCCAATTTCCACATTTTTTATAATTTTGGAAACAATGCTCGAAAATTTCTAGAAATCTATACGTTCTATAAATTTCCATCACCTAAGTATCAATTAGACTCTCAACTAAAATCTTTTTGGGGAGAGCAAATTCATAAAACTCTTACTGACAGAATTCACAATGAATATTCACACATGACTGGGGTACTTGAACGTGGTGAAAGCATTTCTGAACAACCTGAAATGCAAAAATCAGCTAAAGCCATCATTCAAAAAGTTCAACAAGAAGATTTAAATCAATACAACGCTTTATTAGAGAGTATAGGTATAACACCTACTCCCTAATAAAAAAGGACGCCTAGGCGTCCTTTTTTAGATAATTTCCGTCAGGAAATTACTCCCATTCAATCGTAGCAGGTGGTTTAGACGATACGTCATAAACAACACGAGAAACTTCAGCAATCTCGTTCATGATACGTGTAGAAATCTTGTCTACAAGATCATAAGGAAGGTGTGCAAAACGTGCAGTCATAAAGTCCACAGTTTCTACAGCACGAAGCGCGATTACCCATGCATAACGACGGCCATCACCTACGACACCCACAGATTTCACAGGTTGGAATACGGCAAATGCTTGTGCAGTTTTGTCATACCAGCCGCTTGCGCGAAGTTCTTGCATGAAAATGTCATCTGCTAGACGAAGGATGTCTGCATATTCTTTTTTCACTTCACCAAGAATACGTACACCTAGACCTGGACCTGGGAATGGATGACGGTAAAGCATTTCAAATGGAAGACCAAGTGTTGTACCTAAACGGCGAACTTCGTCTTTGAACAAATCACGGATTGGCTCAACCAATTCGAATGCTAAATCTTCTGGTAAACCACCCACGTTGTGGTGTGATTTAATCACGTGCGCTTTACCTTGTTTGCTTGCCGCAGATTCAATTACGTCTGGGTAAATAGTACCTTGAGCAAGGAAGTTCACACCGTCAAGCTTACGTGCTTCTTCAGCAAAAACTTCAATGAATTCACGGCCGATGATTTTACGTTTTTTCTCTGGATCAACTTCACCAGCAAGCGCTGTTAAGAAGCGATTTTCAGCGTCGGCACGAATCACGCGGATACCCATGTTTTTCGCAAACATGTCCATCACTTGCTCGCCTTCGTTCAAACGAAGTAAACCGTTATCTACAAATACGCAAGTCAATTGGTCGCCAATCGCACGGTGTAAAAGTGCAGCTACAACAGATGAATCGACACCGCCTGAAAGACCCAATAGAACTTTTTGATCACCAATTTGCTCACGAAGTTGTTCTACGCGAAGATCGATGATGTTTTCTGAGTTCCACAAGTTACGGCAACCACATACGCCATGTACGAAGTTAGACAATAACTCAGCACCTTTCGCAGTGTGTGTCACTTCTGGGTGGAATTGGATACCGTAGAAACGACGTTTTTCATCAGAAACCATCGCCACTGGGCAGCTTGGTGTGCTGGCAGTGATTTGGAAACCTTCAGGAATTTGAGTCACTTTATCGCCATGACTCATCCATACTTTTAATTGGTCTTTGGTATCTTCAAGATCACCAATTAAAGCATCACGGACTTTAATATCAACTTCTGCATAACCGAATTCATGTACAGTACCTGGCTCAACTTTACCGCCAAGCTGTTCTGACATGGTTTGTAGACCATAGCAAATACCTAAAACAGGTACACCAAGTTCAAATACAACTTGTGGTGCACGCGGACTACCTTCTTCATGAACACTTTCTGGACCACCTGAAAGAATGATCCCGTTTGGGTTAAATGCACGAATGTCTTCTTCAGACATATCAAATGCGTACATTTCTGAATAAACACCAGCTTCACGTACACGACGTGCAATAAGCTGACTATATTGAGAACCGAAATCCAAAATCAGGATACGGTCTTCAGTAATTTGGGTATTGGTAGTCATGGCAAACAACTATGCAGGCAACGAATATAAGCGCCGTATTCTAACATTTTTCTTGGACTTTCGCACACTATTCGGACAGGGGCAAAAATCCCAAGCCAAACGGTGTTTTTTACAACACATTTCAGGACTTTACCCATCCGCTTTCAATCAGCGATAGACATGAAAAAAGCGGCAGAACGCCGCTTTGATGGATGCTCGGACTCATGACAACTTTATTTTGATTTTTCAATCCAATGATCAAAACTGAATTGACCAGCACCATGCAGCATGAGAAATAATAAGCCGCCAGACATCGCCAAGTTTTTCATAAAGTTAATGCCATCTTCAGCACCACCATGGAATAAAAATGCAGTGATTAAACTAAATACGGTTAGACCCAATGCCGCAAAACGTGCTTGAAAACCAAACAATAAAGCTAAGCCACCACCCAACTCAACTAAAATGGTGATCGGAAGTAGCCCTGCCGGTACACCCATTGACTCCATATAACCTGCGGTTGCAGTGTAAGCCGTAATTTTGCCCCAACCTGCCACAATAAAAATATAAGCCATTAATATACGTGCAACGAGACTGATCACTGCATTGATTTGCGGCTGTTGACTCAGATTTTTCACCACTAGATTTGGATTAAACATACTGAAACCTATTCTTAATACTGTTCAAAAGATGTGCTTAGATTAGGTCGTTTCTTATTCTCTTTAAATATGCTTTTATAATACTCATCATTCCATATATAGAACGATTTTACTGATAATTAATTACGTTTTAATACTGACTTTACTGCCCCAGACTGATAGCATCAGACCACTATTTTACGCATATACGCCCCATGGAACTGATTGATTTTATACTACATGTTGATGACCATTTACTCGAGTTCATTACCAATTATGGCGTATGGATTTATGCAATTCTGTTCCTGATTATTTTTGTTGAAACCGGTTTAGTGGTCATGCCCTTTTTACCGGGTGACAGTCTTCTGTTTGCAGCAGGCGCGCTCGCTGCGTCAACAGGTGCCATGGATCCGTGGGTTTTGGTGATTTTGCTATTTATCGCGGCAGTCTTGGGCGACACGCTGAACTACCATATTGGTAAATATATTGGCCCACGTGTCTTTGAAATTGAATCACGCTTCATTAACCGTCAACATTTGGTGAATACGCAAAAATTCTTTGAAAAACATGGTGGTAAAACCATTATTTTTGCCCGCTTTATTCCTTTTGCACGAACCTTCGCGCCTTTTGTCGCAGGTGCAGGCAGCATGAACTACAAGTACTTCCTGACTTTTAACATGATTGGTGCGATTTGCTGGGTTGGCTCATTTATCACTTTGGGTTATTTATTTGGCAATATGCCAATCGTGAAAGATAACTTCACCCATCTGATCTTCGGCATCATTATTATTAGTGTTTTACCGGGTGTGATTGGTTTTATTCGAGCAAAATTAAAAAAGTAAACTGATATGGTGAACGCCTTTAAGCAAAAAAGCGTAAAACCACAGGGAACATACATAAAATCAGCATCAGGGCCGACCCTTTATACAGAAGATCGGCCTTAATTTTTTGGGTCTTACCAGCCAAAATCGTCCGTCCAAATGACATCCAAAACAACGAAACAGGCAGCAAAACCACGCTAAATACAGCGAAAACCAAAATAAAATTTAATGGGCTAGCCCAAGTTTCAATCGGGAAAATACCTGCAGCAAAAAGCAACGCTTTCGGATTTTTTAACGAGGAAATGAATAATTCACGTGGTTGAATTGAAGGATGTTTTTGATTGTACTGATGTAAATGCGTCGATTTCCACAAATGAAAAGCCAACCATAAAACATAGGCAATACTGAGAAAATGTAGCAAGTGAATTAAATTCGGCCACACTGGAGTACTTAAATGAATAATCAACGCCCATAAATTAATGGCATAGAAATAGCCCAATAATTCTGCAGGAATCAGCATGCACGTCTTTGCAATGCCTTGTTGATGTGCAGAGCTTGCCATTAGTGCATTGCTAGGTCCCGGCGTCATCATCACCGCAATCATTGCAAATACAAAAAGCCAACTCTCAATCATAAATATCCAGACAATGTTTCAAAGCGCACACCTTAGCCGAAATGAATTTAAAAAAACAAGTACGCGCTAGGTCAGTTTTATCCTTGTACAAGTCAAAGTGATCACACTGAATGTTCAAGATCAGAAGGAGGCATTAAAATTTACGAATAATATTTAATTTAATTTTTTCATAGATTTAAATATTTTATTGGCTCTAAATAGTGCAGTTTATTTGACTCAAAAAAAATGCCAGTAGACGCCTCGCCTACTGACAAATTTTATTACACTTTTCTCATAGCACAGGCCTAAGCCTCTGCTCATGATCCGTTTATGATTTTGCTGCAGTAGCCGAATTTGCGCGAACGATAATCGGACAACCTTTAAATTTTGCTGCCTGTACAATCGCTTCTTGCTCACCTAAAACACGTGAAAGTTCGGTACGTTTGGTATTTGAAGATTGTCCCATATTGACCGAAATACTCGGACCAATTCCCCAACCTCCACGGCTGCCCCAGCCACCACCGAGGCCAACACCGACACCAACGCCTGTGCGCTTCGGTGTTTCTACACCATTTTGAATATAGTCGTGGATTCGGTTGTATTCGCTTTGCAATTGTTGGCAACTCAAAGACTGATACTGTGTAGGTGAAACATAGCTTGGTTTAGGCGTACTTGCACATGCACCCAATACAACAGCAGTGAAAGCAACTAGACCACATTTAAGTGCATTCATACTTTTCTCGATACTACTTTTGCTCAATTTCATTGAACAATGATTGATAGGCTTGCGTCAATTTATGATCTGCAGCCAAATGGATTAAAGGTTGATTTTTATGATGAGATTCTTTCATCAGCACTGAAGGCGGTAACATGCTGTCCAATACAGGAAGACCTTCATCTTTGAGTTGTTGTACAACTTCACGCGGTAACTTCGCCTGTGCTTGAAATTGATTGACCACAATGCCTTCAATTTCCAAACGATCATTATGATCATCCTGCGTTTCCAACACATTTTCGATCAGGGTCTGTAAAGCTCGTTTTGAAAACACGTCACAGTCAAATGGAATCAGCACGCGATCTGCCGCAATCAACGCAGATAAAGTAAAAAAGTTAAAGGCCGGCGGTGTATCAATAAACACTCGATCATATTGACCGCTCATCTGCTGCAAAGCATCACGCAGTTTGTAAATTTTATGCTTAGATTCTAAGGCATGTGCCAACGCACCCAAATTTGGGCTTGCAGGAATTACATCTAAATTTTTAAACGGTGATTGATGTACATAGCTTTCTAGACCTTTAGTACGATTTTTTAAAATCGAACCAATGGCATTTCCCAACAAACCTTTACTTTGTTGCGTCCCCAAGACTTCTTCAAAATAATTTTCAATATTGGGTTCAAGTGCGGGCTTATCTGCTGAGTACGTCGCATCATCCCCCAACAAATATTGACTTGAATTGGCTTGAGGGTCGAGGTCAATCACCAAAGTTTTTAAACCTTGGTGCGCGCTTATCGCAGCTAAATTGACCGTAATACTCGATTTCCCCACACCACCTTTTTGGTTAAATACCACACGCGTACACATTCAAAACCCTCTAATCTTTGTTTTTCTACTCAAGCCTTGAAATCGGCCATGTGGATAAGCCATTTATCCAAAAACTGGTTTAATTATAACCAATGTAATGATGAAAATAAGTGCAACAGCTGCAATAAATAAGCCCGCACGGCGCTGAACCAATAAAACACTGTCATCTTTTTTATACGCTTTAGATAAAGAAGACAGCAACGCTAGAAATAGTACAACTTTGGCATAGAACCATGGCTGCACATCAAAGTTCTTCATAAACAATAAGATAATTCCTGTCACAGCAATTAAAGCCATTGAGCCATGTTGCAATGCAACAAAAAACTTACGACCTGCTGGATTCGGTAAATTGCCCTGCGTCCCTTTGAATAGTGTAAAAGCACGAATGAAAATGGCAGCACAGCCTAAAGCCACGCCACACATATGAATGATTTTAATGATTAATTGCGTTTCCATGGCTCACCTTAAGATGACTTAGGTGCATGCGCACATTCAGGGCTAGTGGTGTCTTGACCTTTCCATTCTTCAGGTAAAAACGCATGAATGGCCAAGGCATGAATTTGCCCCGGACTAAGTAAATCACCGGCTGCGGCATAGACTTTTTGATGACGTTGCACCAAACGCAAGCCTGTAAAAGCCTCACTCACGATCACCGCTTTAAAATGCGACTCTTTACCTGGGAAATAACCACCATGACCTGCGGACTCATTCACCACTTCAAGATGTGTAGGCGCTAATGTCTGTAGACGCTCAATTAATTGCTGTTCTAAACTCAAAACGGCTCTCCCAAATTCAAAAAAGGTTCAACTGGTCTTAGTATAGCCTGTATTTGTTGAAGTTCTTGTGTCGCAAAGTTGCTGAAACCGCCTGAATTGCATGATTTCATCAAAATGGAAGCCTTTGACCTGCAAAAATATTCCAATTTTCAAACAAATTGTTTTTATTTTATGCAAACGATGCACAGTTTTTCATAAAGTTATTGACCTGAAAAATCCTTAATGTATTATACGTGGCTATGCGGGAATAGCTCAGTTGGTAGAGCATAACCTTGCCAAGGTTGGGGTCGGGAGTTCGAGTCTCCTTTCCCGCTCAAAATTTTTTCATTCGGTTTTTTATTTAAAAAATTGGATAGACTCCGCGGGAATAGCTCAGTTGGTAGAGCATAACCTTGCCAAGGTTGGGGTCGGGAGTTCGAGTCTCCTTTCCCGCTCCAAATTTTTTTCGATTCAGTTTTTTAGTAAAAAAACAGGATAGACTCCGCGGGAATAGCTCAGTTGGTAGAGCATAACCTTGCCAAGGTTGGGGTCGGGAGTTCGAGTCTCCTTTCCCGCTCCAAATTCAAAAAGCCCTCATCGAAAGATGGGGGCTTTTTTATTGCAGATTGAAAAACATCTGAATCAATTTATAGCCCTTTTTTAATCTTTGCATAGCTCTATGATATTGAGCATCTATTGGAGTTCAAGCTGATTGATCACCATTAATAAAAAGTATTAAAAAAAACAGCTAAGCCCCTGTCTTAGATATATTATTTTTAAAGTTGAATATCTACAAAGTTGCTAACACCAGATTTTCATCATCAATCCTCTTGTTGTTTTCCCTACATCTATTGTTTTAAATCAAACACTTATTTTATCTAATTTGCATAATTTTTATGCAGATTAAATGCTAAAAAGACATTTTGCTAAGTTAAGAATAATCCATCATTTAAAGAATCACGCATTTACGAGTAGCGTTTTGATATCTATTAAAGGTGTCATTATGTCTCATTTAATCTCTGAAAATATTCATGTTATTGAAAATGATTTAGAAGCAATTCATGCAGCGTATCACGTTGCAGATTTTGCTTTGGAAGGTCGAAATGAACGTGATCAGAACCGCCTACTGCCTTTTGCAGAAATCGACTTATTCAGTCAGAAAGGTTTAGGCGGCATTCGTATTCCCAAAAAATTTGGCGGTGCCTACGTATCGAACAAGACGCTGGCGCAGGTTTTTCGCATTATCAACAAAGCAGATTCTAGCGTGGGCCAAATTCCACAAAACCAAATTGCCTTGCTATATATGATTGACCTCATGGGAACGGATGAACAAAAAGCCTTTATTTTTAATGAAATTTTACAGGGAAAACGTTTAGCTAATGGTGGGCCAGAGCGCAACACCAAAGACACTAAAACCTTAAACACAACGCTGCGCATTGAAAATGGAAAGTATGTTGTTAATGGTGAAAAGTTCTATTCAACCGGCAGTAGTTTTGCAGATTGGTTGGCGATTAAAGCCGTTCACCCTGAAGGTCATGTTGTCCTGACCATCATTGATCGACACGCTACAGGCGTAGAAGTGATTGATAACTGGAATGGTTTTGGTCAGCGTACAACGTCTAGTGGCACCGTCAAACTAAACCATGTGGCAGTAGACCCCCTATTAATTTTTGATGAACGTAAGCTTTCTGCAGGGCCAACGTATCGCGGTGCCTTTTCACAATTGATGCAAGTCGCGATTGATGTCGGGATTGCGGAAGCTGCCTTTGCAGACACCCTTTCTGCGGTACAAAAAGCCCGTCCGATTGTGGATGCACAAGTTGAGAAAGCCAGTTTTGAGCCCTACACCCTACAAGAAGTGGGGAAATCTGCCGTTTTATTGGATGCTGCGATTTTACTTTTAGATGAAGCCGCAGATTACCTCGATGAATTAGATCAGCTTGATCAGGTGAGTGAACAACAAGCCGCTCTAGCTTCGATTCGTGTCGCTGAAGCTAAAATCTATGCCAATGATGCAGCCTTACAGATCTCTGAAAAACTCCTTGAATTAGGCGGCAGCCGTGCAAGTTTGAGTGTCCATAACCTTGATCAACACTGGCGCAATGCCCGAGTACACACCTTACATGATCCTGTGCGCTGGAAGCTGCATACCTTAGGCGACTATTACTTAAATCATAAATTACCTGCACGCCATGCGTGGATTTAAGGAGAATTCTGATGACCTCATTTCCAAATATTAATTCGCTACAGGCCATATCAACAACACCTGCGCATATTATTCAGTCCGATGCAGAAGCACTTGAAATTGCAAAACAATTGGCTGAACAATTTAGAAAAAATGCCGTGCAACGTGATGCCGAACGCATACTGCCGTTTGATGAAATCGAGGCCTATAGTCAATCTGGTCTCTGGGCAATCACGGTTCCCAAGGCATTTGGCGGTGCCGAAGTTTCAAGTTATACCGTGGCGCAAGTGATTGCGCTTATGAGTGGTGTAGATGGCTCAATTGGGCAAATTCCACAAAACCATTTTTATGCATTGGAAGTATTACGAAACACCGGCACAACTGAACAAAAGCAAAAGCTTTATGCCGAAGTGCTTGCTGGCGCTCGTTTTGGCAATGCCTTAGCCGAGTTTAAAACCAAAACCGCTGCGCAAAAACAAACGTCGATTCGCTCTCATGACAATGGTTTTGTGGTGAATGGTGAGAAGTTTTATTGCACCGGCAGTTTATTTGCACATCGTATTCCCACATTGGTCAAAGACCCCGATGGTCGTGAATATTTAGCCTTTATTGCACGTGAAAGTACAGGTTTAGAGCTGATCGATGATTGGACAGGGTTTGGACAGCGCACCACGGGTAGCGGCTCTGTAAAATTTCACCAAGTTGCAGTTCCTGCCATAGATGTCATTCCCTTTGATCGTGCATTTACGGAGCCGACATTGGTTGGGCCATTTGCGCAAATTATGCATGCTGCGATTGAAGTCGGTATAGCGCGCGCAGCCTTTGAAGAAAGTTTGCACCGCGTACACCAAGCACGACCATGGATTGATTCAGGTCTTGATCTTGCAAGCGAAGATCCTTTAACCAAATACGAACTCGGTCGCATTGCCGCAGATGTTCGCGCCAGTGAGGTCTTGCTGAAACAAGCCGCTCGTGCCATCGATGCTGCTCGCCCACAGCCCAATGCTGAAAACATCGCAAAAGCTTCTCTAGATGTCGCGAAAGTGCGTGCGCATAGTACTGAAACCGCACTGAAAGCGGCATCAAAATTGATTGAGCTTGCAGGCAGCCGTGGCAGTCAGCGTGAAGATGGTCTAGATCGATTTTGGCGTAATGCACGTGTCCATACCTTGCATGATGCAGGGCGCTGGAAATATTTCTTCATTGCTAATTACCTCCTAAATGGCGTATTGCCCCCACGTCGAGGGACCTTGTAATGAACCAAACCACCACAGTAGATACCCGATCACATTCAGCCAAGAAAATTTTACTAAATGCCTTCGACATGAACTGTGTCGGCCATATCAATCATGGCTTATGGACCCATCCACGCGATGAGTCACACCGCTTTAATGAACTGAGCTATTGGACGGATCTTGCCAAAACCTTGGAGCAAGGGCTGTTTGACGGGCTATTTATTGCAGATATCACAGGGGTCTATGATGTTTATGAGGGCAATATTGATCTCACACTTAAAGAGTCGATCCAACTGCCGAGCCATGACCCCAGCACCCTGATTTCTGCAATGGCTGCGGTCACTGAAAACTTAGGTTTTGGTGTAACAGTCAATTTGAGCTATGAAACGCCTTATCAATTTGCACGTCGATTTGCCAGCCTAGACCACCTGACCCAAGGTCGAATCGGCTGGAATATCGTGACTGGATATTTAGATAGTGCAGAACGCCTCATTGGGCAAAAAGGCTTGAAAGATCATGACCTACGCTATGAACAAGCTGAAGAGTTTTTGCAGCTTTGCTATAAGTTTTGGGAAGGCTCTTGGGAAAATGATGCGGTTCAAAAAGATAAAGCAAATCGCATCTTTAGCGACCCCAAAAAAGTACATGCCATTCAACACCAAGGCAAGTTCTATCAAAGCCAAGGGGTATTTCAAGTTTCTCCATCGATTCAGCGCACCCCTGTGTTGTATCAGGCCGGTGCTTCACCACGTGGCTTAGCTTTTGCGACGCAACATGCAGAAGGGATGTTTATCGGTGCGGACAGCGCTGAAAAAGTCAAAAATCAGGTACAAAAAATTCGCAGCCAAACCGCAGCGCAAGGTCGTGACCCACAAGCCGTGAAACTCTTTGTTGGCATTACGATAGTAACCGCAGAGACCGATGAGCTCGCCCAAGAGAAATTGGCTGAATACATTCGCTATGCCAATCCTGAAGCGGGATTGGCACACTTTTCCAGTTCGATTGGGATGAACCTCGCCAATTTTGCAGAAGATGAAGCCATTCCGTATCAGCAGACCAATAGCATCGCATCGGTCAATCAAAAATTTAAAGAGCAAAAAATTACGCGCCAAGATTTGCGTGCTCAGCACGTTCTAGGTGGGCGTTATCCGCTCTTTGTCGGGAGTGGCGCCAACGTTGCAAAGCAGTTGATTGATTATTTGGATGAAACTGGCATCGATGGATTTAATCTGACTCGCACCGTTGCACCTGAGTCACATCAAGATTTTATCCGTTTGGTCATTCCTGAATTACAGCAACGTGGTCGCTATAAAACTGCATATGACACCGGTAGTTTACGGCAAAAACTGTTTCAACAAGGTGACCATTTAGCCACGACACATCCTGCTCATTGCTATCGATGTCCCACTTCCGAAACATCTTCTCAGGCAACACTTAAAAACGTTGAAACAGCATAAGCTGCATTTATAAAACAACATGTTAGACAAAAAATTTAATTATTTGGAAATATAGAGGTGTGCCATGGCACAAACAGCAAAATCTAAATTCACACTGATTGGTGTAATCGTGGCCATCTTGGTGATTGGCTTAGTTATTTGGAATCAACAAAAGAAAAGTCATCAAAGTGAATTGGTGATTGGGATTAGCCCATCTTTTGCTAAACCCTTACAAGTCGCTGCAGATGAAGCCAAGCAGCAAGGACTGAACGTGAAATTGGTGGAATTTTCGGACTGGAATACCCCGAATATCACCCTAAACCACGGCGATATTGACGCGAACTTTTTCCAACATCAGCCGTTTCTAGACAATGCAAAAAAAGAAACGGATTTTAAAATCAAAGCCTTTGATGTCGGTGCTGCTACCCATGTCGGACTGTATTCAAAAAAGTATAAAAACTTTGCTGATTTACCCCATAAAGCCAAAGTGGTGATTCCGAATGATCCGGTCAATCAGGGCCGTGCCTTACAACTGCTACAGCAAGCCAAGCTCATTGAACTGAAACAGCCAGATAACTTTTTATCGACTTTAAATGACATTGCAGCGAATCCTAAACAGCTTCAATTTATTGAGGTGGAAGGCCCTCAAACGGCACGTGCAATTGATGATGTCGATCTGGCTTTTGGCTATCCACATTATTTACGTTTAGCAAAAACTGCCGATCCTGAAAATGCATTGTTATTTGACTCCAATACTGACAAGCGTTTTGCCATCTTATTTGCCGTACGTGATGACTATGTAGATCATGATGATAAACTGCGTAAATTTGTCGATATTTATCAAAACTCACCTAAAGTTAAACAAGCATTGGACGCAGATTTTGGTGCAAAACTGTGGTTCCCTGGTTGGAAATAAGGAGTCACTCATGGTGAGTTTCGGTTCATCGGTTGAATTTGCCGTCCCCCATATCCAAATCAAAAATTTAAATAAATTTTATGATGTGCAAGGACAGCAGGTTCATGCCTTAAAAGATATCAATCTGAATATTCCACAAGGCAAAATATTCGGCATTATTGGGAAAAGTGGCGCGGGTAAATCCTCACTGATTCGAACGCTGAATGGCTTAGAACAAATCAGTGATGGCAGTATTCACATCCATCAACAGGAATTATCTCGCCTAAATCACGCAGAGTTGATTGCTCTGCGTCAGCGTATTGGGATGATTTTTCAGCATTTTAATTTGATGTCTGCCAAAAGCGTGTATGACAATATCGCGCTGCCCCTTAAAATCGCCAATTTCAGTCAAGCCGATATTTCTCAGCGAGTGAATGAAGTGCTGAAGCTGGTGGGTCTTGAAAATAAAGCAGAACACTACCCTTCTCAGCTTTCCGGTGGGCAAAAACAACGTGTTGGGATTGCACGAGCGTTAGTTCATCATCCAGAAATTTTACTCTGTGATGAAGCGACTTCTGCACTCGATCCAGAAAGTACTTCTGTTGTGCTGTCTTTGCTTAAAGAAATTAATCAAAAGCTCGGTATCACCATTGTGTTGATTACCCATGAAATGCAGGTCATTCGCGAGATTTGCGATCAGGTTGTGGTGATCGATCAAGGCGAAATTGTAGAAGCAGGACAGGTTTGGAAAGTGTTTTCTACGCCTCAGCAGCAGATCACACAAGAGTTACTCAACCTTGAACAACTTGATTTACCAAGCGACATTCAGCCACAACCGTCAGATTCAAATGATCAAATCATTTTAAAATTACGCTATGAATCGACACTACAACAGTCGCCGGACTTAAAGTTTATTTTTGATCAATTTCAGGCGCCAGTACATCTGTATCAAAGTCATATCGATAGTATTCAAGGGCATTTAATTGGCTCGTTGATTGTTGCTGTGGACCACAGCCATTTAGAGATCAAGGCCTTATCTGAACAACTTAAACACCATATCGCACAGATTGAGGTACTTGGCTATGCACGACCAACTCATTGATTTACTGATTAGTGGAACCATTGATACTTTACTGATGGTCGGCGTTTCAGCCTTTGTGGCCTTTCTGATCGGCCTGCCTTTAGCGGTCGTATTGGTGTGTAGTGCTGAACACGGGATTTATCCTTCAAAAAGCTTAAACCACACACTAGGTTGGTTGGTCAATATTACCCGTTCGGTGCCTTTTCTGATTTTAATGGTGGCGCTCATTCCGCTCACGCGCTTTATCGTGGGCACCAGTTATGGCGTTTGGGCTGCCGTCGTGCCTTTAACCCTTGCGGCCACGCCTTTTTTTGCACGCATTGCAGAAGTGAGTTTACGTGAAGTCGATCAAGGTCTGATTGAGGCCGCTCAAGCCATCGGCTGTAACCGCAAACAAATCATTTGGCATGTGCTGCTCCCTGAAGCGCTTCCCGGCATCGTCGCGGGCTTTACTGTGACCTTGGTGACCATGATTAATTCTTCTGCCATTGCAGGCGCTATCGGTGCAGGTGGTTTGGGGGATATTGCTTATCGGTACGGTTATCAACGCTTTGATATGCAAATCATGTTGGCAGTGATTGTGGTATTGGTCGCGATCGTAATGCTGGTTCAAGCCTGTGGAGATCACATTTCCAACCAATTGGATAAACGCAAAATTTAAAGATTTAAAACACCCCGCTCGATAATTTTTCGTATTTCTTAAAAAAATATGCCTCTATACATAAAAAAATACCCTAATCTGGATTAGGGTATTTTTCGATTAGATGCAAAATCGATTCTGTTCAATCAGCATCTTTAGACCAAATTAATAAGTCACACGGACATAATCACGATATTCAGGTTTCCAGAAATTCTCTTCAATGGCCTGTTCTAGTACTTCAATGCTGACATTTGGCGCAACACCATCAGCAATCGCAGCTAATGCCACTTTCAATGCGATTTTCTTCGAAATATCCTGTAAATAATCCAAACTTGGCAATAAATCGGCATTTGGATCTGCCAATTTTGGTGAACAGTCTGCCAACGCCGTACTAGATGCCATCAGCATATTTTCCGTCACACGTTTCGCCCCAGATGCAATCACACCGAGACCAATCCCCGGGAAAATATAGGAGTTATTACACTGTGAAATCTGATGAATCTTGCCATGATAATTCACTGGTGCAAATGGACTGCCAGTCGCAATCAGGGCCTTACCTTTGGTCCACTCGATAATATCTGCAGGCACCGCTTCGACACGCGATGTTGGATTAGACAGTGGCAACACAATAGGCTGTTCACAATTCGCTGCCATCGTTTCAATGACCTCTTGGCTAAACAGTCCCGGTTGTCCCGAAACGCCAATCAATACAGTCGGTTTAGCATGTGTAACTACATCCAATAACGAAATGACTGAATCTGCATTTGCCCAATGAGCAACGTTATCCGGTGCTTGCGCAAGTTTGCGTTGGAAATCTAAAAGATTCGGCTGATTTTCAGTAATTAAACCAAAGCGATCGACCATAAACACCCGCGCACGCGCTTGAGCATCGGTTAAACCTTCCGCCACCATTTGCTTGATAATCTGCTCTGCAATCCCGCAACCTGCTGAACCTGCCCCTAAGAATGTGACGATTTGATCTTTGAGCTGCTTGCCTGCTGCGCGTGATGCCGCAATTAAACTTCCGACAGACACCGCTGCTGTCCCTTGAATATCGTCATTGAAGCAGCAAATTTTATCGCGATATTTTTCCAATAAAGGCATCGCATTTTTTTGTGCAAAGTCTTCAAATTGAATCAGCGCTTTTGGCCAACGTTGTTGAATGGCTTTAATCACGTCATCGACAAATTGATAATATTCTTCACCGCTGATACGAGGCTGACTCCATCCCATATAAATCGGGTCATTCAACAGCTGTTGGTTATTGGTTCCGACATCTAAAGTAATCGGCAATGTATAAGCTGGACTGATCCCACCACATGCGGTGTACAGCGACAACTTACCAATTGGAATCCCCATCCCTCCAATGCCTTGGTCACCAAGTCCAAGAATACGTTCACCGTCCGTAATAACGATCACTTTCACGTTCTTTTTATTCACGTTATGAATAATTTGGTCGATATGATCACGGTCAGGATATGAAATAAAAATCCCACGATGACGACGGTAAATGTCTGAGAAGCGCTGACAAGCCTCACCCACTGTTGGTGTATAGATGATCGGCATCATCTCACTGAGGTGGTTTTCAATTAAGTGATAGAACAATGTTTCATTGGTATCTTGAATATTGCGCAGGTAAATATGCTTATTGATATCACTATTAAATGCACAATATTGCTGATAAGAACGCTGACTTTGCTCTTCAATGCTTTCTGTGACGTGTGGAATTAAACCGTGTAAATTAAAGCTCTTACGTTCATCTTCATTAAACGCAGAGCCTTTATTTAAAAGTGGGAGTTCTAAAAGTGTATTTCCGGCATAAGGAATATATAAAGGACGTTTCGTTTTCAAATTTTCACTGGGCATTATTTAACTCGTTTAATTAATCTTTTGTTTCGCACTGCAAAAAGCGAAATGCACAAAAGTGACTATCTCGTTATTTGTTATAGCCTATCCTGATTCGAGCGCTTTGGGGCATTTAGTAAATTGATACTACTTTAAGCAAGATTTTATAATCTGATAAGACCAAAGCGATTCATACCAATTTCAAACACATTTATTTTAATCTTTTGATTCAAATGACGCAGAATGACTACGACTTTTAGCGAATATCGTTCAATATTATTTTTATAAATAAAATATAAAATCAAAAACTTACTATGTATTAATACAAATCCATAAAATTGGTAGGTCTTTGGTAGGTGTGAATTTAAAACATCCCTCGCAATACTCAGTTTAGGTGAGTATCACCCATAACAAATGACAATGAATGGTAGAAGGAATCGCACCATGGCTTTTAAAAATATTGCAGATCAAACAAACGGTTTTTACATCCCTTGTGTTTCACTTTTTGGTCCCGGCTGCGCTAAAGAAATTGGCGCAAAGGCGCAAAATCTTGGCGCTAAAAAAGCGCTCATCGTGACCGATGCCGGTCTATACAAATTTGGTGTGGCAGACACCATTGCCTCATATTTAACTGAAGCTGGCGTAGAAAGTCATATATTCCCGGGCGCAGAACCCAACCCAACTGACACCAACGTGCATAGCGGTGTAGATGCCTACAATGACAATGGCTGTGATTTTATTGTCTCTCTCGGTGGTGGCTCTTCTCATGACTGTGCCAAAGGCATTGGCTTAGTCACCGCAGGTGGTGGTCATATTCGTGACTATGAAGGTATTGATAAAAGTACAGTCCCAATGACTCCACTCATTGCGATTAATACCACCGCAGGTACGGCATCAGAAATGACCCGTTTCTGTATCATTACCAATACTGACACCCACGTTAAAATGGCGATTGTCGACTGGCGTTGTACCCCTCTTATCGCCATTGATGACCCGAAACTGATGATTGCAAAACCTGCGGCGCTCACTGCAGCAACCGGTATGGATGCATTAACGCATGCGGTCGAAGCTTATGTTTCTACAGCAGCCAATCCTATTACCGATGCTTGTGCTGAAAAAGCCATTTCAATGATCAGTGAATGGCTCAGCCCTGCCGTCGCCAATGGCGAAAACCTAGAAGCACGTGATGCGATGAGCTATGCACAGTACTTAGCAGGGATGGCATTTAACAATGCATCTTTAGGTTATGTCCACGCGATGGCGCACCAACTCGGCGGCTTCTACAACTTGCCACATGGCGTATGTAATGCCGTGCTGTTACCACACGTTTGCGAATTTAACCTGATTGCCTGCCCTGACCGATATGCACGTATCGCGCAGCTCATGGGTGTGCCAACCGACGGTTTAACGGTGACTGAAGCGGCTTATGCAGCGATTGCAGCAATCCGTGAACTCTCTGCTTCGATTGGCATTCCATCGAGCCTTTCTGAACTCGGTGTGAAAGAACAAGACCTCAGCATCATGTCTGAAAATGCGCAAAAAGATGCCTGCATGCTGACCAACCCACGTAAAGCGACTCATGCTCAAGTGGTTGATATTTTCAAGGCAGCGCTTAAAGCCAATGCCTCTGTGGTCGACTTCAAAGCGGCCGTTTAAGTTAAGCCCTCAAAGGTCTTCATGTTTAAGTGACCTAAGTGCCTACATTACCCTTTGAGTTTGGTGATGTAGGCTCAACTGAATCCATTTCACTTTTTATTTCAGGGAAGCGACTCTAGATTGGTCGTTTTCATACTGAGGTCACTCTTTTTTTAGTTCGTAAATCAGCATCGATTATTCATTTGACAAAAGCTTATGGCTCATCAAGGATAAAGCATAATGTCCAATAATATTGATGAGTATAATAATGAGCCATTCACATATTCAGTATCAGCCTGACATTTTGGGCGCAGGCTATGAACAAGCCACGCTGACCTTCCCGGATGATTATGAAGGCCCTGTGGTTGCCACACTGGTTCGCAAAAAAGCAGCGGCCCCCACCTCCAAAGCGGTGCTCTATATCCATGGCTTTATCGATTATTTTTTCCAAACCGAAATGGCGGAACGCTTCAATCAGCACGGTTTCGACTTTTATGCCTTGGATTTAAGAAAATATGGCCGCTCCATCCGCCCGCATCAAAAATATTATAATGTGCACAACCTCTCCGAATACGATGCTGAAATTGACCAGGCCCTTGAGATTATCTCCGCTGAAGGGCACGATGCTTTACTGCTCTGTGGTCATTCCACAGGTGGCCTCACCACGACCTTATATGCGGCCCATCATCCAAATCATTCTCTAATTAAAGCACTGTGGTGTAACAGTCCATTTTATGACTTTAATATGAATCCGATTAAGCGTGCGCTGGGTATTCCACAGCTCAGTAAATTGGCAAAAACCTTTCCCAATTTAAAATTTCCAAGTGAACTGAATAAGTGGTACACCGCCAGCTTACACCGCGAACTCAAGGGTGAATGGGACTTCAATTTAGACTGGAAAAAGACCCGCTATCCAATGGTGTATTTAAGTTTCGTGCGGACAATTTATGAGGCTCAAAAAGAGATTCATCGAGGTATCAGCCTAGATGTACCGGTCTTGGTCATGCACTCGCATCAAACTAAAAATCCCAAAAAATGGGGTAAAGCAGCGCAGACCAGTGATGTGATTTTAGGTGTAAAAGACATCCAAAAATATGCCAAGAAAATTCAGGGCGATGTCACCATTCAAAGCATACACAATGGCTTGCATGATTTAGTGCTTTCGGAAAAAACCGCGCGTGAACAAGTCTATACCCAGCTCTTTGAATGGCTGGCCAATAAAGGTTTTTAACAGCCCGAATGACATTGCAACTTACTGTTTTAATTTCAACAAGGTCTGATGTACGGGATGTGATCTCGGCATCAGCTCAATAAGGCGTTCAACCGCATCGATAGCTTCAGGGAAACGCGCGACATGTTTGAGTAGAACATCTGTTTCTTTGGCATTAAAAATCGCTTGGCTCAATCGTGACTCAAGACAATCACGCCATGCCCCTAAAAATGGGCTTTCAGTTTTAGCCAAGAAAACCCCTGAACACAGTTTTAAGGCCGAATCGATATAACCTGCATCTAAAGCTTGCTCAGCTTGCAAAAAATCGGCTTCGACTTGTGCCAATAAACGATAGGGACGTGAGCCTAACATGCCGCCCAAAATATCGCGTAGCTGCGACATTTCAGCTTTTAAAGTCCCAACACTCACCTTACGTTCACCATATAAGGCTTGATGCAAAGTATCTAAGGTCATGCCTTGCGGACATAGCGCCAAGATAGTCAAAATTTCAATTTGCCGTGGGGTCAGCACCATCACTTTGCCATTAAATAACACTTGCGGCACTGCAAAGGCCCGAATATACAAATGCTGTTTTTGAAAATCGAGCAAAGCCGATTGAATAATCGAAGCGCAGCGTTCAGCCGCAAGTAGCCCTAAACTATTGTGGTTTTTCCACACGGTGGATAAATCAACCACGCCCAAAATTTGCTGCGTATGTGGATCGATAATCGGTGCTGCATAGCAGACCCATTCATGTACTGATGGCATGTAATGTTCATTTGAAAACACACAACTCGACTGTTGGGTTTTTAAAGACAACGCTAATGCATTGGTGCCGACCAATTCTTCGCGCCATTGCCCACCTGCAATAAAATGTACACTTTCCGCAGCACTTTGCATTTGCCGACTCGACGCACTCCAAATAATCGTGCTACCTACATCGCCCACGGCAAGTACCATCGACGACTGTTCGGCAATGTGTTTTAAATCTTCGGCACAATGTTGCAACGCATGATGCAATGCCGACTGTTGTTGACTTTGAGGGCTTAAATTTACCAAAGGCGCAGCACTCCGATTTTCCGGAATTTCCGCCTGCGCAGATCGCTGCCAAGAACTCGCAATGCTCTCATTCAATTGCGAGGTTTGCTGCTTTGACAGACTCATGCCCTGCCTTAACCGTTCGACATTCTGTCGTTTTTCAGATAAGTCCTTCTGTATCATCATTCATTATTCTCACAACAATTCATGACTAAAAATCCGTTTCCCGGCTTTTGTTTTTAAGACTGAAAAAAAATATTGTAAACCTTCTTGTCTCCAACCTTTTTCCAACCTTATACAGGCTATGCTAATCAAATAATGTACAAAAGTACCTTATACCAAAGCTGTAGATTGCCACAGATGGGCAGCCCAACAAGATCATAATAAACAAGCAAAGGAAAATTCATATGCGTTATGTCGATCCTAATCAACCCGGTTCAAAAGTTCAGTTTAAAGCTCAGTATGAAAACCTGATTGGTGGCCAATGGGTCGCGCCAGTGAAAGGTGAATACTTTGAAAATATCTCCCCTGTAGACGGTAAAGTTTTTACCAAAGTGCCACGTTCTTCTGCTGAAGATATCGAATTGGCTTTGGATGCAGCGCATAAAGCCAAAGCCCAATGGAACGCCTCTTCCCCAACCACACGCTCAAATATTTTATTAAAAATTGCCGATCGACTTGAAGAAAACCTAGAGCTCCTTGCTGTCGCAGAAACATGGGACAACGGTAAACCGATTCGTGAAACCTTAGCCGCTGATATTCCACTGTGTATCGATCACTTCCGTTATTTTGCCGGCTGTATCCGTGCGCAAGAAGGCGGCATTTCTGAAATTGATGAAAATACTATTGCTTACCATTTCCATGAACCACTTGGTGTGGTCGGTCAAATTATTCCGTGGAATTTCCCAATCTTGATGGCGGCTTGGAAACTTGCTCCAGCATTGGCTGCGGGAAACTGCATCGTGTTGAAACCTGCGGAGCAAACGCCTGTCAGCATCTTGGTCTTGGCTGAACTCATTCAAGATCTACTCCCACCGGGCGTGCTGAATATTGTGAATGGTTATGGTGTTGAAGTCGGTCGTCCATTGGCGACCAATCCACGCATCTCAAAAATCGCCTTCACAGGTTCAACCGCTGTCGGTCAAATGATCATGCAATATGCGACTGAAAATATCATTCCTGTGACTTTAGAACTTGGTGGAAAATCACCGAACATCTTCTTTGAAGACATCATGGACAAAGACGATGAATTCTTAGATAAAACACTCGAAGGTTTTGCCATGTTTGCGCTGAACCAAGGTGAAATCTGTACCTGTCCTTCACGTGCTTTGGTGCAGGAAAGCATTGCTGATCGATTCTTGGAAATGGCAGTAGAGCGTGTGAAACGTATTAAGACGGGTCATCCTTTAGATACTGACACCATGATTGGCGCACAAGCATCGCAAGAGCAGCAAGATAAAATCTTGGGCTGTATCGCTACAGGTAAAAATGAAGGTGCACAGCTCATTACTGGTGGTGACCCACGAAATGAAGTCGGTACAGGTTTCTATATTGAGCCAACGATTTTTAAAGGCACCAATGACATGAAGATTTTCCAAGAGGAAATCTTCGGCCCTGTGCTTTCAGTAGCAACCTTTAAAGACTTTGATGATGCCATTAAAATTGCCAATGACACGATTTATGGTCTAGGTGCAGGGGTTTGGTCGCGTTCAGCGCATACTTCATATCGTGCGGGTCGTGCTATTCAGGCAGGTCGTGTATGGACCAACTGTTATCATATCTACCCTGCACACGCAGCATTCGGTGGCTACAAAAAATCAGGGATCGGCCGGGAAAACCACAAAATGATGCTTGATCATTATCAACAAACCAAAAACTTGTTGGTGAGCTATGACACCAAACCAATGGGCTTCTTCTAAGTCTTAGTATCAAAAAACAAAAAGCGAACTTCGGTTCGCTTTTTTATTAGTGCTGCTTTTAAATTGAATGAACGGTCTACCGCGCTGGGTCATTCATTTTGCAGACAAGGCATACTCAACAAAATGTAAATGATCAACACCCCAATATAACTCATCATCGACAAACCAACTTGGCGCCCCAAACACACCACGTTCAATAGCTTCTTCGGTCACCACTTTCAGCTCAGACTTTACTTTTTCATCTTCAAGCCATGATTTAACTTGCTCTACATCCAATCCAAGCTCCTGCATCAATTGAATTAATTCATTGAGATCATTTAAATTGCGTGGCTGACCAAACATCGCGTTAAAAATACCCGTCAGTACATTGAGAAATGCTTCAGGCTGAAATAACTGGACTGCGGTTATCAAACGCATCAACTGCAAAGTATTGATTGGAAAATACGGATTCATCTGTACAGGTATCTGCCATAGATCTGACCAGCGTTTAAGATCCCGCATGGAATAGCGTGCCTTTGCAGGCACAGCCATCGGACTACTGTTGCCAGTAGCTTTAAACACCCCACCCAATAACATCGGTTTCCAGATAATCTCTGCCTGATATTGCTCAGCAATGTGCTGAATACGGTGAAATCCGATGTAGCTATATGGACTGCCAACATCAAAATAAAACTCAATGACTTTCATTTTTTTCGTCCTTTTTTGCTTATTTTCCTAATATTTTTAAATCAATGCTTACCAACGTGCCATCCACGGTCGCAGATCTAATTCATGCGTCCATGCATCTCGTGGTTGCTGTGAGAGATGCCAATAATTTTCTGCAATATGTACTGGATTTAAAATACCATCTTGCTCTTTTTTAGCATAAAGATCAGGGAATGTATCTTTGATAAAATCGGTATCAATTGCACCATCAACCACCACATGCGCAACATGAATATTACGTGGACCTAGTTCCCGTGCCATACTTTGTGCCAATGCCCGCAGCGCATGTTTTGCCCCTGCAAATGCTGCAAATCCTGACGCACCACGTGTCCCAGCTGTTGCTCCTGTGAAAATAATCGTGCCTCGTTCACGTGTCACCATGCGTTTTGCCACTTCCCGACCCGTTAAAAAAGCCGAGAAACATGCCATCTCCCATATTTTGAAATATTTACGTGCGGTTTCTTCCGAAATACTACAAGGGACGTTGGCACCAATATTAAAGACCATGACCTCAATCGGGCCAATGTTTGATTCGATATGCTCGATGAGTTCAATCACTTGCTCTTCTTTTCGAGCATCCGAACCAAAGCCAAAAGCAGTCCCTCCCTGTGTTTGAATTTCAGCAATTAAAGGCTTTAATTTGTCTGCATTTCGTCGTGTCATACAAGCAATATAACCCTCCCGGGCAAAACGTTTGGCTATTTCACCGCCGGTGGCATCTCCTGCACCAATGATCAATGCCACACCTTTGGCAGGCTGAGATATATGTTTATTTTCCATGACGATCTCCTCGTGCTGGATAGTTTTTTTATTCCATGTGCGATCAATTTTATTGAATAACGATCGTTACTATAACGAATACTATGTTATGATTAATTTATCGTCAATCATAATTTTTTAGGGTCATGCACATGCGCTACAAACCCGAATACAAACAACAAAAACGCCAAGAACTTTTAACCATCAGCGGACAAATTGCGAAAAAAAATGGCTTTGCTGCAACAGGTGTTGACGGCTTAATGAAAGCTGCAGGTGTCACTAGTGGCGCATTCTATTCACATTTTTCGTCAAAACAGGATTTACTCAAAGCATTGGTTGAATATGAATTGCAGCAAAGCTTTAACATGTGGCAAAGCAACCCGCATCACAATGCAGCCGACTGGATTAATTTTGAATTAGATCGTTATTTAACCCCTTCCCACCTTGAACATCCTGAACAAGGCTGTGTTTTGCCGACACTTGCGACCGAAGTAGCTCGTGCAGATGACACGATTAAACAGGCCTATGAAAAGGAATTACTGCGCGGTCATGCTTTATTTAGCGCACATTTGGCGAGTGAAGAAAAAGCTTGGGCCATGATGTCCCAATTGGTCGGTGCGGTTTTAATTGCGCGTGCAGCCGCAGATCCACATTTGCAAAAAACTATTTTAAATGCCAATAAGATGATGATTCGGCAATATTTAGAGAGCCATGTGGCTGCATCAACGTGATTGATTTTTATGTGACAGTTCATGGAGTTAAAGACCGACAGTTTTCCGACAAACTGTTCATCTCTTTCATTTGAATTATTTAAAATCTGTATAAGCTTACCCATTTTTATGCTTTTCAAGTGTTTAAAGATTCAGCATAAATGGCACAATTCAAATAAAGTCCTCTTTTCAAGGTTCTAACGACTGTGTATAACAATGAGCCATTAAAGGAAAATGATAAGCATAGGCAAAGAACGCAAAAAAACGTTAGACTATGCAACAATCAATGCAAGTAAATGTCATTCGAGACAAAAAAAAGGTGAAGATTGATGCCGCTCAATACTGTTGAAGAGCTCGTAGCTGATATTCGTGCAGGAAAAATGGTCATCCTGATGGATGATGAAGATCGTGAAAATGAAGGCGACCTTGTTATCGCTGCGACCCACGTACGCCCTGAAGATATCAACTTCATGATTACGCATGCGCGTGGTCTTGTGTGCTTAACGCTCAGCAAAGAGCGTTGCCAACAGTTAAATTTACCACTCATGGTTGATGCCAATGGTGCGCAGCACGGTACCAACTTTACCTTGTCTATTGAAGCAGCAAATGGCATTTCAACAGGCATCTCACCTGCTGAACGTGCGCACACCATTCAAACAGCGGTAGCTGCACATGCTAAACCAGCTGACATCGTACAGCCAGGCCATATTTTCCCGCTGATGGCACAGCCTGGTGGCGTCCTTCACCGTGCAGGTCATACTGAAGCAGGCTGTGATTTATCGCGTTTAGCCGGCCTAGAACCCGCATCTGTGATTTGTGAAATCATCAATGAAGACGGCACTATGGCGCGTCGCCCAGACCTTGAAGTGTTTGCTGAAAAGCATGGCTTAAAAATGGGAACCATTGCAGATCTGATTCACTACCGAATGACCAACGAACAAACGGTTGAACGTCTAGACCAGCAAACACTAGATACAGAATACGGTACATTTGAATTGTTCCGTTACCGTGAAATTGGTAATCCAGACATTCATTTAGCCCTTGTGAAAGGCGAACCAAAGCAAGGCGTGACCACTGTACGTGTACACGGTTTCAATCCAGTTCGCGACTTACTAAAACTGAATAAACAAGATGGCGCTCCCGCGTGGAATCTCGATAAAGCACTGAAAGAAATCGCATCCAGCGATCGTGGTGTTTTAGTGTGGATTGGTCAGCGTCATTTACAGGACTTAGGCCCTGCTTTAGAAAATTTAACTGCACCGAAAAATGTTAAATCCAATGCAGCACTGTCACAGCAGTACCAAACCATTGGTGTCGGCGCACAAATTTTACGTGATTTAGGCGTGGAAAAAATGAAGCTACTCAGCTCGCCACTACGCTTTAATGCACTATCAGGTTTTAACTTAGAAGTGGTGGAATACATCACCGCAAATCAAACATCAGAGAAATAATCGAGGTTGCTATGGCAGTTCGCCGTATTGAAGGTATGTTACATCTCGCGAACGAAGACCGTTATGCGATTTTAGTTGGTCGTTTTAATAGCTTTGTTGTTGAACATTTGCTAGAAGGTGCCGTTGATACATTGAAACGTCATGGCGTATCAGAGGATAATATCACTGTTGTTCATGCACCGGGTGCTTGGGAACTTCCTGTGGTTGCGAAGAAACTTGCAGCTTCAGATCGTTTCGATGCCATCATCGCGCTTGGCGCAGTGATTCGTGGTAGCACGCCTCACTTCGATTTTGTTGCTGGCGAATGTGCCAAAGGTTTAGGCGTTGTTGGTCTAGACACTGGCTTACCAGTAATTAATGGTGTATTGACTACGGATAGTATTGAACAAGCGATTGAACGCTCAGGTACAAAAGCAGGCAATAAAGGTAGTGAAGCTGCTTTGACTGCTATTGAAATGGTTAACTTGTTAAAGGCTATTTAACGCTATGTCGCAAACACTTCAAGCAACTTATGCAGCAAAACGTAAAGCACGTCGCTTTGCTGTACAAGGAATTTATGAATGGCAAATGAGCCGCAATCCTGTGCATGAGATTGAAGCACGTACGCGTGTGGAAAATGCCATGCACAAGGTAGATCTCGGCTATTACCACGAGTTATTGACCGAGGTTGTTGCCAATCATGAAGCATTGGATGCGCTTTTAATCCCTGTACTCGATCGCGAAGTTGAAGCCTTAGATGGCGTTGAACTTGCAACCCTTCGTTTAGGCGCGTATGAACTCAAAGAACACCTTGAGATTCCTTACCGTGTCGTACTCGATGAAGCGATCGAGTTAGCTAAACATTTTGGCGGTGCAGACAGCCACAAATACATCAATGGTGTATTGGATCGTTTAGCGACTACATTGCGTGCAGCAGAAAAACAACAAGCTAATTAATTTTTTAAGTAGTACGTTGTATGGCTGAGTTCTCGATCATTGATACCTATTTTAATCGTCAGAATACCAATTCTGTCGATTTAGGGGTCGGTGATGACTCAGCCTTGCTCACCCCTCCTCCACAGCAACAATTGGTCATCTGTACCGATACTCTCGTTGCTGGACGTCATTTTCCTCTCGACACCAACCCACATGCCATCGGCTGGAAATCTGTTGCCGTCAATTTATCTGACATTGCTGCAATGGGCGCCAAACCACACAGTATTTTATTGGCATTGAGCCTACCCCAAATTGATCATGACTGGCTCAAAGGCTTTAGTCAGGGTTTATATGATTGTTGCGATCAATTTGGTGTGAGTTTAATTGGTGGTGATACCACACAAAGTCCTCATCTGACGATTTCAGTCACAGCATTAGGCTGGGTCGATATAGGCAAAGCAGTAACCCGCTCAGGCGCTCAAGTTGGTGATTTCATTTGTGTCAGCGGTCAAGTTGGCGATGCTGCGTATGGATTACAGCATTTAGGACACCCACTGCAAAAGCGTTTAGATTATCCAACACCACGTTGCCAACTTGGTCAACAGCTCAAAGGCTTAGCTCATAGCATGATCGATGTCTCTGACGGCTTGGCTCAGGACTTAGGACATATTTTGCATGCCTCTAAAGTGGGTGCAGAAATTGAATTAGATCAACTTCCTATCGATCACGATGTAAAACAATTACAACAAGAAAAGCAGTGGCAGTACGCCCTCGCGGGTGGTGATGACTATGAGTTATGCTTTACAATAAGCCCGCAGAATTATCAAAAACTTCTGCAACTAGAATTAGATGTAAACATTAGTAAAATCGGTCAAATCACCCCAAATTTGGGAATCCGTTATAACAACCACGGTGTGGACCAAGTCATAAAATTTAAGGGATACCAGCATTTTGCATAAGCCAGCCATTAACTTTAAATCCATGTCTTGGTTTAACCGAGTCATCGCCTTTTGTGGCGTGGGATTTGGCTCGGGTCTTGCACCCAAAGCACCGGGCACCTTTGGCTCTGCTTTTGCTTTGTTGTTTATTCCAGGTTGGCTTGCAATCGGCTTTTTCAACTCCATTATAGTCATGATCATCATGTCGATTATTGGGATCTATATTTGCGGTCAAACCGCCAAAGTCATGGGTGTTCATGATGATGGCCGCATCGTATGGGATGAATTTGCCGGTCAGTCCATTACCTTCCTCCCAATTTTATATCTTGGGCAAATGAGCTGGACTTGGGCATTGATTGGTTTTGCTTTATTCCGTTTATTTGATGTCTGGAAACCGTGGCCTATTCGTGTCATTGACCGTCAAGTCGGTGGTGGCTTTGGCATCATGTTCGACGACATTATTGCAGGTCTTTGGGCCGCGCTTTGCATCTGTATTTATTTTTATATTTTGTCTATGTAATAGAAACACCTAGGATTAAACATGTCTACTAGCGTTATTATTCTTGCTGCAGGTAAAGGGACACGTATGCGTTCTCGTTTACCCAAAGTATTACAACCACTCGCAGGACAACCCCTACTTGGCCATGTCATCAACACTGCGAAAAAACTAAATGCAGAAGAAATAATTACCATTTATGGGCATGGCGGTGAATTGGTTCAAAACGCGTTTGCACATGAAAATGTCAAATGGGTTGAACAAGCAGAACAATTGGGTACAGGCCATGCAGTCAAAGTGACTCTGCCTGTTCTCGCAAAAACCGGGATTTCTTTGATTCTCTCAGGTGATGTGCCTTGTATCACTGAAGCAACATTACAAAAACTATTAGATGCATCTACTCAAACAGGTATTGGCTTAGTAACCCTAACGGTTAATGATGCGACAGGTTATGGTCGTATTGTACGTGAAAATGGCAAAATTCAAGCCATTGTTGAACACAAAGATGCCTCTGAAGAACAACGTAAAATCAAAGAATTTAATACCGGTATTTATGCCGTAAGTAATGCTAAATTGCACGAATGGTTGCCAAAATTAAGCAATAATAATGCGCAAGGTGAATATTACCTGACCGATATCGTGGCAATGGCGATTGCCGACGGTCTCGAAGTTGCATCTGTTGAACCAGAGCGTGCATTCGAAGTGGAAGGGGTGAATGACCGCGTACAATTGGCAGCCCTTGAGCGTGAATTTCAAGCATTCCAAGCTAAACAACTGATGCAACAAGGCGTTCACCTGATTGATCCTACACGTTTCGACTTACGTGGCACACTGACTGTTGGTCAAGATGTCCGTATCGATATCAACGTGATTATTGAAGGTGATGTTGAACTCGGTGATAACGTTGAAATTGGTGCAGGTTGTATCATTAAAAACTCCAAGATTGCGGCAGGCACTAAAGTTCAACCATATAGCGTTTTTGACAGTGCCATTGTTGGTGAAGACGCTCAAATCGGTCCATTTGCACGTTTACGCCCTGGCGCAAAATTAGCTGCAGAAGTACATATTGGTAACTTTGTTGAAGTTAAAAATACCACTGTCGGGTTAGGCTCAAAAGCCAACCACTTTACCTATTTAGGTGATGCAGAAGTCGGTGCAGGTTCAAACATTGGCGCAGGCACCATTACCTGCAACTATGATGGCGCAAACAAATTTAAAACCATTATCGGTGACTCAGCCTTCATCGGCTCAAATAGCTCATTAGTCGCTCCTGTCACTATTGGTCATGGTGCAACAGTGGGCGCTGGCTCAACCATTACACGTGACGTGGCAGACAATAGCCTAGCGGTAGAACGTTCGAAGCAATTTGCCAAAGAAAACTATCAACGTCCCCAAAAATTGAAGAAATAAGAGGATTAAATTATGTGCGGTATTGTCGGTGGCGTTGCAGAACGTAGTATTACCAATATTTTAATTGAAGGCTTAAAGCGTCTTGAATATCGTGGCTATGACTCTGCAGGTTTAGCGCTGATTAATAAAGGCCATGTTCTACGTGAACGTCGCGTAGGTAAAGTTGCAAATCTTGAACAAGCCGTTGAAGAGGCAGATATCGCAGGTTCGGTCGGTATTGCACATACGCGCTGGGCAACCCATGGTAAACCGACTGAAAATAATGCCCATCCGCATATTTCAGGCAATGTGGCTGTTGTTCATAACGGTATTATTGAAAACTATCAAGAGCTTAAAGATGATCTTGAAGCGCTTGGTTATGTCTTTACATCACAAACCGATACAGAAGTTGTTGCACATTTAGTCAATGACGCTTTACAAAGCACCCCGAGTCTTTTAGAAGCGGTTAAAAGTGTGGTGCCTCAACTCAAAGGTGCTTATGCACTGGGTATCGTACATACCGACCATCCTGATGAATTAATCACGGTGCGTGAAGGTTCACCTCTCGTGATTGGTGTCGGTATTGGCGAGAACTTTATTAGCTCGGATCAATTGGCACTTTTACCAATTACCAACCGTTTTATCTACCTTGAAGAAGGTGATATTGCACGTTTAACTCGTAATACTATTGAAGTATTCGTCGATGGTAAATTAGTGAATCGTCCAATCAAAGAGCTTGATGCGACTGTCAGCAATGCTTCAAAAGGTGAATATAAACACTATATGCTCAAAGAAATTTATGAGCAGCCTGAAGCGATTAAACAAACGATTTCTCAAGCCTTAAATGGTAATGCGCTTCGTGATGATTTTCTTGCCAATGCAGCTCAAGATTTCAGCCAAATTCAACAAGTGCAAATCATCGCATGTGGTACCAGCTACCATGCCGGCATGATTGCCAAATATTGGTTTGAACAACTGATTGACGTGCCTTGCCAAGTCGAAATTGCCAGTGAATTCCGTTATCGCTCGCCTGTGATTGTGAATAACACACTGTATGTTTGTATTTCTCAATCAGGTGAAACAGCCGATACTTTAGCTGCACTGCGTGATACGCAAAAACGTGCAGCAGCGAAAAGCTTGAATATCACCACCATGACCATTTGCAACGTCGCAACTTCGTCAATGGTACGTGAAACCAACTACAGTTTGTTAACACTCGCAGGCCCTGAAATTGGTGTTGCTTCGACTAAAGCATTTACCACACAGCTTGCGGCATTGATGCTATTGGTATTGAAAATTGGTCAAATTAAGCAAAGCATTTCAAATGACCGTGTCTCTGAAATTATTGCAGCGCTTTGGCATACACCGAAAGTGATTTTAGATACTTTACAAAATAATGCTGAGATTCTACGTCTATCAGAATTATTTGTTGAAAAAAATCACTGCCTATTCTTGGGTCGTGGAACTGAGTTCCCTATCGCCCTTGAAGGTGCTTTAAAACTTAAAGAGATTTCATACATCCATGCAGAAGGCTACGCGGCTGGTGAATTAAAACATGGTCCATTGGCACTGGTTGATAATGATATGCCTGTGGTGATTCTAGCTCCACAAGATGACATGTTGGACAAACTCAAATCGAACATGGAAGAAGTTCAAGCTCGTGGTGGTGAGTTATTTGTCTTTGCAGATGAAAATAGCGGGATCAAAGCGAAAGATCGTCAACATGTTGTGTATGTGCCAAGTGTGAATGAAATCTTGGCACCAATTGTGTATAGCATTCCAGTACAACTGCTCTCATACCATGTTGCAGTGCTGCGTGGAACAGATGTCGATCAGCCACGTAACTTGGCGAAGTCTGTGACGGTGGAATAATTTAAGGGTATTAAAAAGGGCGCTTAAGCGCCCTTTTTATTCAGTTTTATTTTTCAAAGAATAATGATATTAGTTCACTTTTATTTCTTTGCCACGGATATAACCATCAACATAGAACTCCAATTGCTCCAATGCCCAATTAACATCGGCTTCAATTGCAGTTAAGTTATAAATTCGCTCAAAAATAGGCAGTAATTCCTCAAGCGGATAATGCTTTTCAAATGAGCGAAGAATACGACTATGATCCGTCACTTGAGTATCTTCCTGATCAATCAATAACTCTTCATACAATTTCTCACCAGGCCGTAATCCAGAATAATGAATTGCTATATCACCGATATCCGTTCCTTCTTCACGAACTTTTAAACCACTTAAAGCGATCATTTGACGTGCTAAATCCTGAATTCGAACAGGATCTCCCATATCTAACAAAAATACATCACCACCTGTGCCGAGAGCTCCAGCCTGAATAACCAATTGTGATGCTTCGGGTATTGTCATGAAGTAACGAGTGACATCAGGATGTGTAACGGTAATCGGGCCACCTTTGGCAATTTGCTGTTTAAATAAAGGTACGACCGAACCTGAAGAACCTAGAACATTACCAAAACGCACAATACTAATTTGTGTTTGATTTTGCGCCTCAGCCATTGCTTGGCAATATAGCTCTGCCATTCGCTTCGAAGCACCCATCACATTGGTTGGGCGGACTGCTTTATCAGTTGAAATCAATACAAAGGTTTCCACGCCTTTTTTAACAGCTGCATTTACACTAAAAGCTGTACCCACAGAGTTATTTTTTAATCCTGCTAAAGGATTACATTCAACTAAGGGGACATGTTTATAAGCTGCTGCATGATAAACGGTTTGCACGTGGTATTGTTCAATGACTCGCTCAAGTTTAGCTTCATCTAATACTGTTCCTAAAATTGGAATAATTTCAATATTACAATTCAGACGTAGCTCTTTATCAATGCTATATAGTGCAAACTCAGTGAGTTCAAATATTACTAATTTTTGCGGGTGGTTTTTAATAATTTGCCGACACAACTCCGACCCAATTGAGCCTCCTGCTCCTGTTACCATCACGACTTTATTCTGGATGTTTTTCGCCAGTAATTCAGGAACTGGAGGTACAGGGTCACGACCCAATAAATCAATAATATCAATTTCACGAATATCGGAAACATGGATATCACCATCTACAAGCTTAGTTAAGCCTGGAATTTCAGTAATTTTAATATGCGCTGGCTCTAAGAACTTCACAATTTCACTTTTACGTGTACGTCCTACAGAGGGTAACGCAATTAAGATTTCATCTACTTTTTCTTGATCAAGATGCTTAAGTGCTTGTTCGGCATTATAAACCTTTAAACCACCAATAATTTGCCCTGTAAGTGACTCATCATCATCGATAAAAAATAATGGAAAATGCTCATCAGAACGATTTAGCATCGCCGCAATTTGTTGACCTGCGTAACCTGCACCATAAATCACAATTTTTCTTTTGGGCATATTCGTCTGTAAACTCGCTCTCACGATAAAACGAATTGCGCTACGACTAAACCACACCCAAGCAAACATTAAAAAACCAAACATCAACGGAATTGAAGTGGGTATAAATGCATGACTACAATACGCTAAAGCATATAAACCTAAGATTGTTAATCCTGTAGCAATTGCTAAACGCGTAAAAAAAACTTCATTAAATGTACGAACAATAAAATGATAAAGTCCACAAATGAGTGACATAGCTACAGCAAGAGTACTTACCCAAAGTGAGCCAAAGGCAATATTGGGAACAACTTCAGCACCTAAATTAAATTCACGTAACGCATAACAAAACCAAATGAGAACTGGAAACGCTAAAAAATCTAAAATTACTAAAAATAATTGTTTGGCGTATCGAGGAGAATTCACCAAGGGCATAATGACTGATTTCACAGGATTAGTCTTCTCTATGCTATTTATATAATTGAACTAAAAATGTTTTTAGTCGATCTAGCATTTTTAAACAAATGTAAAAATGTAAGCGAGTTCAATTACTGAGACTCGCCACACAGAAAATGAATTAAATTTTTGAAAGTACACTTTGAATTGCGTGAATTGTTGTACTTAAACTACTTTCACTTAAGGTTGGATGCACAATAAACATCAGACTAGTTTCTCCAAGTTTTTGTGCATTTGGTAAACGCTGTTCAGGGCGCCAAGGCGTTCCATCAAAAGCATGTTCTAAATAAACCTCAGAGCACGAACCACTAAAGCATGGGACACCTTGTGCCGTGATTTCATTCATAATGCGATCACGTGACCAACCTTCAGGTAAATGCTCTGGATTCACTTGAACATAACATTTATATGCTGCATGTACATATTCCTCACTTGGCTGTGAGACAGTAATATATGGTGTTTCAGCAAAGGCTGCATAGATTTTCTGCATGTTTTCATTACGGACCTTGGTCCATTCAGCCATTTTTTTCAACTGAATACGCCCAATGACTGCTTGCATTTCCATCATGCGCCAGTTGGTGCCAAACGAATCATGTAACCAGCGGAAACCTGGCGGGTGCTGCTTGTTATAAATGCTGTCAAAGTTTTTACCATGGTCTTTGTATGACCACATTTTTTTCCATAAGGCTTCGTCATTAGTGGTGACCATGCCGCCTTCACCGCCAGTTGTCATGATTTTATCCTGACAGAAAGACCATGCACCAATGTGTCCGATAGAACCCGCAGATTTCCCTTTGTATTTTGCGCCGTGTGCCTGTGCACAGTCTTCAATAACATAAATGCCTTTATCGTGCGCTAGCTGCATGATTGGATCCATATCACACATCCAACCCGCCAAATGTACACAGATAATTGCTTTAGTATTTGGTGTTAAAACAGCTTCGATCGTACGCGCAGATATATTTTGCGAATCTAACTCTACATCTGCAAATATAGGGTTTGCACCAGCAGTCACAATAGAGCTTGCAGAAGCGAGGAATGTTCGCGAAGTGACAATCACATCATCCCCTGCCCCAATACCCAAAGCTTTTAATGCGACATCGAGTGCAACCGTACCGTTTGCCAAAGCTACGGCATATTGAGTTTCTGCAAAAGCGGCAAATTCTTTTTCAAATTCACGGCATTCTTGACCCGTCCAATAGTTTACTTTATTTGACAGTAATACTTTTGATACAGCATCTGCCTCTTCTTGCGTAAAGCTTGGCCACGGTTCAAATGCAGTGTTTAACATATCTCTTTCCTAAATTGATTTTTTAAAAATCTTTATTTCTTCTCTAAAATTCGGGCTGGATTACCTACAACAGTAACACCTGCGGGAACACTTTTAGTCACGACTGCCCCCATACCAACCACAGCACCTTTACCAATCACTAATGGTTTGTCTGGTGTACCTTGTTTGATCACCGCACCAGTACCAATATAGGCATGATCTTCAATATGAATATTGCCATTGCATTTTACACCTGGGGCAAAAGTAACATAGTCGCCAATAATGCAGTCATGCGCAACATAGCTATAAATGTTGGCATGGAAGAATTTACCAATTTTAATATTTGAAGTAATACATGTAAAAGGACACAGTAGACTGCCTTCACCTATTTCTACTTCATCTAAAATAACCGTATTTGCAGCTTGAATTTCTAAATGTTGAACATTGTCCTGATTTAAACGAGACACTAATTTTTCACGTACTTGGCTATTTGCGATTGCAATTGTCACATGTTTATCGTTTTTAGAATCATTGATAAAATCCGTGTAGCTCAGTACTTTATATCCGTTTAAATCTGTATTTGCCTGACCGTCATCAATAAATACAAAATGTTCTTTATTTAATTCAGTAAATTGCACACGTACTAGAGGCATAACCTCTTTACCAAAGCCGCTCGCACCATAAACACCAATCAATTTATTCGACATTATTCTTTATCCTTATGTTTCGATCCTGTAAAGCGAGTCATGGTTGCCTCACCTTCTGCACTAATGTCATCTTTAGCAATAACCTTTTGCACAGTTTTCAACATGATTTTAAAGTCGAGCCAGATGGACTGGTTTTCAACATACCATGTGTCTAATTTGAATTTTTCTTCCCAGCTAATAGCATTACGTCCATTCACTTGGGCATGACCCGTCATGCCTGGACGCACATTATGGCGCTTTGCTTGTTCTTCATTATATAAAGGCAAATATTCCATAAGTAATGGACGTGGGCCAACCACACTCATATCACCTTTTATGACATTCCAAAGCTCTGGCATTTCATCCAAACTGGTTGAACGCAACATTTTGCCAAATGGCGTCAAGCGCTCGCTATCGGGTAGCGGATTACCTTGTGCGTCTACTGCATCTTTCATGGTACGGAATTTAATCATTTCAAATGGCTTACCATTGAGCCCTGGACGAACTTGACGAAACAACACCGGTGAACCTAGATTTTTTTTCACTTTATAAGCAACGTATGCATATAGAGGGGAAAGCAGAATAAGTGCAATAGAGGCAATAATAATATCAAGCAATCTTTTCATTAATTGGAATCACTTTGGAAAAACAATACTTTCAAGTTTGGTTGCAATTTTGGAATAATCTAAATGTTGTAAAACGTATTCCTTCCCACGTAGCCCCATGTCTTGGCGCTGGTGTTCAGGTAAATGGTATAACTGCAAGATTGATTCCGCAATCAATGCAGGATTTTCGGCATCGATAGTTAAACCTGCATCTGCCAGTTCAACAATGTCGCCTTTTCCATAAAAGGCATGAATCACTGGTTTAGCTGAAAAAAGATACTCAGGCAGCTTATTCGGTGCTATACCAAAGCGATAAAGTGAATTTTTTTGCCAGCCTATATAACAGATATCAAATGTACTTAACATCGATTGAATTTGCTTCTTGGGAATGGCATCAACAAACGTAATATTATCTAATCCTAAATCTAATGCCTTTTGAACCAAATGCTGTTTTTCTTTCCCTGAACCGACAAGTACGAAATGAATATCTTTATACGCCAACAATAATTTAGCAGCATCAATTAAATCATCTATCGCATTTGCTACACCTATTGTACCTGTATAGCCAACAATAAATTTATTCTTTGGTAACTGTGATAAAACTTCTACAGACAAATTTTCTTTATGAATGACCTCATTTATTGATATTCCATTTGGAATCCAATTAAATTTTTTAGGGTTTAGCCCCCTACTCGTCATATGTTCTACAGCATTGAAGAGATTAGAGAATACATAGTCTGACTTTTGGTATGCTCGATCTTCAATCCATTGCATGAGTCTAATGAATGGATGTTTGGGAGAATGTCCACCTAGCTCAATTAATGTCAACGGCCAAATATCACGAACTTCAAAAATAAATTTAGATTTAAATTTATTTGCAAGATGCTTAGCTCCTAAGTAACCAATAGGTGAAGGAGATGAATACAAAATTGCATCAGGTCGGTCAGTAATAACTGATGTCAATTTTGTCAGTGCCCAAGAAAATTTAAACCAATTCAACACACGTTGCTTGCTGTGAGCTTCTTGGTATTCTGGTAAATTCACCCAGACGAAGGTAAAATTTTTATCAATTTTTTCTAACAGATATGGTTCTGAAAATTGCTTCGGTTGACGTAGTAAATGACTATATCGCCCCGCAATTAAATAAACGTTATATCCTTTTTTTGCTAATTCCTGCGCAAGATAATAATGTCTTCCGCCCATTGCTGTTTCAGGTGTTGAGCTATATTGGTTGATGAGCCAAATGGTTTTAGATGTATTCATAACTCACCTTTTTTAAACTTGCTTACTGTTGACTCTAAAACATGGATCATTTGAGTAATGCAGGATTTCCAAATATAATTTTCTAAGACCTGCTTTTGAGCGTTTTTACCATATTCAGCAATTAATTGTGGTTGTGTAATCAATTCATACATGGCATCCGCTGCTTGAGTAATATTCTCACTCTCCACAATAATCCCAGTCTCATGATCAATAACTAATTCTGGTAGTCCCCCAACATTAGAAACAATCACAGGACATTGATTTAGCCCTGCTTCAAGTATTGCTACGCCAAAACTCTCACTTCGGCTTAATGCTACGTAAATATCTAATTTTGCTAATTCTTGTGGTACTCGTGAATATTCAACTTGCCCTACAAACTCTATAAACTCACGAATATTTAAGCGCTCTGCGAGTTTAGTGAGATTAACTAACTCGTCACCACCACCAACAATGCGTAAACATAACGCTTGCGCTACTTCTGGTTTACTTTTACATAATTTCGAATGCAGTAAAGCGAAAGCCTCTATAAGAATATCTATTCCATACACAGGCTTTAAAGATTTAACTGTCCCTATAACAATCTTATTTTCAGAGATAAAGCCTGATTGTTTGTAAATTCGGTTGTTATAAAAAACTGATTCATCAACACCAAAGGGGGTAATTTCAATAGGCTTATTCAGTTTAATCAATTTAGAAGTTTCAACTGCCATACATTGGCTAGTTGAAGCTACAGTATCCGCACTTAAAAGATTCTTTTTTACAAGCCATTTATGAATAAATGATTTCTTAGGAAACAAAAAAATATCACTTCCCCAAACAGAAAGTACATATGGATGGAACCCAATTAACCTTGCTGTAGTTCCATAGCCACTGGCATAATGTGCATTGATAATATCCGGTTTGATTTCGTTGATTAATTTTTTTACTTTCGAAACCATCGTAAAATATCCTAAATTACCTTTAAAAGGTAATTCGTAATATTTAACTCTTTGATCTAAATTATGCATTAATGGATGTTGACTGATCAAGAAGACCTGTAACCCAGCTTCCTGCAACCCATTAGCCCATTTAATAGTATGAATACTATTTGCGCCTGCTAACAATAAAACCCTCATCTAAAAACACCAATATCTAATAAATTCTTTCTATTAATATTAATTAAATTTTCACGAATAATTTCTTTTTCTAAAAAATCATTAACATTATTCACATCGAAAGCACCATCAAAGTATTCTACAAACTGATTAACGCCCGAAAAATAATTAAATACTGGTTTACCAAAAGCAATATACTCATAAACCTTTGTACCTAACTCATATTGTTCATCTCTAACAACTGTCAAGAATATATCTGCTTTATTCAACTCAGTATAAAGTTCATTCTTATTCATTCTATTAAAAAAATTAAACTTAAAGTTATCATCAACTAAATCTTCAATCCATTTATTTGAAGAATAATCTGATCCAATCAAATTTATTTCAATTTTATTCGATGAATATCTTTCTCTAATCAAATTTATAATGTTTTTTGCACGTTTTACGCCATATTCGGAAAATTTACCAGCACAATAAAACTTTAAAACCGTAGATTTTTTTTCAACACTATTTTCACTGATAGATTTAATCAAATCATATCTAGACTGAGAAATACCATTTGGAATAAGTAAAATTGGGGTTTTATTACTACAAATACTAGATAAATATTTATGTAAACCAGGAGTGCAAGTTATAGTTAAAACACTATTTTTTATACAAAATAATTCAATATATTTTGCGATTAAAGACTTTACAATATTAGGTTTAACTAAACCACCGTAACCATCTTTTATTGCAATAGACCAACCATCACGATAGTCTATGATTTTCTTTAAGAAAGGAATTGCAAATATAATTGAATATTTAAAAGGTGGCTGCGATACAAATATACAATCTATACCTTTTGAATAAATCATACACACCAGCAAGAACAATTGAAATAAGCTAGCAGGGTATGGTTTTTTATACACCTCAAAATTTTGCTTAATATAAAAGTCGCAAAAAGCATTTGTTCTTTCATAAGCAGGAGAGCCTATATTACTATTAGGCATTAAAAATAAAATTTTCTTCATACAATTTAACTACTTCTTATCATAATTCAAAGCGGATAAAATATAAAATACGAGCATAGGACTAATTGTCAATATCATACCTACAGGCCAGACGAAAGAGTAAAATGAAGATGCTAAATAAGCGTTACCAAAATACAAACCATACATTCCAATAAATAGGATTCGTGCATTTCCTGCCACTGTTAAATAATAAAACAGAAAGTAGAAGAAAGCAGCAAATGCCGGCCCAATTAATATCCCCCACCATCCGAATAATCCATACGCATCACCAGCTGCAAATGAGGACATAGCACCAGAAATATCAGCAAATTCAGGTACAGCATAGTCGATCAAGTCTCCATATACGCTAGAAAACTGATTTCCTGAAATATTAGCTAAATATGTAGAAACACCTGTAAAATACTTATGTTCAAAAAAAGTTGGATACATATAAAATGAATACCCAACACCTGCAGCTTGCCCAAAAAATCTAAATTTAGCTGTCGTAATAATATTTTCGAATGTGGTGTCGGAGTGAAGGGTTGTTAAATAATACATTAATAAAATAAATGCTATAAAAATAATAGCGAAAAATATTATTTTCAAATTGCTTAATTTTAAATTTTTTTTAGATATGATATATACACCTAAGTATCCTAACATTAAACTTGCTAAAGTTGATTTAGCTCCACTCCACAGAGCGCATATTACAGCACATATAATACTTAAAACTAACCAATTTTTTTTTATTTTATTATTTAAAAAAAGATATAGACATGTATATGATGTTAAAGGAACCCAAGAATTTCTAAGTAATTGAAATAAACTATTCCCCCCAACTTCACTCCTTGCTATCGAAATATCGAGCGCCGTAGCTCCGTCAAATAACTTCATCAATACTGGTGGGTTTGAAAAATACATAATAACGATTAATATTATTATTAAACTTAACCATATCTTCATTAAATCAACAAATAAATTTTCATTAGCTTTAGGCATTTTAAAAGCCAAATTTCTAAATACTTGTTTAAAAAAGAACCCATAAAAGATAAACATTACCATAAAAGCAAAACTTGAATATAGAGCTATTCTTAAACTATCTAACGGTATTTGCCCCATAACATAATGTTGGTTTGTTAATGGGCTTGTTATCCAGAAAGCCAAAGCAAGCGCTGTAAGTACTCCAAAATCTCTATACACAACTACACTTACTAAATTAATATTTCCAAAAGCGACTGGAATTCGTAAAAAGAATTTTAATGCTAATAATAAAAAAATTATCATTAATATAGATACAATATACATTTAATAATTCCTTAACCTTTGTAATATTACAAATAAATATAGCAAGTAAAAAATAAAACCCGAAATAAAATAGTAAAAAATAGAGTAATCAACCATAAAAAACAATACAATAAATAAGAAAATCACTCTCAAAACAAATCCAATGACTTGTAATTTTAAAGCAATTTTTTGCTCATTTATCACATGAAGTGACATTGAAACTGGTGATGATAATATTTGCATAAAATACCATGGCAACATTGCCAAAATATAATATCCAACATTGTTCCAATTATCGCCAAATATATAACCAAAAATAAAAGGAGAAATTACAGCCAATACAACAAATGGAATAATTGTTATTTTAAATATTTTAAATATTATAGATTTTGTGTAAGAATAAAGTGTCTTTCTTTCTAAATATTGATTTGCATTTGCTAAATATACTTGTGAGAATGCAGAGCCAATTAACCCCATTGGCACACCTAAAACCTTCATAGCAAGCATTAAATACCCAACTGTTGGCCCAATTATATAGCTCGCCAAAAGAATCAAAGGTAGTTGAATTGCACTCACATTCGCCAATGCTTCAAAAGTAGAATACTTGGGAAAATTGCTATACTTTACGAATGTCGCTTTTAATGGACTGCTTTTAACAACAGCTAAATCCTTTTTGGCACTCACAGCTAACTTAAATAGCCCACCAGAGAAATTTAAAAGCTGCCCTACAATCAATCCACCAAATCCAACAGAAAACATGCCACCAGCTAAACTTGCAGCATTTCCAGATATAGCTTGTGTCATGCGAGTTTTAGCAATATCTTTAAATCTTTTATGTCGTGTTGCCCAAAACTGTAGAGCAGAGTAAAACCCTGATACAAATACACCAAGTGGAATTAACCAAATCCAGTAAGATAGCTGATCAATTATTTTATAATGTTGGATGTATGGATAACTTATAAAAAGTACTACATAAAGAATGATGCTAAAAATTGTATTACTCAAAGAAGACAAGAGCAATAAAGCCTTTCCATCATTTTCATTTTCTGGAATAGGGATGGCAATATCAAATCTTAAGCATGAAATTACAGCTAAAATAGCCACTATTGCAACATACACACCTAAAACCGAATAGTCTTCTGGAGTATATAAACGCGTTAATATGGGTAAACACAAAAAACCAATTAACTGAGCAAAAGCAGTACCTCCAACCAAGACGGATACTGCTTTTAAAAAGCCCCCTTGTGCATTTAACTTTGCATTAACTTTATCAAGAAGGCTTTTCACAACTTATTTACTCAAAAGTGCCGCAACAATCTTTTCTTGCGCTTCTGCAGTCAAGTAAGGATGCATTGGCAAACTCATTACGCGCTCAGCAATTGCATCACCTACAGGTAAGCTTACATTCGCATTGGCTACCGCTGGCTGCTTATTCAATGGAATTGGATAATGTACCGCTGTAGGAATACCCTGCTCTTTCAGCTTCGCTTGCACAGCATCACGGTTTTCAACTTGAATGGTATATTGCGCCCATGCACTCTGATTATGTGTTTCAATACATGGTGTAGTATTAACACCCGCTTCATTAAACAGTTTGGTATAGGTTTCTGCTACACGCTGACGCGCTTGCATTTCTTCATCCAAAATTTCAAGTTTTGGCAAAAGAATGGCAGCTTGTAATGTATCCAAACGACTATTCATACCTACACGAATGTGATGATAACGACGGTCTTGACCATGTCGTGCAATTTGGCGAATCACTTTTGCCAGTTCATCATCATTGGTAAAAATCGCACCACCGTCCCCATAGCAACCTAAAGGCTTACTTGGGAAGAAACTTGTACAAGCTACAGTTGTTAAGTTACAACTTTTACGACCTTTATAGGTTGCACCAAAGCTTTGCGCTGCATCTTCAATAACAGGAATATTATACTTCGCTGCAATTGCATTGATTGCATCAAAATCAGCGCATTGACCGTACAAGCTTACTGGAATAATTGCTTTCGTACGCGGAGTTATCGCTGCCTCTAATTGTTCAACATCCAAATTATATGTATTTGGATTGACATCGACATAGACAGGCGTCGCACCCAATATTGCAACTGTTTCAGCTGTTGCGATATAGGTAAATCCGGGCGTAATCACTTCATCACCCGGACCGATACCAAACGCCATTTGTGCAATTTGCAAGGCATCTGTACCATTTGCACACGTAATACAGTATTTTGCACCTACATAAGCAGCAAGTTTTTCTTCTAACTCTTTTACCTCAGGACCTAAAATGTATTGACCATGGGTTAATACATTTTGAATACCCGCTTCAATCTTATCTTTTAAACGAGCTTGCTGAGCTTTTAAATCAATAAATTCAATCATGTTTATGCCTGTTCTTTGATTACAGTGCTACCAGACAATCGGTATATCGCACCTGTATGTGAACACACAGATTCTGCATTACCGGTTAAAGGTAAATCTAACTGTTCACCGAACTCACTCATCCAACCAATTTGTTTTGCTGGAACACCTACCATCAATGCATACGCCGGTACGTCTTTATTAATGACTGCACCAGCACCGACAAACGAATATTCACCAATTGTTACACCACAAACAATGGTACAGTTCGCACCCAGTGTTGCACCTTTTTTAACCAAGGTATTACGATATTGGTCTTTGCGTTCAATTAAAGAGCGTGGGTTATACACATTGGTGAAAACCATGCTTGGTCCACAAAATACACCTTCTTCCAAGGTCACGTTATCGTATACCGACACGTTATTTTGAACTTTACAATGGTCGCCAATAACGACTTTATTGCCAACGAATACGTTTTGTCCTAAAGATACGCCTTGACCGATTTTGGCACCGCCACATACGTGAACAAAATGCCAAACTCGCGAATCGCTTCCAATTTGCGCACCTTCATCAACAATCGCTGTTTCATGTTGATAAAAACTCATAATCATTCCCTGATTTATTTTACTTTAGCTAATAATGGATGTGGGTTCGCAGGGTTTTCCACAATAGGAGCAACACGAATGACTTCCACTGTTTCAATTGCTGCTCGGTTTTCTTCCACACCGTAGCCTTTGCCTTCCAAAATACGTTGATAACTCTGCGTATGTAAATCTGTAAAACCGCCTGAAAATTCTAATTCTTCATTTTCAATCGTAATACTACGGTAGGTTAGCTTTTCACCTTTTACAGCATTTGATGGCAGGTTATTTGCATCGATAGACAAGAACCAACGAACACGAGCACGTTCATATTCTAAATAGCCAGATGCAGTTTTTTCATCACGAAAATGTACTTCATTTTTAACGATATCACCAAAAATGAAATGCAGCATGTCATAGAAATGCACACCAATATTGGTTGCTACGCCGCCAGATTTTTTATCTACACCTTTCCACGATTTTAGATACCATTTACCACGTGAAGTTAGATAAGTTAAATCGACATCAAATACTTTATCAGCAGGCGCAGCTTGTACTTTATCGCGTAAAGCAATAATTGAAGGATGTAAGCGTAATTGAAGAATTGAGTTTACTTTTGCACCATACTGTTTTTCATACTCAGCTAACATATTTAAGTCTTCTGAATTTAAAACCAATGGCTTCTCACAAATCACCTCAATACCATTTTTTAGGGCATATTTCATATGAGGTGCATGTAAATAGTTTGGTGAGCAAATCGCAACGTAATCTAATTTTTGGCCTTTCAGCTTCTGATCTTCAACATAGGCTTCAAACTGTTCAAACTCAGTAAAAAATTCAGCCTCAGGGAAATGACTATCCATAATCCCAACAGAATCGTTTACATCCATAGCAACGGCTAAATCGTTACCTGTTTCTTTAATCGCTTTTAAGTGACGTGGAGCGATATAACCAGCAGCACCGATAAGGGCAAATTTTTTCATTTATAAAACTTCTTAATTTTCAGATTAGAGACGGAATACAGTAAAACCTTGAGCAGTTAATTGATCGCGATCGAACAAACTTTTCACATCTGCAATGACAGGTTTTTCGGATTTCACCAAATTACGTAATTCTAAAGCGGACATATCACGGAATTCATTATGACCCACTGCAACGACTAAACTATCAACTTGGTGTTCAGCGTCAACCTGACCTAATTCAACGCCATATTCATGCTGTACTTCTGCTGCATCTGCCCAAGGATCACAAACCACAACGTTTACGCCCCACTGTTTAAATTCAGCAATGACATCCGCAATTTTACTGTTACGAATATCAGGGCAATTTTCTTTAAACGTCACACCCAAGATACCGACAGTTGCAGTGGTAACATCAATTCCATTTTTAACCATATGCTTAATGGTAGATTGAGCAACATATTGCGCCATGTTGTCATTAATACGGCGGCCCGCCAAAATTACTTGTGGGTTATATCCCACTTCTTCTGCTTTATGTGTCAAATAATACGGGTCAACACCAATACAGTGACCACCCACCAAACCTGGACGGAAAGGTAAGAAGTTCCATTTACTACCAGCAGCCTCTAATACATCTATAGTATCTATATTTAGACGATCAAAAATCACTGACAACTCATTTACTAGCGCAATGTTTAAATCACGCTGCGTATTTTCAATCACTTTAGCTGCCTCTGCGACTTTAATACTTGCAGCTTTATGAGTGCCTGCTGTGATAATACTGCTATATACAGCGTCAACTAAATTTGCGATCTCAGGTGTGCTACCACTGGTAATTTTTTTGATCTTGGTGAGTGTATTTATTTTATCACCTGGATTAATACGTTCTGGACTATAGCCTGCGTAAAAATCTTGGTTAAATTTTAATCCTGATATTTTTTCAATAACCGGAATACAAACTTCTTCTGTTGCGCCTGGATAAACCGTCGACTCGTAAACAACAACATCGCCCTTAGATATTACTTTGCCTATCGTTTCACTTGCTTTACGCAACGGAGTTAGATCTGGTCGGTTTACACCATCAATCGGGGTTGGCACAGTCACAATAAAGAAGTTACATTTTTTTAAATCGTCCAAATCAGCTGAAAATTGTAAATATTCTGCTTTTTTTAATTCTTCAGGCGAAACTTCTAAAGTGTGATCTTGACCACTTCTTAATTCATCGATTCTTTTTTGATGGATATCAAAACCAACAACTGGGCTTTTTTTACCAAATTCAACAGCTAAAGGTAAACCTACATAGCCCAACCCAATTACTGCTATTTTTAGTTCCGAGAGTTGCAACATTCCAGAGCCTTATAATTTATGATTTAATCATGTGAAAAACGCCTCATAATATAGCAGAAATAGCCCTTATATTTTTCGGGAATTATTATTTTTCGTAATCAAAAAATATAACTGCAAAATTCAACGTTTATTTTTTATCCAATATATTAATATTTGATTTTTAACACCAATTACTTAAATGAATTTATTATGTATTCATTAACAAATATGTGTTTTATTTCACACAATAATCATTACACTGTAGCAACACATTTTGACAGCAAATCCTAGGATGTTTACTTTACATAGTATAAAATGCTGCGTTATATATTTTAAAAATCAGGCGATTGCCTTTTTTACAATTCAATTATTTTTATAAGTAGGATTTCGAGTGAGTTACTATCGTTATAGCTTCTTGTTAGCACTCAGTTTAGGTATGACGGGTTGTGCAATCACATCAGGTCTTCAAACATATGATTTACCAAAAGAAGGTGTTTTCCAAACAGATCTAGGTTCAACTGTAAATGTCATCAAATTATCACAAGACAATTTAGCAGCCGTTCAACCCGCACAGATTAATCAACAAAATTTTGCTCACCTTTTCAATCAACAACAACAACAATATCGATTAAATTCTGGTGATATTTTATCCATTTATTTATGGGCATATCCGGAAATAACGCCACCTACAAATACCATTAGTAATGAAGAGGCGATAAAATCAAACGGTTACCAAATCGACCAAAATGGTTATATTCAATTCCCTATTATTGGCCAATATAAAGCTGCCGGAAAATCCCTAACAAAAGTCAATCAGGAGTTACGTAGCCAACTTGCTCGTTACTTAAAAACCCCAGATGTGATTGTTCGCGTTCTTTCCTACCAAGGCCAGCGTTATTCTGTCCAAGGTAATGTAATGAAAGGTGGTCAATTTAATCTCACCGACCAACCTACCAGCGTATATACTGCACTTGGTCTTGCTGGCGGTGTGAATACTCAATTTGGCGATAATACGTCTATTACCTTAGTACGCCAAGGACAAACTTACAACTTAAATACCATTCAGTTAGAAAAGGCTGGCTATTCACTACATAATCTACTCATACAGCCTAACGATACAATTTATGTCAATTCACGCGAAAATCAGAAAATTTATGTAATGGGTGAATCTGGTAAAAATCAATCCCTACCAATGCGTGATCAAGGAATGAGTTTAAGTGATGTCTTGGGCGAAAGTCTTGGGGTAAACTCGCTTTCTGCAAGTCGAGGTAAAATCTACGTAGTACGTAGTGATATGAATAGTCCGATGACCGAAATTTATCATTTGGATTTAACCAGTATTGGTGACTTTGGACTCGCAAACCAGTTCAGAATGCGTAGCAACGATATTGTATATGTTGATGCATCTGGCTTGGCACGTTGGCAGCGCGTGATCAATCAGGTGATTCCTTTCTCAAATATGATCTATAACATCGACAGAATGGGTCAATAATGTTATTTAAAAATATTCTGGTGGTGTGTGTAGGTAATATTTGCCGAAGTCCTATGGCAGAATATCTTCTGAAAAAGAATCATCCCGATCTGAATATTTATTCAGCGGGAATCTCAGGCATGGTTGGACATCCAGCAGATGAAAAAGCTCAACACTGTATGCAAAAAATTGGCATCGATATGAGTGGACACATTGCGCAAAAATTAAATGCTGAACTGATCAAGAAATCAGATTTAATTTTAGTCATGAGTTCAAATCAACAAAAGCATATTGAACAAACATGGCCATTTGCAAAAGGAAAGACTTTTCGTTTAGGCCATTGGCAAGGTAAAAATGTGCCTGACCCATATCAGCACGATCAAGCTTTTTTTGACCAGACCTCAGAACTGATCCAATCTTGCATTGCAGATTGGACTAAACAAATTTAACTTTTGATGTACGATTATGAGCCAAAATACCAATACAGAAGATACAATTGATTTAAAGGAATTATTTTTCTCTCTGATTGCACAGTGGAAGTTAATTGCTCTATGTGTAATTTTAAGTCTTGTTTGTGCTTTACTTTATTTAAGAGCAACACCGGATACTTATTCAGTCAATGCTTTAGTACAAGTGGAAGAGAGTAAAGGGACTTCCGCTGCACTCTTAGGTGATCTATCAGGCATGATTGATCAAAAGCAGCCTGCCCAAGCAGAAATTGAGATTCTTAAATCACGTTTAGTTCTTGGTAATGTCATTCAGAGTTTACATCTTGACCTAAAAATTTCCGGTACAGAGAATTCTTTCACTGATCGCTTATTTTCGCCGCATGAATATGCCACCGAATATAAAAATAAATCTGTCATTTTCAAAGATAATGAGAAAAGTTTTGAAATACGCCAATTTGATATTCCTGCACAATATCGTGACAAGAACCTTGGTCTCCAATTTCAAGATAATAAATTTTCTTTAATTGACCTCCAGACTGAACAAACAATTTTAACAGCACCATTGAACCAAAAAAGCTCTTTGCGTACAGCAGAAGGTCTTTGGGAAATCTCAATTTATAGCAAAGATCAATTCAAAGATGACTATTTAATTCAAAAACAGTCTTTACCTGCTGCAGTTGACAGTATTTTGGCAAATTATTCTGTTGCTGAAAAAGGTAAAATGACGGGCGTGCTTGGCCTTAACTATCAAGGCCAAGATAAAGAACATATTACAAAAGTTTTAAATGCCATTTTAGCAGCCTACAGCCATCAAAATATTGAAAGACGTTCGGCTGAAAGTGCACAAACATTAAAATTCCTAGACGAACAACTCCCTGAATTAAAACAGCAGCTTGATGTCGCAGAACGTGAATTTAACAAATTCCGTCAAGAGTTTAATACCGTCGATGTAACCAAAGAATCTGAACTATATTTAACTCAAAGCGTCACTCTTGAAACTCAAAAAGCTGAATTAGAGCAAAAAGTTGCTGAAGCTTCTGCGAAGTACACTAGTGAACATCCAGTGATGCAGCAAATGAATGCCCAATTAGGTGCAATCAATAGCAAAATTGGTGAACTAAATACCACCTTAAAAAAATTACCAGACTTACAACGTCGTTATTTACAGCTCTATCGTGAAGTTGAAGTGAAACAACAACTTTATACAGCGTTGTTGAATTCTTACCAACAGCTTCGTATTGCCAAAGCTGGTGAAATTGGTAATGTCCGTATTGTGGATACTGCTGTAGAACCAATTCAACCGATTGCACCAAAAAAACTACAAATCTTGATACTTTCAATTTTTCTCGGTGGTTTCCTCGGTACATTACTTGCACTACTACGTAACATGCTACGCTCAGGAATCAAAGATTCTTCAGAAATTGAGAACACCCTTGATCTTCCGGTTTATGCCACTGTGCCACGTTCCCCTGTTCAAGAAAGCCGTATTAAACTCTTGAAGAAGAAGAAAACAATTCCAGTTCTTGCAGTTAAAAATAGCGATGATATTGCAATTGAAAGCCTGCGCAGTATGCGTACTGCCATTCACTTTGCACTGACATCTGCAAAAAATAATCTGATCATGATTTCAGGTCCCGCACCAGAAGTCGGTAAATCATTTATTTCAACCAATTTAGCTACGATTCTTGCGCAAAGTGATAAACGCGTTTTAATTATTGATGCTGATTTACGTCGTGGTTATTTAAACAAATACTTCAATCATGATAACCAACCAGGCCTTTCTGAGTATTTAAATGGTCAGCGTGATCTAGACAGCATCATTAAAACCACTGAAATTCCAAATTTAAGTGTGATTACTCGCGGTAAGAGCCCTTCTAATCCATCTGAGCTTTTAAGTTCTGGTAAATTTAAAGAATTCTTAGATCTAATTTCACCGATGTTCGATCATGTGATCATTGATACACCTCCTGTACTTGCAGTGACAGACGGTATCATTATTTCGCAATTTGCTGGCGTGAATTTGGTGATTGCTCGTTATGCGAAAACTCAGTTGAAAGAGTTAGAGTTAACCGTTAACCGCTTTGAACAAGTGGGTGTGAAGGTCAATGGTATTATTCTAAACGACATTCAACGTAGCTCAGCAGGCTATGGTTATGGCTATAACTATTCCTATGGTTATAAAGCTTCAAAAGACCAAGACTGATTCAGCGCGTTGTAAAAAAAGCCACCGAATACGGTGGCTTTTTTACGTGCGAAATTTATGTTGCATGCCTCTTTCTGTATAAAAAATGTTTTATATATTCATACCGTTATAGTATAAAAATAAGAACATGACTATGATGATCTTTCCTGCACCTTACCTGATCGTAGAGATAGGTAAGCGCTGAACAGGAAAAGTCTGCTAGAATTTCAGCAACTTTTTACATATAAAATAATTGTGGGAAAATATATGAGTAAGGCCCTACCTATCGCTGTCGCTGTATTACTCGGCGGTGCCGCACTTGTTCCTGTTTACTATGCAACTAAAACACCTGCTACGCAATCAGCAACATCAACTCAACCAGCTGCAAATGCTTCTGCTGTCGCTAAAATCAGTTATGCCCTTGGTTATGAAGTTGCCCATCAAACGCCTCCAGAATTAGATATTGATAGCTTTGTTACTGGCGTTCGTGCAGGCCATGCTCGTGCAAAACCTGCATATACTGAAGAAGAATTACAAAAAGCATATGCTGAGTTCCAGCAAGAAATGCAAAACAAACAACTTGAAAGCAATAAGCAAGCACAAAGTAGCAGCGATAATTTCTTAACAGAAAACAAAAGCAAAGCTGGGGTTAAAACTACAGCTTCTGGTTTACAGTACCTAACAACGAAAGAAGGTACAGGTAAACAACCGCAAGCCACATCAGTTGTTAAAGTTCACTACACAGGTAAGTTAGTGGATGGCACAGTATTTGATAGTTCAGTACAGCGCGGCGAGCCAATTGAATTTCCGTTAAACCAAGTAATTCCGGGTTGGACTGAAGGTCTACAGTTAATGAAGGAAGGTGGCAAAGCTACTTTATATATTCCCTCAAACCTAGGTTATGGTGCTCAAGGTGTTCCAGGAACAATTCCACCGAACAGTACTTTAATTTTTGATGTAGAACTCATTGAAGTTAAATAATAAAACCGGCACAGGAGAGCTTTTCGCTCTCCTGCTTTATTTTGAGACTCGGTCATGAAATTACAGATCAGTATGTTGTGTTTGGCACTCTGCTCAAGCACTGTATTTGCCAAAGATGTCAGTAATAAAAGTAGTGCTGCAGAACAAGTGGGTTATAGTTTTGGTTATTTAATGGGACGCAGTAATGCTGAATCCATTAAGGATTTGGATATTGATGCATTTGTTGCAGGTTTAAAAGCAGCTTCTAAAGGTCAAGCTTCGTCATTAACAGATGAAGAAATGACCCGTGCCTTAACCCAATATAAAAAGCAAACCGAAGCGAAACAACTGATTGAACTGAAGCAAAAAGCGGATGCGAATGCCACCATTGGTGCCGCTTTCCTTGCTGAAAATGCCAAAAAACCGGGCATTCAGGTCACGAAATCTGGCCTGCAGTATCAAGTCATTCAAGCCGGCAAAGGTAAGTCACCCAAAGCCAATTCAACAGTGAAAGTTCACTATGAAGGGCGCTTAATTGATGGCACTGTTTTTGATAGTTCAATTGCACGCAACCAACCTGCGATGTTCCAAGTGAGCCAAGTCATTCAGGGTTGGACAGAAGGTCTACAGTTGATGAAAGAAGGTGCAAAATATCGCTTCTTCATTCCTGCCAATTTGGGTTATGGTCAAATTGGTTCAGCAGACGTCATTGAGCCAAACAGCACACTGATTTTTGATGTAGAGCTCATCGAAGTTCTCTCTAAATAACAATACCCCCTACAGGAGCATCGACAAATCTCGGTGCTCCTTAATATTTCTTCGTACCATTATTTTCTTTTACAATTTTTTTGATTGATTTGACTTAAAATTCACATTGATATCTTATATTTATTTCACAAAAACCAATTTCCATTTATTTTAAATCTTCATCAACTGCGTAGCCGCACATAAGGATTTGACCATGACCGTTAAAATTAAGACTCGCGAAATTCAATATACAGCAGCGGATGGAACTCAACTTTTTGGCTATTTTGCTGCTCCAGAGTCAGACACTGCGATCGCAGGTGTGTTAGTTGCCCCTGAATGGTGGGGACGCAATGAATATACCGAACAACGTGCACGTGAATTGGCAGAACAAGGCTATGCTGCTTTAGCTTTGGATATGTATGGTGATAAAAAAGTCACCACAGATGCCAAGCAAGCTTATGAATGGATGATGCAGACTTTTGATCATGCCGACACCATTGTGACCCGTGCGTCTGCTGCATTAAACACTTTGGCACAGCAAAAAGAAGTAAATGCAGATAAACTCGCAGCTATAGGCTTTTGCTACGGTGGAAAAGTCGTGCTGGATTTAGCTCGTTCAGGTGCTGCATTAAAAGCTGTGGTGACCTTCCATGCAACACTTGCTACAGCGACTCCTGCACAAACAGGACAAGTTCAAGCAGAGATTTTAGTGCAACATGGTGAGCTCGACTCGATGGTGAGCTTAGAAGATGTTGCGACCTTTAGAAATGAAATGGATGCTGCCCAAGTGAAGTATCAAATCAATATTTTTGAAGGTGCAAAACATGGCTTTAGCAACCCGATGGCGGATGAACGTGCCAAAGCCAACGGCGTAGATTTAGCTTATAACGCTACTGCAGAACAACAAAGCTTAGCGGCCATGTATGCCTTGTTAGCACGCCAGCTTGGTTCTTAAAGCGCTAAGAACCAATACCAATATTTAATTTATAAAAATGAGGAGAGCACAATGACAGATCTCAATTGTCCATATTGCAATTTTGACGAATATGACGTTATTGCAAAAAATGATTTTGGAGTTGTACTTCCTGAACCACACACACTGTCTAAAGGACATGCTGTCATTGTCCCGCTACGTCACGTTGGTTCTTTTTTTGAAATTACTGATAAAGAACGTAAAAGTTTAATGTCCTTACTTGAACAAGCACGTAATGAATTAAATTTACGCTATCAACCTACTGGCTTTCATATTGGGTTTAATGATGGACAAGTTTTTGGCGAAGCTACTGAACATGTGCACATTCACATTATTCCACGTTATGAAAACCAAACGTTGGCGCTTGATTCCCGCTGGGGCTTTAAAAGCTAAAATTTAAAAATTGACACTCACTAAGGAGCTTCGGCTCCTTTTTTGATAACCGCTATTTTTGCATTTCCCCTGATATACAGATTTCGTTTTGAACAAAAAGAATACCTATAGAAAGATGTATACTAGGCGGGTTTTTTCAATTTTGACTGTTTTGCATGTTTAACTTTTCTGATGCCCTTCTCGACTGGTTTGATGTCCATGGTCGTCATGACTTACCGTGGCAAGTGAAGGATGACCCTTACAAAGTATGGGTTTCAGAAATTATGCTACAACAGACTCAAGTCAAAACCGTCTTACAATACTTTGATCGATTTATTCAACGATTTCCAACTGTTGAAGATTTAGGTCATGCTTCTTGGGATGATGTGGCACCCTATTGGGCTGGCTTAGGCTACTATGCACGGGCTCGGAACTTACACAAAGCCGCGGGTATTGTTGCACGTCAGGGACATTTTCCAAGCAATCTTGAGCAGTGGATGGAACTACCGGGCATCGGCCCGTCTACCGCAGGTGCGCTGATGTCTTTAGGTTTAAGACAATATGGCGTGATTATGGACGGCAACGTCAAGCGAGTATTGTCTCGTTTCTTTGCTATTGAAGATGATTTATCGAAACCTGTACATGAACGGGCCATGTGGCAACTGGCGACAGAGCTCTGCCCCACGGTACGTAACCACGATTATACCCAAGCGATTATGGATCTGGGTGCAACTGTATGCACGCCGAAAAAACCACTCTGTTTATATTGTCCCATGCAACAGCACTGCAAAGCACATGCTCAGGGTTTAGAAACTGAATTACCTTATAAAAAGCCTAAAAAACCTGTTCCAGTGAGAGAGGCTCAAGTCATGCTGATTCAATCTGCAGAAGAATGGCTTTGGATACAACGTCCGAATAGCGGGCTATGGGGTGGTCTGTGGTGTTTACCTATTTTTGATCAACCCCATGAGTTTCAATCCCTCACTCAACAGCTTGGTCTGAAACCTACCACCACTCAAGTGCAAATATCACATAGCTTTACCCACTTTACTTGGCTTTTAGAGGCTACTGTATTTACCGTTGCCGCCGAGCAAAAAGAGCATTTAGCGATTGAATGTAATGCACAGTGGTTTACACCGATACAAGCCACTGCACTTGGTATTCCAACCGCCATGAAAAAACTTATTTCTACGCTAGAACTCGAAAGCCATTCTATGCCATAGTTTTGAACTGCTCATCAATTGAATAGGGACAAATGTGACTCAAGGATTTTTTCAGCTTCGTAGAGGGTTGTTCGGCGGTATTGGTTTTATTTTGCTTTTACTCAGCGCCTGTACGTCGACTCCACCCAAACCATCAGGCAGTACATTGCCTGCTCATGAAGTGAAAAAATTACAAAACATGCGTTTATCCAATCAATTGCCTGTTCCTGTTCATCAAGTCAAACGAAGTGCGCTCAAGGATACTTGGGGCGCAGCGCGTAGCCAAGGACGAAGCCACGAAGGCATTGATATTATTGTTCCACGTGGAACAAAAGTTCTCAGTGCTACAGAAGGTTTAGTTGCTGACTTACGTAATAACAATTTGGGTGGTAAAGTGATATGGATTATGGGGCCCGCAGGTTCTTGGCATTATTATGCGCATCTTGATGGTCATAAACATGGCTTAAATGTCGGCGACTATGTCAAAAAAGGTGATGTCATTGGCTATGTAGGTAATACTGGCAATGCTCGACATACTGCACCACATTTGCATTACGGCATTTACTTGGGTGGTAAAGGTCGCAATGCCGTTAATCCCTATCCGTATTTACGTTAATTTTAGGAAACATACATGTCAGAAGCGTTGATCAATCGTCTGGTGGAATTTGCAGAATCTGGTAATCAACAAAAAATCAGCCTCAATGGACAGTCTTATCAGGGCTGGATCATGGAGATCACTGAAGAAGCATTACTCATCAGCACCGGCTACGCAGACAAATCAGGTAAAGATGTATGGATTCAATTTGCCGATCTCGATCAAGCGGAACTGTTGTATTGGGACAATAAAAACGATCAATGGACAGTCTTTAAAATTTAAGTCGAAAAGGAGCATTCAACATGACGATACAACGCTGTGCTTGGTGCTCCGAAGATCCTTTATATATTGCCTACCACGACACTGAATGGGCTAAACCTAGCTTTGATGAGCAGCATCTCTTTGAAATGCTATGTCTTGAAGGACAACAAGCGGGGCTGTCTTGGATCACTGTGCTGAAAAAGCGGGCCTGCTATCAGCAGCATTTTTTTCAATATCCCATTGCCGAAATCGCAGCGTTGAGTGACCTACAATTACAAGAAAAATTACAAGATTCAGGTTTGATTCGCCATATCGGCAAACTCACTGCCATTCGTGATAATGCAAAAGCATGGCAACAGTTAAAAGCCCAAGGGATTCATCCTGTGGAATTTCTTTGGAATTTTGTCGAAGGACACATTGCCAATAATGATGTCGTTGAATATCGTAGCGCCCCTGCACAAACCGCTCAAAGTCAGGCCATGTCCAAAGCATTAAAAAAGCATGGTTTTAAATTTGTAGGCCCAACGACTTGCTATGCTCTGATGCAAGCTATCGGCATGGTCAATGATCATGAAAATCACTGTGACTTTAAATACACGCACGAAGAATGACCTCAAAACATAAAGGATAGAATAATGAGTGACAATACAATCCACGCCTATGCAGCAATGAACAGTGGTGAAGCCCTTGTTCCCTACCAATTTGATGCAGGTGAATTACAAGCCCATCAGGTTGAAGTCAAAGTCGAGTATTGCGGTCTTTGTCACTCAGATATTTCTATTATCCAAAATGATTGGAAATCTTCGGTTTATCCTGTGGTCCCAGGACATGAAGTGATTGGAACCATTACCCAACTCGGCAGCGAAGCAAAAGGACTCAAAGTCGGACAACGTGTAGGCATTGGCTGGACAGCAGAAAGTTGTCAACACTGTGACTCGTGTATCGATGGTCGCCAAGTCCAATGTACCGGAACCAAGACAGCGACGATCGTCGGTCATGCAGGTGGCTTTGCCGACAAAGTCCGTGCTGGCTGGCAATGGGTTATTCCGCTTCCAGATGATCTCGACCCAACCAGTGCTGGCCCTCTGCTCTGCGGCGGAATTACGGTATTTGATCCCATCTTACAGCACCAAATTCAGGCCATTCACCATGTTGCCGTGATCGGCATTGGTGGTTTAGGTCATATGGCGATTAAATTGCTCAAAGCTTGGGGCTGTGAAATTACCGCATTCAGTTCAAACTTAGATAAAACCGATGAACTTAAAGCCCTGGGTGCTGACCATGTGGTGAATAGTCGTGATCTTGCCGCGATTAAAGCGCAGCGTGGTAAGTTCAATTTGATTTTAAGCACGGTCAATGTGACGTTGGATTGGCAAGCCTATCTTTCAACTTTGGCACCGAATGGAAGCGTTCACATGCTTGGCCTAGCACTTGAGCCGATGCAAATCCCCGCAGGTATGCTGATCAGTGGTGCTAAATCAGTTACAGGCTCATCAACTGGCTCTCCTGCTGCACTGCGTGAATTACTTCGATTCGCTGCACGTCAAAATATTGCTCCACAAATTGAAATGTATCCCATGTCTCAGGTGAATGAAGCGATTGAACGTTTGCATTCAGGAAACGTGCGTTATCGAATTGTGCTGAAAGCTGATTTTTAACGGCAAAAATCTAAGCCCAAAAAGCCTGCTGCATGCAGGCTTTTTTTGTATGCTTTATGGACTCATTAATCTAGATGATATTTGTGTTTCTGCATTCCTTACGCACCCAATCTGCAAGCAATAAAATGGCCTGCTGAATATCTACAGACAACTCATGCCCGGCATTTAGACGAATACAGTTGTTATAACGATTGTCCTCACCAAAAATTAAACCTGGCACAATATTGATGCCATGTTTTTGCGCATGGTAATACAGCGCCAAACTGTCTATTTGTTCAGGCATCTGCAACCACAGTGCATAACTGCCTTGAGGCCGATTTAGACGGATATCAACCCCTTGAAAAGCATCGTAAATAAACTGACGATACTGCTCGACTTGCACCATTAATTTAGGACGCAATTCAGCAAGATGTTGGCGATACGCACGACTAAAAATCAAATCGGCAAGTCCTAACTGCAAAGGCGTATTCACCGAATCATTTTGCAAAAGTAATTTCGGACGCAAATGTTGCAAATGTGGTGGAAGACAAAACCACCCCACCCGATAAGAAGGCGATAAAGATTTTGAAATCGACCCACAATAGATCACATAGCCCGCCCGATCCCAATATTTGATAGGCAATGGTCGCTTTGCATTGAAACTACACTCAGCATAAATATCATCTTCAATCACATAACATTGATATTTTTCAGCCAGTTGTGCAATTCGTTCCTTATCTTCATTACTTAAACAAAAACCCAAAGGATTTTGAAAATTTGCAGTCAATAAGCATACTTTCGCGCCTGAATCCCGCATCGCCTGCTCTAAACGCTCTAAATCAAAACCTTCCGTATTGGCAGGAATTTCAACAATTTTCCGCTTCAATAAAGCCAATAATTGCAATTGCCCGTTATAGTTCGGCGTCGGAACAATGACACTCTCCCCTTCCGCACTCAGATTTTGCAACATCACTGACAAAGCAGGCATACAACCATTGCTGATGTAAATATCATCCTTAGGCATGTAAAAACCATCTTCAGCCCAATGTGCCGACAAAGCTTCACGCAATTGTGGATGACCTTGCCGATTGTTATATAAAAAATCTTCTGGTTTACAATGCTTTAATGCCCTTTGGATTGAACGTCTGATTGCTTCAACAGGAACAAAATTGGGGGACAACTGAATTGAACCCAAATGAATCAGGCGACTATTTGCAGATGCTTCATGGATCTGAATTTGCAATTCTAAATTCGAAATTTCACGAGGTCGGGAATCAAAATCAGGATGATTCGGCACGGCAATTTGCTGGGCTTTCTGTGAGGATTGTACAAAATAACCAGACTTTTCTTTGACATAAATGAGGCCTTTGGCTTCAAGTAATTCATAGCAGCGTTTCGCGGTATTTAAACTGATCTGATGCTGCTGTGAAAATTGACGTAGCGCATAAAGACGCTGCCCTGCGGCCAATTCACCACTATAAATTTTCTGTGCCAACTGCTGCGCAAGCTGCTGATATTGAAAAGCCATCTGTACCCTTTTTTTAATCATTCTTGTATCTGTACCCATTAAGTTAACAGATTTAAGCTGAATGCATCAGGTTGATATCTCAAAAAAACGATAGGGGGACAATTAAATGAATGACTTCACGCAGCTTCGAATGGGTCTAATCATCATCGGCACACTCACGCTTATGGCGTGCCAACCCGAGCAGCACACTCAAGCTCAAAGCCAGCAAAATTTTATCTGTAAATCTTTAATTCAAGGTTTTTTGAGTGCCCAAAAACTGACGCAATATGAACTTGAGCAGATCCAACCGATCACCAGCGGCGGGTTACATCAAAAGCTATATATTTATAAAGCCAAATCTGAAAACGGTATGAATATGATGCCGCAGCAAGCCAAACTTCGCTTTGCCTGTGAACAAATGACCGCGCGGCAATTTCAAATCAAGTTACATCCGCATCAATTTCCAGAACAAACCTTACTCAGTATCGAACTTCCAGAAGCACAGCACATGCAGCAGTTGACGGCATTTCGTCTGCCTGAGATGCAAAGTCATTGATCGTTCATATTGAACTGAATCATTACTGCTGCTTATTTTAAAATTTCGGGAAATGCCGTTGCAGTTTTGCTTTTACCCAGCTGCACTTTCATTTTTTGTAGCATTTGATAAGGCTGTTGCTGCACAAACATATTCACGAAACTGAGCGGAATGGAGCCTTCCGGATTGGCATAGCCATAGGTCGACACTTTGACTTTTTGATTGCCTAAACGCTGGAAGGTCCAATCGCCCTCATAGTCGGTTAGACGTACATAATTGGGATTGATCGGATAACCTTTTTTAACTGCTTTATTTTGGATGCTAATGATGCCTTGTGCATCTTTACGCATTTTGCCTTGTACCACTAAATCACGGTCTTTCAAGGGAAAAGGAAAATCCAACACCATATATAAAATGAATTCACCTTTTTGGTCATCACGGGATAAGACTTTGACACTGCCCATATAAGGGACCCAATTCACTGCATTTTCCACATCTAAAATCAGGGAAACCGCTTTTTCAATGGGTACATCAAAACTGGTTTCAGCTTTGTATTGAAAGACAGGATTTTGAGCATTTTGGTAGGTCCAAACCTTAATATTATTTTTATTAATCGTGAGTTTGGCATTATCCATAGTTTTCGCTTGTACTGCCGCAGTGAATGCGACAGCACAGGCCATAAAGATGACTTTTTTCATTCCATTGATCGTCTTATTTTAATTTTATGCTGTTGTTATAACGGATTTTAACGCGCTTTTATACGTCAATATCGTTAAAACCCAGTACATCTTTCATATCGTACTTACGTGCTTCACGACCAACTACCCATGCAGCTGCACGTACTGCACCAGAGGCAAAGTTCATACGGTTGGTCGCTTTATGGGTAATTTCAACACGTTCACCATCCGCAATAAACATCGCAGTATGTTCACCGACAATGTCACCACCACGAATCGTTTGGAAGCCAATGGTTTGACGTTCACGTGGACCCGTATGACCTTCACGGCAATATACAGCATCTTGTTTTAAGTCACGTCCTAAAGCACCGGCAATGGCTTCGCCCCACATTAGCGCTGTACCTGATGGTGCATCAACTTTATGGCGATGATGGGCTTCAATCACTTCAATATCTACAGTATCGCCAAACACTTTTGATGCCAATTCAAGAAGTTTGATTGAAACGTTTACACCGACAGAATAGTTCGCTGCATAGACTACTGGGGTTTCTGTTGCTGTTTCATCGAGATAAGCTTTTTGCTCATCATTCATACCTGTGGTACCAATGACAATCGCAACGCCTGCTTCACGGCAAAGTTTAAGATGCTGTGCTGTTGCTGCAGGTGCAGTAAAATCGATCACGACATCACAATCTTTTAAAACTTCAGCTAGGTTACCGACAACCTTTACGCCAACCGCGCCAATCCCTGCAAGTTCACCGGCATCCGCACCGACCAAGCTACTTTCAGGACGTTCTACCGCAGCAGCCAATTGATAGCCAGCTTGCTGAACCGCCTGAATTAAGATGCGTCCCATACGACCGCCTGCGCCCAAGATACCAATACGTGGAGCTGCTGACATAACATTTTCCTAATGTTGATTCGAAATTGGTCTTACTATATCAAAACTCCATGCGCAGGCTAAGTTACAAACAAAAAAATCCTGCATTTTCCGAAGGCATTTTGCAAATCAAGCTCTTCGACAGACGCTGACTATTCCCTCACCAAGTTTGAGCATTTTCACGGTATGATAGGCGCGTTCTATTGATCTTGAATATTCATGAAAACCCTATTGTATCTTTGTGCGGCAGTCTGTATTGCACTGGCATGGCTGATTCCGATTCATTACCGACCTTGGGCCACGTATACCGGTGAGCTTTATACCTTTTTTGCCCTGTTTGCCTTAGCGGCAACATTCTTTAAAGAAAAGCTCATGGTGGCAAAAATTTCCTTGCCCCTGTTGCTCTTAGCGCTGATTCCCTTCGTCCAATTGGCTTTTGGGCAGGTGTATTATTTTAGTATTGCCTTGCTCTGTATGCTGTTTGTGTTCAGCTTCTGGCTGTGTATCAATCTTGGTTTCAGCCTCTCGCAAGGTACGGAAAAACGCGAAAAAACCTTCCTATACCTAAGCTATACCTTTGTTGCATCTGGGGTCATGACGGGACTCATCGCAATATGTCAGTGGTTAGATTTCGACTCGTTTCTTCCTTTTGTGATGAAAATTAGTGGAACTACGCGCCCATTTGCAAACTTTGCTCAGCCAAATAACATGGCCACGTTTCTGCTCATGTCCTTGTTAGCCTGCCTATATGTTTATGAACAGCAAAAAGTTAAAACGCGCTATTTGGTCGCTTGTGCAATTCCTATTTTAATTGGGGTCGCGCTCAGCCAATCTCGCACCTCTTGGGTAGCAAGTATCTGTGTCCTAGTCTATTTGGCTTATGCACAGTACAAAGATTATATCCGTCTTCGCTGGTTTTACAGCTTGGCCTGGTTTATCGGCTTTGTAGCACTGATTGTATTGATGCCAAAATTAAGTCAAATCATGAGCCAAATGTCCGACATGAATATTCAAGAAAGTCGTGACGTAGCCGAACGTGCTAGTGGAGATATGTCTCGTTTAGCCATTTGGCAACAAATGGCGCATGCCGTAGCTGCACAGCCTTGGTTTGGCTATGGTTGGCATCAAACCAGTAGTGCTTTTGTCTCGATCTCTGACACGGTGCAAGGGCCTGTATGGATTCGTAGCTCACACAACTTTATTTTGGATTTCTTATTGTGGAATGGCGCCATTATTGGTGTGCCGTTCTTGGCCTATTTCGCTTATTGGGGCATCCAATTACAGAAGTTAGCTAAGTCTGCATTATCTGTCATTGGCCTATTGATGGTCGGTGTCTTCGTTATTCATGCCATGTTGGAGTTTCCGCAAAACTACGCATATTTCTTACTGCCTGCGGGTTTTATTATCGGGATTCTTCAAGCAGCGAAGCCACAGACGGCCACTTTGAGCCTGTCTCCGTGGTTTATCCGCATTGTTTTCGTGATTGGCGCAGTGCTGATCACGGTGATTTATCGTGATTATGCCAATGCAGCGATTCAGCTGGGTCAGGCATCAAAATATGAAAAAACACCGGAGAAAATCACCAACCATGAGCCGATCTATTTGCTGACGGAATTTAGACATCGGGTAGCGATTATTCGTTTAAATCCATATTCCATCGTTTCTGAACAAACCATTCAGGATACTGAAAAATTGGTTCGCAGCTATCCAGCGAAATACCACATCATTAAATATGCACGTTTATTGGCATTTAATGGTCGTGAGGCTGAAGCACGTCATCAGCTACAGCGTCTTAAAAATATCTATAGGCTCGACATGAGCTATGAGAGTTTATTAGCGCCTATAGCACAGCCGAAACCTTAAAACGCTCAATAAAAAAGCCTGCAATTATGCAGGCTTTTTTATAGCTAAGTTCACATCACGGTGAACTCAAGCAAATCATATCAATTAATCAAATAAACGGTCGAAGAATGATTTTTTCTTCGGAGATGATTTATTGTCATCGCCATCCATCGTGTCTTGTAACTCTTTCAACAATTCACGTTGACGAGCCGTTAAATTCACTGGCGTTTCCACCACAATACGGCAGAGTAAGTCACCGGTCATGCTGGTACGTACAGGTTTCACACCTTTACCACGTAAGCGGAACAATTTACCGGTTTGAGTCCCTTCAGGCACTTTCAAGCTCACACGGCCATCGAGTGTCGGAATTTGAATTTCTTTACCCAAAGCAGCATCCGCAATGCTTACAGGCACATCCATATATAGGTCAGCGCCATCACGTTGGAAGATTTCGTGTTCACGTACCACCACTTCTACATATAAGTCGCCTGCTTGGCCATCACGGATCGCCTCGCCTTTGCCACTTAAACGTACGCGGTCGCCATTATCCACGCCTGCAGGAATGGTCACTTCTAAAGTTTGCTGACGGTCAGAAACCCCTGAACCATGACATTTATTACATGGGTTCTTAATAATTTTACCTTGACCACGACAGGTGCTACAGGTTTGCTGCACAGAGAAGAAGCCCTGTTGCATACGCACTTGACCTGCACCATGACAAGTTTTACAGGTTTCAACGTCGTTTGGATTTTTAGATCCTTTACCATTACAGGCATCACATGGCGCTGGCGCAGTAAAGGTAATGGTTTTTTTCACGCCTTTTACAGCTTCCTCAAGGGTAAGCTCCATAACATAGCGTAAGTCTGAACCACGGCGTGCACGTTGCTGACCACCACGGCCACCACCTCCAAATGCGCCACCGAATATGTCACCAAACTGACTAAAAATATCTTCTGCGCTAAAACCACCACCGAAGCCACCGCCGCCGCCCATGCCGCCTTCAAAAGCTTGATGTCCCATACGGTCATACATACTACGTTTTTCGCTGTCCGATAAAACTTCATATGCTTCTGCAGCTTCTTTGAATTTTTCTTCAGCTTCTGGGTTATCTGGATTACGGTCAGGGTGATACTTCATCGCCAACTTACGGTAGGCTTTTTTAATTTCATCATCACTTGCGGTTTTAGATACACCTAAAACCTCATAATAATCACGTTTAGCCATGTCTGGCGATGCTCCTCACGGAATTTAATTTAATACTTAACTGTGGTCTGAAATTGGGGAATCAAACCATTTTTTCAAGGGGTAGGCAGGAAAAAAATAAATCGACTTAGAAAACAGCCTTATTTTTAACGAATTTGGATAGACCTTGGATCCATGCATTTAATAAATACAAAAAGGCAATCGCAGCAAAGACCACACCAATTACCGTGCATGCAGTCACCCAAAGATAGGTGTCCCAATAATAGAAAAATAAAGGAATAAACCACAGTGCGGCAAAAATGGCCATCATGGAATAAATCACGACGGTGCGCATGACCCAAAGCGCTTGGGCTTGTAGCCAAACTTCTGCAGAATCGATTTGAGTGACTTTGCGTGCAAAGCCGTAGGCAAATACACCACTAATCAGGGTAAATAAAGCGAAAAACATGAAGACATAAGAAATCGCAACATAACGGCGATACTTAGCTAAACTCTCTGCTGTCATCTGTGATTCAACCCCGTACACCACAATATGCCGCGCTGCACTTGTGGTTGTTTTACTTTTTAAAAATGTCTTTGTAGATCAGGTGCTACTATAGAGAAAAATTCAATATTTCGCACCCAATATTATGACACTTTTAAGGATTCTGCTGAGTTTTTTTCACTTTAAACCACTGTGCATATAGCGCAGGTAAAAAGAACAAGGTCAGCAGGGTCGCCACGATCAATCCACCCATAATCGCCACGGCCATTGGACCGAAGAAAATACTGCGAGAAAGTGGAATCATCGCCAATACAGCAGCCAATGCAGTCAACACAATTGGACGGCAACGACGCACAGTTGCATTGATAATCGCATCCCAAGCCGACTCCCCAGACTGAATATCTTGTTCAATCTGATCAATCAAAATCAGTGAATTGCGCATAATCATTCCAGACAGTGCAATCGTGCCGAGCATCGCCACAAAACCAAAGGGTTTATTGAACAATAACAGGAATAACACCACGCCAATAATGCCCAAAGGTGCAGTTAAAAATACGATCATCGCCCGTGACATGCTGCGTAGTTGAATCATCAATAAGGTCATGACAACTGCGAGGAATAATGGCATGCCTGCATTTACAGAAGTTTGGCCTCGTGCTGACTCTTCCACAGTGCCGCCTACTTCGAGGAGATATCCATTCGGCATCTCTGCACGTAACTGATCAAATGAATCTTTTAACTCACCCACCACCGTTGCAGGTTGCAATTTACTGCGAATATCCGCACGCACAGTAATGGTCGGTAAACGGTTACGATGCCAAATCAAACCTTCTTCAAAGCTATACTCAATTTTCGCAATCTGCGCCAATGGTACTGAACCACCATTGCTGGTCGGTACAGCCAAACTGCTGAGAGAACCGACATCCAATCGCTCCGCTTGATCACCACGCATCCGAATTTCAATCAACTCTCGTTTCTCACGATACTGATTAATCACCGCACCACTGATTGAACTATTCAAGAAATTGGACAGATCTAGACTGGAAACCCCCATTTGACGTGCACGATCTTGGTCGATGTCCAGTTTAATGACTTTGCTTGGCTCACCCCAATCCAAATGCACATTGGTAGTGTTCGGATTTTCACTGACTTTTGCAGACACACGTTGTGCCCACTCACGCACTAAGCTTAGATCTTCACCCGACACGCGGAACTGCAATGGATAACCCACAGGTGGGCCATTTTCTAAAAGTGAAACGCGAGTACGCACTTCAGGTAAAAGCTTACGAATTTCTTCTGCTAATGACTGGCGGATCTCATTACGATCATCTAAAGATGAAGCCAATACCACAAACTGAGCAAAACTGGCTTGAGGTAACTGCTGATCTAGAGGTAAATAGAACCGCGGTGAACCGGTCCCCACATAAGCCACAAAATTATCAATGCCTTGTTTTTTCGACAAGAACGCTTCGACTTTTTTTACGGCCGCTTCTGTGGCTTTCAGAGATGCACCTTCCTCGAGCTTTAAATCCACTAAAATTTCAGCACGGTTTGACGGTGGGAAGAACTGCTGTGGTACAGTTTTAAACATTAAAATCGATAACACAAAGATACCAACCGTCGCTGCAATCACCGTCTTGCGATAAGTCACACAAGTGTCAACCCAACCACGGAAACGTTGATAAAACGGCGACTGATAAGGATCGTGATGTTCGCCGGCATGATGCACCATCGGCTGAGGTTCAGGTTGTTTGCGCAAACGTGCCCACAGGCGCTGATACCAAGGGGCTTTTTGTACTAAGTCTTTGTTGAAGTCGGGTAGTAATTTATCCCCCAAATAGGGTACAAACAGCACTGCTGCAAACCATGACACCACCAATGCAATGGTGACCACTTGGAAAATCGAGCGGGTATATTCGCCTGTGCTCGATGCGGCTGTGGCAATCGGCAAAAATCCTGCAGCCGTAATTAGCGTACCTGTCAGCATTGGAAATGCGGTGGTGCGCCATGCATGTCCGGCGGCTTGTAATCGGCTATAGCCCTGCTCCATTTTGATCGCCATCATTTCGACGGCAATAATCGCATCATCCACCAATAAACCGAGTGCGAGAATCAATGCCCCCAAAGAAATCTTGTGCAACCCGACATCAAACATCTGCATGCCTGCAAAGGTCATGGCCAAGACCAATGGAATGGAAAATGCCACAACCAATCCTGTACGGAAACCCAAGGAGAAGAAGCTCACCAATAGGACGATAATCACGGCCTCAGCGAGGACTTTCATAAACTCATTGACGCTGCGCTTCACGGCTACAGGCTGATCCGACACTTTTTTCAGTTCCATGCCCAAGGGCAAGGTTTTTTGCAGGCGGGCAAATTCTGTTTCTAGGTTTTTACCCAAAGCCAGAATGTCGCCACCTTTACGCATCGACACGGCAATGCCTAAACCATTTTCACCCATAAAACGCATACGAGGCTGCGGTGGATCACTAAAGCCACGATGTACATCTGCCACATCACCCAATTGAATCGTTCGTCCATTCACCAATAAGGGCATCTGACGCAGTTCATCAATGTTTTGTAAATTACCACTGACACGCACTTGAATCCGGTCTGAATTGGTTTCAAAAAAGCCGGCACTCGCAACCGTGTTTTGCTGCTGCAAGGCTTGTTGAATCGCCGTCACGGGTATGCCCATTTGCGTGGCTTTGGTGTTGGAAATTTCAATCCAAACTTTTTGATCTTGTAGACCAATCAAATCCACTTTCGCAACGTCTTTCACTCGTTGTAACTGGAGCTGTAAACGGTCGGCATATTCCTTCATGGTGGCATAGTCAAAGTCTTTGCCGGTCAGCACATAGATATTACCGAAGGTGTCACCAAACTCATCATTAAAGAAAGGACCTTGCACCCCAGATGGCAATTGATGGCGAATATCATTGACCTTTTTACGTACGGTGTACCAAACATCGGGGACTTGCTGCGAACGTAGACTGTCCTTGGCCACAAAGGTCACCATGGATTCACCCGGACGTGAATACGCCATGATGCGTTCATACTGCCCCGTGGTCATCAGTTCTTTTTCAATCCGATCGGTGACTTGTAGCGAAACTTCTTTGGCTGTTGCACCAGGCCAATAGGTTTGAATGACCATGACTTTAAAGGTAAATGGCGGGTCTTCACTCTGCGACAATTTGGAATAAGAAAATATCCCAACGATGCCCAGCAGAATCATAAAATAAAGGATTAAGCCTTTATTTTTTAGTGCCCACTCAGACAAGTTAAAATTCATTATTTAACTCCTGTCTGAATGTGTACCGCTCGATTTTCACGATCAACAGGTTGTATTTTTTGTTTTTCGCGGAGCAAATGTACGCCGCCAACCACCACAAAATCCCCTACTTGCAGACCACTAAGTACGGGCACGCTGTCACGTCCGTATTCACCTAAACTTACTGGAACTTTACGTACCGTATTATCTGCATTGACCACCATCACATATGCCTGCTGACCACTCGCAGACACACTCGATAACGGCACATGCAAAACATTCTGCTGTGCTTTGGTTAAAAATACCCGTGCACTTTGCCCCAGTTGAATGGCGCTATTGCCTTCACGTAATGCCACTTTGACACTATAAGTACGAGACTGATCGGCAGCAGGACTAATTTCACGTACATAGCCTGCAAATTTTTCCTGTGGTTTAGACCACAAGGTAACCCATGCATCCTGCCCTGTTTTAATTTCAGTAACCGCTTGTTCAGGCACACCAATGACCACTTCACGTTCACCTGCTATCGCCAATTGAAATGCCGGTTGTCCTGCTGCAATCACTTGACCAATCTCAATATTGCGCTCAGTAATGACCCCAGTTTTATTGGCAATTAATTGGTTATAACCGGTCTGATTACGACTCACATCATAATTTGATTGGGCTTGCTTTAAGTTCGACTGTGCCGCTTTATATTGGTTTTCCACCGCATCATACTGCGAACGACTCACGGCATTGACTGGCAATAATTGCTTAAATCGTTTTAATTCATCTTCAGCAATTTGTGCAGCGGAACGCGCACTTTCAAGCTGCGCTTGTGCTGCATTCAGTTGCAACTGTGCATCTTTGACATCTAATTTTGCCAAGACTTGCCCGACTCGGACTTGGTCTCCAACATCGACATAGCGCTCAGTGATTTGGCCGCCAACCCGAAAAGCTAAAGCTGTTTGCTGGCGTGCTTGTACATCACCCGCATAACTTTTCTGTTCAAAATGTGTGGCACCCGGCTGAGTCACCATCACAAATGGCACTTCCTGTTCCGTTTGGGCTTTATCCTTGCTGCATCCCCATAAGGTCACACTGCAAACGATAATCATGCTGACAACTGTGGTCTTAATCGTACTCATGAAGTTCGCTCTTAATAAAAAGTCTTTTTTAGGGCAGAATATTATTCAATTAATTTGGTTATTTTTTAATTAATAAACCATGCGGTACATTAATTAGATTAATTATCCGAAATCAATGACCTTTTCGCCTTTTTTGGAATTTTTTCAGCAAATGAATGTCGGCCGCCCGAAAGACTTAGAAAAACGACAACGGATTTTAGAGTCTGCAAAACAATTATTTTTAGAAATGGGCTATCACGGTTGCAGCATGAATCAGATTGCCCAACATGCAGGGGTCACCAAACTGACGGTCTATAACCATTTTCAGGACAAAGCCACTTTATTTACCAGTGCAATTGAAGATACCTGTGAATATATTTTAAATACTCGCCCGCGACATCTGCACAGCGAAAGTCATTTTATGCAGGCTTTCGTTGAAATTTGTGAGTTGGGGCTGAACATCATGAATTTGCCAGAAGCCATTAAACTGGACTTATTACTTTTGGAGTTGGCTGCCGAACACAGTCCCTTGGTGGAACAGTTTTTCCGTGCCTCACATTTGAAAATGCGCCAAGTCTGGGAGAATTTCTTTCAAGACGCAGCAGCTTTAAATTTCATTCAGCAGGATAATCCTGCCCGACAAACTGAACTGATTGTGTCGCTACTGATGGGACTACGCCATCAAGAAGTCTTATTGGGCATGCGCCCAGTACCTGAAACAGCAGAGCGACAGGCCATTATTCACTCTGCCATCGACATCTTTATGCTGAAATATCAACTCGGCACACAGAGCTAAGCATTTTCTGAAATATTTCAAGGCTAAACTGAAACAAATGGCATAGCTACTGCTCATTTACCTAGAAAAGTCATCCGACTTTTGTCTGTACCCCCCTTTTGCCACAGCACTTTCGGGGTATAGTCGAGACAGGAATACGCGGAGAAATAACAAATGATTCAACAAATTGATGCTCCATTACGTGAAGACGTGCGCTTACTGGGCAATTTATTAGGTGAAACCCTAAAGCAGCATGCAGGACAAGATTTGTTTAATCAGGTAGAGCAAATTCGTGCCTTATCTAAAGGCGCGCGCGATGGACAAGTTGAAGCTGAAAAACAGTTAGAACAATTATTTTTAAATTTAAAAGATGAAGAAATTCTGCCACTGACCCGTGCATTTACGCACTTTCTCAACTTTGCCAATATTGCCGAACAGTACAATGTGGTGCGCAGCCGTCGCCAAAGTGAGTTTGATGAGCAAGCACCTTCACCGAATCCACTCGATCATTTATTTGAAAAATTTAAAAGCAATAACATCAGTTCGGACCAACTGTTCCAACAAATTTGTGAATTAAAAATTGAATTGGTCCTGACTGCACATCCAACCGAAGTCAGCCGCCGTACCTTGATCCAAAAATATGATGGTATTAATAATTGCCTGTTTAAAATGGATCAACAAAAACTTACGCCACGCGAACGCAAAGCCGTACTTGATGATTTAAAACAACTGATTTGCTCGGCATGGCAAACGGATGAAATTCGTCAACATCGCCCGACGCCTGTCGACGAAGCTAAATGGGGCTTCACGACCATTGAACAGACCTTGTGGAATGCTGTACCCAAATTCATGCGTGAATTGGATGGCATGGTTCAAGATCATTGTGGCAAGACCTTGCCTTTAAATGTTGCTCCTGTGCGCTTTGCGTCATGGATGGGCGGTGACCGTGATGGTAACCCAAACGTCACCCATAACATTACTCAAGAAGTGCTGTGGCTTTCACGTTGGAAAGCTGCCGACCTGTATTTACGCGATATCGAAGACCTACGTTGGGAACTTTCGATTCAAGAATGCAGTAAAGAACTCAGTGACGCCTTGGGTCATTTCCACCCTGAACCCTATCGTGAATATCTACGTGATGCGCGGGAACGCCTCAAAGCCACTCGTCACTGGTTGGCACTAAAACTCCGTGGTGAAGATGCTGACGATAGCCAAGTCATTAAAAGCCGCCATGAGCTGCTCGATCCACTATTGGTTTGCTACCGTTCACTGATTGACAGCGGTTTACCTGAAATTGCTAATGGTCAGTTACTCGACTTTATTCATCGGGTGAATTGTTTCGGTATCGAATTACTCAAACTCGATATTCGTCAGGAATCCACGCGTCATCGCCAAGCGATTTCTGCCATTACTGAATATTTAGGTTTAGGCAATTTTGAAACATGGACGGAGCAAGCCCGTCAAAACTTCTTGATTCAGGAACTGCAAAGCAAACGCCCACTGTTACCGAAGTTTTTAAATGAGCCGAAACAAAGTCTGATTGAACATCCAGATGTACAAGAAGTCTTTGCGACCATGCGCACTTTGGCAGAACAGCCACCTGAAAGTTTAGGGGCTTATATTATTTCCATGGCCGAACATCCAAGTGATGTCTTGGCCGTATTGTTATTGCAAAAAGAAGCCGGCATCAAACAAGCGCTACGTGTCGTGCCACTGTTTGAAACTCTAAAAGATTTGGATGGTGCAGCCCGTACCATGAATACCCTATTTAATATGCATTGGTATAAGCAGCATATTCAGGGTAAACACGAGGTGATGATTGGCTATTCAGACTCAGCCAAAGATGCGGGCTTTATGTCGGCAAACTGGGCGCAGTATCGTGCACAGGAAGAATTAACTGCGGTTGCGAAAAAACATGATGTACAACTGACATTATTCCATGGCCGTGGCGGTTCAATCAGCCGTGGTGGAGCGCCGACACAGCAAGCGCTGTTTTCACAGCCACCGGGTTCAATTTCAGGAGCGATTCGTGTCACAGAACAAGGGGAAATGATTCGCTTCAAGTTTGGATTAGAAGGCATTGCCTTACAAAACTTGGAAATTTACACCGCAGCGACCTTAGAAGCCACCTTATTACCACCGCCTGAACCGAAACAGGAATGGCGTCAGCTCATGCACAGCATGACGGATCTGTCGGTACAGGTATATCGTCAAACCGTGCGTGAAAATCCGCATTTTGTAAAATACCTACGGACTGTAACGCCAGAACTGGAACTACAAATGTTACCGCTCGGCTCACGCCCAGCCAAACGTAAAGTTAGCGGTGGGATTGAGTCTTTACGTGCGATTCCTTGGGTGTTCGCATGGACGCAAATCCGTTTGATGTTACCTGCTTGGCTCGGTACAGGTGCTGCGATTAATCAAGTGATTGATCAAGGTCAAAAGCAGACACTCGAAGAAATGTTAGAGCAATGGCCTTATTTCCAAACCCTGATTGATATGTTGGAAATGGTCTTGTCCAAAGCCGATGGTCATGTGGCGCTGTATTATGAGTCTCATCTGACGGATGACGCAGACCTCAAACAATTGGGCGAAGAGTTACGTCAGCGTTTACGTGATGCGGTACAAACGCTATTAGCACTCAAAGGTGAATCGAAATTACTCAGCAGTAACGATGTGCTCGACCAATCCATGAAGGTGCGTAAACCTTATTTATTGCCACTTCATTTACTGCAAGCCGAGCTAATGAAACGCCGCCGTGCTTACCTTGCCGAGCGTCAGGCTGAAAATACCCCAGTCGACCATGCGTTGATGGTCAGTATCGCGGGTATTGCGGCAGGTTTGCGTAACACTGGCTAAATCTTCCAAGTTTTCAAAAAGCACACAGAACTGTGTGCTTTTTTTTTAACCAGTCATATTGGTTTTAATTTATTTTGGAATATATAAAATAAGAAAAATTTATGAAGAATTGGCTCCAAGCCTATTTGATTAATTGCATGATTTAATGCCTTTTTTACACCCTAAAAACTTTTACCATTTGGTAAATTTACATGTAAAGTCATGTAATTAGTTTGAACAAAATATTTTTAAAAGAGATTAAATCTTCTAAAAAACAAGAGTATGATGTGCACAATTTATCTATTGAGTGCTCATTTTATGTCCAATTGGTTTCCCAAATGGCGCCCGTACGAAGGCAATATTGATGCACGTCCTGTAGGTACAAATGAGTACCTACCTCCGGTGCAAAGTGTGGTATTGGGGATACAACATGCCTTTGCAATGTTTGGTGCAACTGTCCTTGCGCCATTTTTGATGGGCTTTGATGCCAACCTTGCGATTTTAATGTCGGGGATCTGTACCATCCTGTTCTTCTTTATGACAGGTGGTCGTGTACCAAGTTATTTAGGCTCTAGTTTTGCCTTTATTGGTGTGGTGATCGCGGCAACCGGTTATGCAGCGTCAGGTACTGGCGCGCCAAATGCTAATATCGCAATGGCGGCAGGCGGGATCATGGCCTGCGGTATCTTATATGCCATTTTTGGTTTTATCGTGATGGCAACGGGTACGCGTTGGATTGAAAAACTCATGCCACCTGTCGTTACAGGTGCAGTGGTGATGATTATTGGTCTCAACCTTGCCCCAGTGACCATTAAAGGGGTTGCAGGCAACAACTTTAATATGTGGATGGCATTAGTCACTGTACTGTGTATGGGTTCGATTGCAGTGTTCACGAAGGGCTTGTTACAACGCTTATTACTGTTGGTCGGTCTATTACTGGCATATTTGGTGTATTACATCATTTCCAATGTCATGGGTCATGGCACACCAATCAATTTCGTTCCCGTACAAGAAGCTGCTTGGTTTGGTGTTCCGCACTTCCATTCACCCGTCTTCGACTTCAATGCCATGCTTATTATTGCACCGATTGCGTTGATTTTGGTTGCAGAAAACCTTGGCCACATCAAAGCTGTAGGCGCGATGACAGGTGAAAACCTCGATCCGCACATTGGTAAAGCCTTCGTTGCAGATGGTGTTGCAACCACACTTTCAGGCGGTGTCGGCGGTCCGGGTATGACCACTTATGGCGAAAATATTGGTGTGATGGCAGTAACGCGTGTTTACTCGACCATCGTGTTTGTATTTGCAGGTGTATTCGCCATCTTCCTTGGTCTTTCTCCAAAGTTTGGTGCGATTATTCATACCATTCCGCAAGCCATTTTGACAGGTGCATCGATTGTTGTATTTGGTCTAATTACCATTGCAGGTGCGAAAATTTGGATTGAAAACAAAGTCGATTTCTCAAAAAATAAAAACTTGATGGTGGCAGCAGTCACGATTATTTTAGGTACAGGTGACTTTGCACTTCAATTCGGTAACTTCAACTTAGGTGGTATTGGTACTGCAACATTTGCAGCGCTGATTTTGAATTGGTTCTTTAGCTTGGGCGATAAATCAGAATAAGCCTCCAAAGCATTTAAAAAAGAATACAACATTCATTTGAAAAGCGGCCGAAAGGTCGCTTTTTTTTATAGCTGCTCTTTCGGTAAGATAAGGCATTAGCCAAGGAATACACCCTATGCGACTGGATTTGTTCGACCTTCAATTGGTGCTGCACATTGTAGACAGCGGCAGTCTGACCAAAGGCGCTGCTCATTCTGCCATCTCGCTACAAGCAGCCAGTGAACGGATTAAAAAACTCGAACAGCATTACCGCACAGCCCTGTTCACTCGCCAAGCCAAAGGGGTCAAACTGACTCTTGCCGGTCAAACCTTAGTTGTACATGCACAGCGCATCTTAGGTGAGGGGCAACAATTAGAACACGCGATGCTGCCCTTTGCCCATGGGCTAAGTTCCAATATGACCTTATGGTGTAATTCATCTGCACAAAGTGAATATTTGCCGGTCTTGCTGCCACGTTATTTACTGGAAAATCCCAATATACAAATTGAGCTGCATGAAGCCGAGTCTAAAGACATCATTGCAGCGATAGAGCAAGGTAATGCACAACTGGGCTTAATTTCAGGTTTCTTTAAATCTGCACAGTTACAAACACTTGAGTTTGCAAATGATCCTTTGGTACTGATTTGTCCTATAACTCATGAATTGGCCTCGATATCTAGCGTCAAACCCGCAGAGATTTTAAATTATCCCTTTGTCGGTTTGATGCAATATCATTCCTTGCAACAATCGATCGAGGCTCAAGCCAAATTATTCGGCTGTGAAATTCAGTATCGGTTACGTTTGCCGAACTTTGCCGCGATCGCGCAAGTGGTGGCGAATGGTGTGGGCATTGCCATCATGCCAAAACGTGCGGCCCAACGATTACTCAGTTTGTATGCCTTTGCACAAGTTGAGCTCAGCGGTGAATGGGCCAATCGAAAACTGCTCCTTACCGCACGTAATTTTGATGATTTACCCTTAAATTATCAGCATTTCAGTCAGTTTCTACTGTCACAAAAATCTACTTTAGATGGCCAAGTCTAGGCTTTAAATCACGCCAAACTGGTGCAACATCATATAGCCACCGAGGGCAATCAACCCGATAAAAAACACCTTACGGAATTTTTGTTCTGGAATGCGGTAACGAATTTTTTTCCCTGCCCACATCCCAATGAGCGCTGGAATCAGTGCTATGGCTGACATGGCATAATCAATCGGGAGATCTTCCACTGGATTTTGTTGTAAGAACACTGCCAAACAAATGGTTGATGTGGTAAAGGCTAAACCGAGTGACTGTACGAGGTCATCACGTTTGAGCTGCAAACCTTGCAAATATGGCACCACAGGGATCACCACCACACCGGTCGCAACAGTCAGCGCTCCACCGAGATAACCGATCATTGGAGATAGCCATTTTTCATGTGGTGCAAAGTTCGGCAAGCTTTTGGCACAAAGCCCATACAGTCCGTATAGTGCCAACATGCCCCCCAGTAAAGCTTCACTTTTAAATTCACCATGTCCTAAAGTTGGAAAAATACTCCAAATTGAACCAACGATAATCCCAAGTAACAAGGGCCAAAAGCGTTGAATGAGGCGCAACACCTGCCCTTCGGCAAATAGTTGCCAAAAGTTGGTCACCATAGATGGAATGATCAATAACGTAGCTGCCTGAAATGGACTGATCACCATGGTAAGTAAGCCCATCGATACCGCAGGCAGGCCTAACCCAATCGTGCCTTTAATTAGACCTGCGATTGCAAAAACTGTGATGACGAACCAAATCATGGCGAAACTCGCTGAAAAATTGGCTCTATGCTATGCAATTCAGGCACTTTGAAAAATCAGTGTTTTTGGAATAGAGCCTCAATAAAAAGTTGAGGCTAGGTTATAGCGTCTAAAACAGATAGCGTAGATGGTCTAAACAAACTCTTTCGATTTTGAATAAGTTATAAGCGTATTGGTGGAATAGTGATATAAAAACCGTTCCAATATGCTGTTTACTAGAACGGTTTTTAATAAAAAATTGATATTTATAGGAAAATTTCAAGAATTTCGTATAACATGTATTATGTTAATTTTAGGAAAGCTTAATAAATCCGTGTTTAAAAATTAAACTAGAAAGATTTTGTATTACTATCAATTTAGAATTCCTCTCTTATAAATCTTATTTAATGACGCTATCTTTTTGTATTGATGAAGCTATTTTATCAATGGTAGTACGAACGCGTATTGGTAAGAAATTTGATCTTTTCCATACAATTTGAATAGGATAGTTAGTACTTGAATAGTTAGTAAGTAGGTGTATTAATTGACCACTTTGTATATATTCTTGAATCAACCAGGAAGGTAACCAACCAATTCCTCCATGCATTAGTACATAATCTAATATGCTTTTTATGTCATCCATTTGAACTTTATTTTTTGGCAAATATTTCATAGTTTTATGATGAGAACTTTGAAATATCCACTTTTCAAGCTGCCCATTTTTCAAATATCCAATAGTCTGATGGTTATCTAAATCTTTGATGCTCTCAGGAACCTGGTATCTTTTTAAATATTCAGGTGTGGCACAGAGCCACATTGCATGCTCAGAAATCTTTTTAACCATTAATTGACTATTATCTTCTAAATTACCAATTCTTATCACTAGGTCATAATTATCTTCAATTAAATCAATATAACGATCATTAAAAGAAAGAACCATATTCAAATTTTGATGTTCATCTGCTAAGTCTCTTAATATCGGAACTATGAACTTTTGTCCAAATAATACAGGCATAGAGATACGTATCATTCCCTGAATATTTTGATTATTACTTTCAAATAATGTCTCAGCTATTAATAATTCTTGTACAGCCCGCTGGCTATGTTCATAGAAAATACTACCTTCTTCTGTGAGAGCTAAATGACGTGTATCCCTGTTAAAAAGTACTACTCCGAGCTGTACCTCAAGCTTTGAAATCATCTTACTGACAGCGGAACGAGTCAGATGTAATTTTTCTGATGCTTTAGTAAAACTTCCTTGTTCAACAACACTAATAAATGCCATCAAACTTTTCAGATCATTAACACGCATATTAGTTCCAATTGGGAATCAATGAGTTGATTTATTATCACTTTTGTATCCAATTTATCAATGATAATCTAATTAAAATTCATATTAGGAACCTTACTATGAACAGAATTTTAGTTATCAAATCTAGTTTTATGCAGGAAAAATCTCTAAGTAATCAGCTCATTAATAAATATTTATATAGACGTAAGCAAAGTGGTTATGTTGACCAAATAATTGAACATGATCTAGGAGCTATGAACTTACCAGTATTAAACTTAGAGATATTTAATGCCTTACGTGGAGAGGCGAATGAAAAACCTGAGGTAAAAGCAGCAGTAGCTCTCTCTGATCAATTTATTCAAGAGCTGAAAGATTGTGATCTATTATTGATTGCAGCACCAATGTATAACTTAAATGTACCAACCCAATTAAAAAACTGGTTCGACTTAATTGCACGAGCACGAGTAACTTTTCAATATACAGAAACCGCACCCGTAGGATTAATTAAAGGTGTTAAATCAATTATCTTTAGTTCACGTGGTGGTTTTCATCAAGATCTTCCAACAGATGCTGTTACAGCATATTTAATAGCAGTATTAGGATTAATTGGTATTGATAAGGTAGATTTTATATATGCTGAAGGCACTGATATTAAACCATTAGGGAAATCTAAAGCACTTGAATTAGCTTCACAGCAAATTGCTTTACAAACGAACGTAGGATTGTAAGTGTATTCTTCCTTATGGCAATGAAATTATAATTTTCTATTGTTCTAAGGTTCCTATTTAACATAATGGCGGTTATACGAAACGAGAGTGTTAGAACCCATCTAAAGTGTCTATATTCTCACCAATAAAAATGTCTAGTTTATGATGGTTTTTATCACCATGGACTGGATATAAATATAGATGCTGATCACTAT
>NZ_MVKW01000008.1:0-128828 GCF_002018395.1 Acinetobacter sp. ANC 5600
AAGTTGTTCTTCATAATCTCTTAATGATCTTCTTGTTGGTTCGTCACCAGCAAGCTAGGTCGGCTATATTACTCTTTATTTCTAAAGAGTCAACTGGTAATTCAAATTATTTTTAAACTTATCAAATAAAACCCAACTTAATCAATTCAACCAAGTCATTGTTTTATCAGAAGTTTTAATCTTCATCACCGCCAATGGATGTGCATTCTACAGCATTTCACATCCGTTGCAACACCTTTTTTATGATTTATTTTACGCATGTCGTTTTTTTAAACACATAAACATTCTTTTGTATTATTATTGGGCTATATACGCCCTATTTCATATAATAAAACGTATATACACCCAATTTTCATTCCATTTAATTTAAGACATTTTTGATTTCGTATGGTTGTTTTTAAAAAAACTGCCTATTTAATAATGGCGTGCTCCATTTCACCCTTATTATATGCAGCTCCCACAGCAAATATTTTCACAACCACTTTCTCTATTTTGAGTTATGCCAAGTGGGAAACCACTTCACCCAAATTTTGTGTGATTAATAATTCAAGTTTAGTCAATGATTTTAAAAAACTTGCGCCAACCCACAGCACTTATAAAATTACAGCCATCAATGTAAATGACATCAAGTCTAGTCATTGCCAAGTTTTATTTTTTTCTAATCTATCAGCAAAAGAAGAACAAAGTATTTTAAACAACCATGTTAATTTCCCCGCCCTTTCTCTAAGCAGCAACAATAGTGAATGTGAGTCTGGCAGTGCATTTTGTTTGTATAAAAAAAATCAGAGTTATTCGTTTAAAATTAATATGGAAAGTTTAACGCAGTCACAAATACATATTGATCCACGCGTTTTATTACTGGCGAAGTCATCGGAGTCAGCTGAATGAAACAACTCTATAACCCAATTACATTACACCAATTATTTACACGTTCGCAGCTCACCATCTTTGCTTTAACTTTTACGATTTGTTCTGCGATTTTTTTGGTGATTTCCACCTATACCATGCATACCTATGCAAAAAACAGTTTAACGATTTTATCAAATGCGATAAACGAACGTGTTCAACCGGCTGTGGTGTTTAATGACCAAACAACGATGAGTCAAATTTTAAATGAATACACCCAACTATATCCTATCCGTTCAATAGAAATTACAAACCATCAAAATGCGTCGCTGGCTCATGCTGAGCAACAAGCAATTTCTACATTTTCTAGCCAAGCGATTTTAGATTATTTCTTCTTTAGCCAACCGATTCGTTTAGATATCCATCATGATCAGAAAAGTTACGGCGAACTGGTCGTATATGGAAACTCTTCAGATTTAGTCAGTTTCTTCCATAAAATTTTATTGGGTCTATTTTTAGGTTTTATACTTTTATTGGCTACCGTGTTTTGGTCGGTGAATTCTGTTTATCAATACTTAATGCAATCCGTTCGCTCTATTGTTGAATCAGCCCAAACCATTAGCATTAAGAAAGATTATAAAATGCGGGTTTCAAACTCTGATATTCAAGAATTACACGCACTCAGTACCGCCTTTAATGGTTTACTTAGTGAAATTGAACAGTCAAATAAAAACTTGATTTCAGAAAATGACAAGCTAATTCATCTAGCACGTCATGATGCATTAACCCAATTGCCAAATCGTAATTATTTTTATGAAAAGCTGTTTGAGCTATTTGACTTAAAAGCGAACGCTGCTGTGTTCTTTGTCGATATTGAAAACTTTAAACATGTGAATGACCAATATGGACACTTAGCTGGAGATGCAGTACTGCGTGCCTCATCACATTGTTTAAAACAAGCACTTCCAGATGATGCTTTCGTTGCGCGACTCGGTGGTGATGAATTTGCAATTATTATCAATCGCTTAAACTTCCTGACAGAACTCGAAGTCTTTTGTCACAAAATACATGACTGCTATGGTTCCACATTTGTTTATGAGCAACATAATATTGCATTACAAGCTAATATTGGTGTGGCACTGATCCAAAATGCAAAATCGCCAGAAGATTTGATCGCAGATGCGGATCGCGCCATGTATGATGCTAAACTTTCTAATAATCATTGGTGCATTGCACTTCAACGCCCCAACTCATAGGATTTGCTATGTTAAAGAACGCATTTAAAGTTTTATTTATACTTGCATTCACGACCACTATGACAGCCTGCATGAGTTTAGGTAACTTAAGCTACAAACAAGCACGCATGCTTAAAAAAGAAGGGTTTGTCTTGACCAATGATGGTTGGACACTTGCCCTACCAGAACGACTTTTATTTGGTTTTGATGATTATCAAATTCAACCCCACCAACAAGTCAAGTTAAATACACTTGCCACTCAACTGATTAAATATGATCTAAACAAAATTAAGTTTATTGGTCATACTGATAATGTTGGACAAGCCAATTACAACCAACAACTGTCAGAAAAACGTGCGCAAAGCGTCGCAAACGTCTTTTTAAAGCAAGGTTATAAGAGTTCAAATATTCAAATTATTGGCCGTGGTGCTGAACAACCGATGGTCTCTAATGACACTGAAACCAATCGTGCCATCAACCGTCGTGTAAATGTCACCATCATTCCCTAAATAGCAGAATATAAAAAAGCCACCTTATGGTGGCTTTTTTATTTTTTATAAATTTCAGGCATAAAAAAACCGCTAAATGCGGCATCTTTTTCATAGTATTACTTTTGAGATAAATGGTCGGAGCAGTAGGATTCGAACCTACGACCCCCTGGTCCCAAACCAGGTGCACTACCAGGCTGTGCTATGCTCCGCTTTCAACTTTAAAAGTTGGGGTGAATGATGGGATTCGAACCCACGACAACCGGAATCACAATCCGGGGCTCTACCAACTGAGCTACATCCACCATCATGTTCTTGCTTGTGAATAACCAATATAACGCATTTTAAATTACAGGCATAAAAAAACCGCTGTATGCGGTATCTTTTATCGACCGTTTTCTTTAAGAAAATGGTCGGAGCAGTAGGATTCGAACCTACGACCCCCTGGTCCCAAACCAGGTGCACTACCAGGCTGTGCTATGCTCCGAATTGGGGTGAATGATGGGATTCGAACCCACGACAACCGGAATCACAATCCGGGGCTCTACCAACTGAGCTACATCCACCATCACAACAAGTTTCAGATTCTAGTATCAGAACACCATTAAAATGGCGCGCCTGACAGGATTCGAACCTGTGACCATCCGCTTAGAAGGCGGATGCTCTATCCAACTGAGCTACAGGCGCATTACCGATGACATAGACTATCACGCGATTTTTGCCTTGAGAAATTGGTCGGAGCAGTAGGATTCGAACCTACGACCCCCTGGTCCCAAACCAGGTGCACTACCAGGCTGTGCTATGCTCCGTTTCATCTCAGCTTTCGCTGTATCGCATATCGTGCGGTACGGTGTGCATTCTAGGCGTGACGTTGATTAACGTCAACACCTATCTTCAAAAAAACATAAAAAATCATTTCAAGCGATTATTTATCAAGCACTTTAATCATTTTTCAAGCAAAAATTAACGTTTTAAACTGGCGCTGAAATTCAACATCCGATCTAAAGGCAATTTAGCACGCTCAGCGAGCACTGGATCTACGAAAATTTCCTGATCGCCTTTTTGTAAAACTTCGAGAATGCCATCTAATTCATTCATCGCCATCCAAGGGCAATGCGCACATGAACGACAAGTCGCTCCCTCACCCGCCGTCGGTGCTTCGATGAGAATTTTATTCGGCACAGCTTGCTGCATTTTATAAAAAATACCGCGATCTGTTGCCACGATTAAACGTTCGTGTGGCAAGGTTTGTGCAGCCTTGATCAATTGCGAGGTGCTACCGACGGCATCTGCAATATCCACGACAGATTCTGGTGACTCGGGATGCACCAAAACTGCTGCATCAGGATACAACGCCTTCATATTGGCAATACCACGTGCACGGAATTCTTCATGAACTATACATGCCCCATCCCACAGCAACATGTCTGCACCGGTTTTCTTTTGAATATAGCGACCGAGATGCTGATCGGGTGCCCAAATAATTTTTTCACCTAAACTATCTAAATGCTCAACAATTTCAACAGCACAGCTCGAGGTTACCACCCAATCTGCACGCGCTTTCACTGCCGCCGAGGTATTGGCATATACCACAACCGTATGATCCGGATGTGCATCGCAAAATTTGGTAAATTCATCGACAGGACAACCCAAATCAAGTGAGCATGTTGCCTCTAGAGTAGGCATCAGTACGGTTTTCTCAGGAGATAAAATCTTCGAGGTCTCCCCCATGAATTTCACTCCTGCAACCACCAACGTCGTTGCTTCATGATCCCGACCAAAACGTGCCATTTCAAGTGAATCCGAAACGCATCCACCGGTCTGTTCTGCTAGTTCCTGCACTTCAGGATCACAATAATAGTGTGCAACAAGGACAGCGTTACGTTTTTTGAGTTCCGCTTTAATTAATTCAAACTTTTCAAGCTTTGCATCTTCCGTTAATTGATGCTCTTTAACATCACCCAAACGATCCAAATGCGCTTGTACAATTGATTTTGCTTCATTTGCAATTAAGTTGTTTGCATTATTCATTACAACGTCTTCTCTATCCTTAATGCCTGCTACTACACAGGTGCTTCACAACTGACCCATAAATATGGCACTTGGCTATTTTTTACCGGTCATTAAAAAGTTCCACTTATAAAAAAGCCTCACAACGGAGGCTTTTCAAAAACATCAAATATCTTATGAACGGTAATCTGCGTTAATCTTAACATAGTCATACGACAGGTCACAGGTATACACAGTATCTCGCGCACTGCCACGTCCTAAATCTACACGGATCGTGATCTCAGATTTCTCCATCTCTGCAGCCCCTGCTGCTTCGGTATAATCTGCTGCGGCACCACCGTCTTTACAGATTTGAACATCACCTAACCAGACCTGAATTTTTTCAACATCTAAATTTGGCACACCTGCATAACCAATAGCTGCCAAAATACGGCCCCAGTTTGGATCTGATGCGAAGATTGCAGTTTTAACCAACGGTGAATGTGCAATGCTATAAGCAATATCACAACATTCTTGAGTATCTGCGCCGCCTTCTACCGCCACAGTAATAAACTTCGTCGCACCTTCACCATCACGGACAATGAGCTGTGCAAGACGTTTCATTACACGTGTTAACACGTCTAAAACAGCAGCATAACGGGAATCTGATTCTGAAGTAATTTCTACGCCACCAGCTTGGCCCGTTGCAATCAAAATACATGAGTCATTCGTTGAGGTATCACCATCCACCGTAATACGGTTAAACGACAGGTTAACTGTGGTTTTCAAAAGCTGTTGCACCAGCTCACGGCTAATGGGTGCATCAGTTGCCACATAACTCAACATGGTCGCCATATTTGGACGAATCATGCCTGCGCCTTTAGAAATACCTGTCATGGTATACAGGACGCCATCTAACTCAAATTGTTCAGATGCACCTTTAGGTGTGGTATCTGTGGTCATAATGCCCGTTGCCGCTTCCAACCAAGCGTCTTCTTGCAAACTGTCTAATGCCGGTTGCAAGCCTTGAACCAAACGATCAATAGGTAATTGCTCGCCAATTACACCCGTTGAAAAAGGAAGGACTTCTGTATTTTGAACACCAGCCAGTTCTGCCAGTTTCGCACATGTCGCTTCAGCATTTGCCATGCCAATTTTGCCAGTACCTGCATTGGCATTTCCGGTGTTAATCACTAAATAACGTGGATTACCTGCTAATAAGTGCGCTTTAGAAATATGCACCGGTGCTGCACAAAATGCATTTTGAGTAAAAACGCCTGCGACATTAGAACCTTCAGCAAATTCAAAAATGACAAGGTCACGTCGGTTCTGATAGCGCACATATGCTTCAGCCGAACCGATTTTTACACCTTTCACCACATGCATCTGTGGCATAGATACGTCACCAACTGCCATTTTTCAACGTCCAACTATATGAGTTATAAAAAATACAGCTTAGTGCAAAATCTATAAAAAATCGAGCAGAAGCACGGTTTTGCTGTAATTTTATTGTGGATTTCTTTTGCACATAAAAAAACCAGTCTTTCGACTGGTCTTTATCGATGTTCGTCGTAAATTAGTTACGCGCAAGCTGAGTTGCTTCATCAAGAAGCACTTGTTTCGCTTTTTGTTGACTCGCAGCAGAAAGGGCTGGGTTTTCAGCCACAATACGGTCAGCATTCGCCGCATTGGCTGCTGCAATTTTTGCAGTTTGCAATACGATTGGGCGATTTGGATTGGCAAAGGTATAACGAATACCCGTACGCGGGCTTGCTACAGTCACTTGACCGTCAGTACCAACCTGTACTTGAGTTGTTGTTGGACCAACTGCTTGTTGAACTTTCTCTAAAGAAGTCGTCTGAGGAGCGTTTGCAAAGGCAAAAGTTGGCAAAGCCAAAGCAGCAATCATGAACGGTTTTAGTACTTTTTTCATTGTCTTTTCCGTCTTACGGTTATTGATAGAAACTAAATAACATTTAATCTACTGAACTGCAAATACTATTCAGGTCAGATTAGTAGTGTAAATAAAAAATCAGAGCGCGAAGGCTCTGATTTATTTGAAATTAAACAATGCTGTTTAGATTTTACCGTGACATTGTTTATATTTTAGACCTGAACCACATGGGCAAGGCGAGTTACGACTTTCTGGCGGAACAATCACTTGCTCTGCAGGTGTGTATTGCGCATCGATAACATCATTACCATTGGCTTCAGCCAACAAACTATCAAAGTCATTGTGTGACAATTGAAGATTCATTGATTCAGCTTGAGCCTGTTTTTGAGCTTCCATTTCTGCAAGCTCTTCGGCTGTAGGCACATGAATACGAGATAAATCTGTCACGACATCTGACTTAATCACAGCAAGCATGTTTACAAATAAGTTAAAGGCTTCTTTTTTGTATTCTTGCTCAGGATTTTTCTGCGCATAACCACGTAAATGAATCCCTTGACGTAAGTAATCCATTGCTGCCAAATGCTCTTTCCAATGGCGGTCCAATGAATTTAACATAAAGTGACGTTCGAGCATTGCAGCCGTTTCGTCACCCATTTGCGTACGACGTGAACGGTAGTGCTGAAGAACTTCATCAGTAATACGTTCAACCAAAGCTTCTTCATCCAAACGACGATCTTGCTCTAACCACTGCGAAATTGGCAATTCAATCGATAGATCTTCACGTAGCGCCTTTTCAAGACCTTCTATATCCCACTGATCGTGAATAGACTCAGGTGGAATATATATTTCGATCATGCCTTTAGTCACATCCTGAATCATCGTTTCGATGTAATCTTGTAAAGACGGTTCAACAAGAATTTCATCACGCTGAGAGTAAATAATCTTACGTTGTTCGTTGTTTACGTCATCGTATTTCAATAGATTTTTACGAATATCGAAGTTACGTGCTTCAACTTTACGTTGTGCATTTTCAATCGAGCGTGAAACCATTTTATGCTCAATGGCTTCATCTTCTTTCAGCCCCATGGCACGCATCATTGCAACCACGCGATCACCTGCGAAGATACGCATCAAGTCATCTTCAAGCGACAAGTAGAAACGTGATACACCTGGGTCACCTTGACGGCCCGCACGACCACGTAACTGGTTATCGATACGACGAGATTCATGACGTTCTGAACCAATGATGTGTAAACCACCAGAGTTCAGCACCATTTCATGATTTTGTTCCCATTCTGCTTTCAAACGTGCTTCATCTGCTTCAGTCGGCTCTTCAATCTTCGCCAGCAACGCTTTCCAGTTACCACCTAACAGAATATCAGTACCACGACCAGCCATGTTAGTCGCAATGGTTACTGCACGAGGTGAACCCGCTTGCGCAATAATATCCGCTTCGCGCTCATGTTGTTTCGCATTAAGTACTTCATGTTGAATACCAGCTTCTTTCAGCTTATCTGATAAAATTTCAGAGGCTTCAATGGTTGCTGTACCAATCAGAATCGGCGCAACACCCGCTTCATGAATACGTTGAATTTCTTGAATGATGGCGTTGTATTTACCTTCACGGTTTAAATAGATTAAATCGTTTTGGTCATTACGAATCATTGGGCGATGGGTTGGAATAAGTACAACATCCAAGCCATAAATTTCTTTCATCTCTGCAGCTTCAGTATCTGCAGTACCCGTCATACCCGATAATTTTTTGTATAGACGGAAATAGTTCTGGAATGTTGTAGTTGCTAAAGTTTGGTTTTCAGGCTGAATTTCCAAACCTTCTTTTGCTTCTACTGCTTGATGCAAACCTTCTGACCAACGGCGACCCGGCATTGTACGACCAGTGTTTTCATCGACAATGATCACTTCACCTTCGTGGATGATGTAATGCACGTTGCGTTGGTATAGGTAATGCGCACGAATGGCCGCAGAAACATGGTGTACCAAGTTTAAATTAGCAGATGAATATAAACTTTCACCTTCAGCAAGCAAGCCCATTTGAATCAATTCAGCTTCAACAGTTTCATAACCGACTTCGGTCATTTCTACAGAGCGCTGTTTTTCGTCAATCCAGAAGTGACCGCCATCTGGTACCTTTTCTTCTTTTTGTGCATGAAGTTTTGGTGGAATGCTGTTAATTGCAGCATACAACTGAGAAGAGTCTTCTGATTGACCAGAAATGATCAACGGTGTACGTGCTTCATCAATCAGGATCGAATCGACCTCATCGATGATGGCATAGGTTAAGCTGCGCTGTTTTTTCTCAGCAGCAGAAAACACCATGTTGTCACGCAAGTAATCGAAACCGAATTCGTTGTTGGTACCGTAAGTAATGTCAGCACGATACGCTTGAGCTTTTTCAGTTGAGTCTTGCATTGAGTAAATAATCCCAATGCTTAAACCTAAAAATTCGAATAATGGACGGTTTAACTCAGCATCACGCTGTGCGAGATAGTCGTTCACCGTAATCACGTGAACACCTTCACCACTGATCGCATTGAGGTAACAAGCAAGCGTTCCCATGAGGGTTTTACCTTCACCGGTACGCATCTCTGCGATCTTACCTTCATGTAAAGTAATACCACCAATCAGCTGTACATCATAATGACGCATGCCCATGACACGCTTTGCAGCTTCACGACAAACAGCAAACGCTTCAGGTAATAATTTATCAAGGCTGTCGCCTTTTTTATAACGTTCTTTGAATTCTTCAGTTTTTGCAGATAAGTCTGCATCGCTTAGAACAGATATCGTCGGCTCGAGCGCATTAATCTTCTCTACGATTTTACGCATGCGTTTGAGTTCGCGCTCATTTTTGGTACCGAAGATTCCTCCGATCAGACTTGCCAACATGAATAGACTCTCTAAATCTTGCTTGTCAAATGAATATATTTTCTTAGTCGTTATTATGGTGCTAGAAATTCGAAGTACAAGGGTTTTGCACAAAAATCCCCTTAAATATTCTGCGCTCGGGTTCTAGCCCCGGAGACTTAAGGCAAGCTAATGTAACAAATTTTCTGCAGACAACATAGTGACTCTGTCGTGAGATATTTCGCATTTATCCCCCAATAAAACTGTTTTATATGAAATATATTCATAAAGAAATGAAAAAACACTATTTTTAATCATAAAAAAAATCCTTCATATTTATTTTCAAGTTAAACAAATTCAATAAATACGGGGATATTCCATGACGATTCGTTTAGGTGATACTGCACCAGACTTTACTCAAGACTCAAGCGAAGGCAGCATTCATTTTTATGACTTTTTAGGTGACAGTTGGGGCATTTTATTTTCGCATCCTGCCGATTACACCCCAGTCTGCACCACAGAACTTGGATTTACCGCAAAACTAAAAGATGAATTTAGCAAACGTGGTGTCAAGGCCATTGCCCTGTCTGTTGATGATGTTGAGTCGCATCATGGTTGGATTAACGACATTAATAATACTCAAAATACCACGGTGAACTTCCCGATCATTGCAGACAAAGACCGTAAAGTGTCCACCCTTTATGATTTCATTCACCCCAATGCCAGCGAAACATTAACTGTTCGCTCTTTGGTGATCATCGATCCAAATAAAAAAGTCCGTTTAATCATTACTTATCCTGCATCTACAGGGCGTAACTTCCATGAAATTTTACGTGTCATTGACTCTTTGCAACTGACAGACAACCATAAAGTTGCAACACCGGCCAACTGGCAACAAGGTGAAGATGTGGTGATTGTGCCGTCATTAAAAGATGAAGAGGAAATCAAACAACGCTTTCCTCAAGGATATAATGCAGTTACGCCTTACCTTCGTTTAACGCCTCAACCTAAGTGAGGATAAAACGGAGCATTACGCTGTCCGAGCGCAAGATAAGAAGCTCTGCTGTGAGTGACCAATCGAAGGGTGAATTTTTACTATTGTTAATCGCAGCACCTGAACCAACTAAGGGTCATAACCATAGTTACTTATAATTTTCCCCCTTCAGAACGAATGACGAGCCCGTTCTGGCATTCTCCAACCTGCTCATCTTCGGATGAGCTTTTTTTGATTACAAATTCCTCTCTGGGATTAGATTGGTTAAACATCACAATTCCGTTATAACTAAGAAAAACTTGAAAACAACAAACCGTGATTCATCAAATTCATCATTTACATTGTGGTAGTTTTTGTCCAACGTGTGCCCCTTTATTTGGACAGAAAGGCTTTCGCGCACATTTGGTCTGTCATTGCCTGCTCATTGAAACCGATAAAGGGCTCGTCTTAGTCGATACAGGACTGGGCTTACAAGATTATTTGCATCCACAAAATCGTTTAGGTCGGTTTATTTCACGCACAGCGCAGATCAAATTTAATCCGCAACTGAGTGCGATTCATCAAATTCAAAAATTAGGCTTTAAGGCTCAAGATGTTCAACACATATTGTTGTCACACTTAGATTTTGATCATGCTGGCGGGATCTCTGATTTTCCGCAGGCGACTGTGCATGTCTTAGCCAGTGAATATAACGCCACTCAAAACATTCATAGCTTAAAATCACGACTGCGCTATCGACCACAGCAATTCCAACTGCATCGTTATTGGAATTTTATCGAAAGCATCGGGACGCAAACATGGTTTAACTTAGAACACACTGCCGGTCTGTCTATTTTTCAAGATGACATTTTAATGCTTCCACTTTTGGGACATACCGCGGGTCATGCCGGTATTGCGATTAAAAATAACCAGCGCTGGTTGTTATATTGTGGCGATGCTTATTACTCACAGCATCAATTAAATCCAAATTTTCATTCGCGGGCCTTAAATCAGCTTGAGCGTTTATTTGCCACCGACAATACACAGCGACTGCACTCCCTTCATAAGATTCAGCAGTTAGCGCAGCATCCGGACATCGATCTCATCTGTGCACATGACCCATTCGAATTCGCTCGCTATCAGAATATAAGCTATGACCGCTAAAATCCTACCAATGATCCTACTCAGTGTTAGCTTCAGCTTCACGGGTTGCATGACATCAAATCCATTACCGTTAAATGAACGTCCTCAGCATTGGGGGAAAGTCGTTCATCAACAGCATAATTTTTATCAAATCAGCCCAACAGTATTTCGCAGTGAGCAACCTGATGCAGATCTCGCCCCTGTTCTACAAGAACAGCAAATCGATGTGATCATAAATTTACGTTCACGGCACCATGACCCAAAACGCTTAAAAAATGCTATTGATATGCAAAAGATTAAATTTGTACATATTCCGATACACACGTGGCAAATCAATCGTGAAGATTTACTGGCGGTGATGAAAACCATAAAAGAAGCTGAACAACAGCAGCAAAAAGTGTTAATCCATTGCTACCACGGCTCAGACCGTACAGGCGCGAGTGTGGCCATGTACCGTATTATTTTTCAGCATTGGTCCATTGAGGAAGCAAAACGTGAAATGAAACAAGGTGGCTATGGCTTCCACCCTATTTGGAAAAATATTGACCGATTATTCAGCCCTGAAAATGTAAAATGGATTCAGCAGCAACTACTGAATCCATCTTATTAAAGGTCATTCCTCAAATAAACTTAGCGTTTATCTAGTGGTACCCAATCAATCACCCACGCAGATTTCATATTCAAACTTGCATCTGAATTGATCTTTTTACGTGTTGCGTCCGCAGCATCACGGTCCTTCGAAGGACCGACCATAATACGAATGCCTTTAGATGTAGGACTCTTCGTCACTTTATAGCCTTTTGCACGTAATTTTGCAGCGACGGCATCTGCATTGGCTTCATTGGCAGCCAGTGCAACTTGCACCATCCATTGCTTATCGCCATTTTCCAACAGATCACGTGCTTTTTCAGCTTCAGCTTTTTTCTTGGCTTCGGCTTTACGCTTTTCTTCTGCCTTGTGTTTTTCTTCGGCTTTACGCTTTTCTTCAGCTTGTTGCTTCGCTTCGGCTGCTTTCTTATCTGCTGCTTTTTTCTCAGCTTCAGCATGTGCTTTACGTTCAGCTTCTTTTTGAGCATCCGCTTTACGTTTTGCTTCGGCTTTTTGTTTATCTGCTGCGATACGTGCCTGATCAGCCTTTTGCTGCGCCGACTGAGTCTCTAACTTTTTTTGAGCCGCCAACTTATCCTCAGCTAAACGCTTTTGCTTTGCTTTTTCATCTTCAACCAATTCGGGAGGAATATTATCCGAACTTTGTTGAGCTGAACGATGTGCGTTTAAAGCCGCATATTCTTCTGCTGCTTTACGTGCTGCATCAGCCTCCGCTTGTTGTTGCATCGCTAAAAATTCTGCTGCACGTGCTTCTTGCTCCGCAACCGATTTTTCACGGGTACGTCGTTGTTCTTCGAGCAAACGCTTTTCAGTTTCAACATCAACAGTCAATGATGACATTTTACCCGCACCCTGACCTTGTTGCTCAACTTGAACCATTTCAGAGGTTTGGCTTTGATTTTGATGTATTTCTTCTTTGCCTTTAAGTAAAAGTGCGGCCAGCAGTACACCACCACCTAATAAAACAACACCACCCATCCAGCGTTGTTTGTTATTCATTGACATTCTTCCAGATACTCCCATACCGCTTCTAAGGTATGAAATGAACCACATACCAGAATCAGCTGATTATTCTTTGTTTCTTCCAGCGCGGACTTAAAAGCTAATTGCACATTGTCATAATGTTCTACGACTTGATGCTGTAGTGCGCTATCCAATTGTGTGATAGATGCCGCACGTGGCACATTTAATTGTGCAATTTTCCACATTCTTACCGTATCTTTCAATAAGTTAACGACAGAATTTATGTCTTTATCAGTCAGCATGGAGAAAACGCTGATCACTTCTGTGTATTGTTTATTGTACTGGAGGAAATTTCGCAATTGCTTTAACAAAAATTCAACACCATGCGGGTTATGTCCTGCATCGAAAATCACCGTTTTTCCTGCAATTTCTCTAACTTCAAAACGGCCTTGTAACTTGGCATTGATAATCCCCTGAGCGATCGACTGCTGAGAGACCACCAAACCACTGGCCAATATTGCTGCTACAGCCGTAGAGATATTTTCGAGTGCCAAAGAACCCACGGGGAGTTTTAAGGTTGAACCTGATGAGGCAAACATCCAAGATTGTCCGTCATCACTGTACTGATAAAAATAATCACGATTGAGTACATGTAAAGCAGCTTGGCAATCTTCTGCTTTTTGACGAATGGCTTCAGGCAGTACTTGCTGTCCACCAAAAATCACGGGAATATTCGGACGAATAATTCCTGCTTTCTCAAAAGCAATTTTTTCAATGGTGTCGCCTAACCAATCGGTATGGTCTAAACCAATATTGGTAATCACTGCAACATCTGGATCGACAACATTGACTACATCAAGTCGACCACCTAGGCCTACTTCAAGTACCCATACATCACAATGTTGTTGTTTAAAAATAACAAAAGCGGCCAAAGTGGTCGCTTCAAAAAAAGATAAACTTAATTCACATTCACGACGCGCCTGATCAACAGCTACAAAAGCATCAATCAGGGTTTGGTCAGCCACTTCAACACCTTGAAGCTTTACACGTTCATTGAATCGATAGATATGCGGTGATTGGTATAAACCCACATTATAACCTTGCGCATTTAAAATGGCAGCCAATGTCGTTGTGGTTGAGCCTTTCCCATTGGTTCCAGCAACCGTCAGAACTTTGGCATCAGGCTGAGTTACGCCCAATCGATCTGCAACAGGAATTACCCGCTCCAGTCCTAAATCAATACCCGTAACATGAACATGGCTCCAATAATCGAGCCATGTGTTTAAAGAATCAGTTGCAAGTGGTGCTGTGTTCAAGGCAAGTTCATCAATTTCGCTACAATACGATAAACTGTATCACGTAATGCATGACGGTGGACAATTTGATCGACTACACCATGATCAAGCAAATATTCTGCACGTTGGAACGGTTCTTCCAATTTTTCACGTACAGTTTGCTCAATTACACGCTTACCAGCAAAACCAATCATGGCTTTCGGTTCAGCCAAGTGAACATCACCGAGCATTGCCAATGATGCAGTCACACCACCATAGACTGGATGTGTCAACACCACTAGATAAGGCAAGCCTGCATCTTTCATTTTTTGGATGGCTGCAGAAGTACGCGCCATTTGCATTAAAGACAACATGCCCTCTTGCATACGCGCACCGCCTGAAGCAGCAAAACAGATTAATGGTTGTTGTGATTTAATCGCAAGTTCAGCAGCCTGAACAAAACGGTCACCGACAACAGTACCCATTGAACCGCCCATGAAATCAAATTCAAATGCGGTTGCAATCATTGGAATGCCTTTCAGCGTTCCTTGCATCGCCACTAAAGCTTCTGTTTCACCGGTTTTCTTCTGCGCTTCAGACATACGGTCTGGATACGCTTTGCTATCTACAAATTTAAGTGGATCTTTGGCTTTAAATTCTTGACCCAATTCTTTTTGTACTTGGTCAAAGAACCAGTTCAAACGATCACGTGCTTTCATTCGCAAGTGTTCATCACACTGTGGACAAACGTAGGCATTAAATGACATCGCAGTACGAGTCACAAGTGCATGACACTCAGGACATTCAATCGTCGGCTCAGTAAATGTCGCCTTTAATGCTTGCTGTTCATCAGGTACATGAATACCTGGTACCGCACGCTCTGTCCATGGCGTAGATGCGCTCAGAATTTTGCCTGTTTTTGCGTCTTGACTCATACTAACTCATCGAGCGCAGCTCGAAGCTCCTTCACTTTATTCACTGTTTCGATTACAGCTTGTTCTGGCGCTAAGTTTGCAAATTGTTTAACAAAAGCACTACCTACAATCACCGCATCTGCAGCCACACCCATGGCTTTCGCCGATGCTGCATCACTAATACCAAAGCCAACGCCGACAGGTACCTGAGTATACGATTTGATTTTTTGAATACGTGCCGCAGCTTCAGCAACGTCTAAAGTCGCTGCACCTGTCACACCTTTCAAAGAAACATAGTAGATAAATCCACTGGCTTGTTTCACCACATGCTGAATACGTTCATCAGTGGATGTTGGCGCAAGTAAAAAGATTTGATCCATGTCGTATTTTTTCAATACTGCATCTAGATCTTTTGCTTCTTCTGGTGGAAGGTCCACCAAGAGCACGCCATCTACACCGCATTCATGTGCATAGGCAACAAACTTTTCATAGCCGATTACTTCAACAGGGTTTAAATAGCCCATCAGTACCACGGGTGTTTCTGTATCGTTTTTACGGAACTCTTTCACCATGTTCAAGGCATCTAGAGTATTGGTTCCCCCAGCAAGCGCACGCTCAGCGGCAAGTGCAATAACAGGACCATCCGCCATTGGGTCTGAAAATGGAAGACCCAATTCGATCACATCTACACCTGCCTCAACCATTTGATGTAACAAAGGTACCGTTACTTGTGGATGAGGGTCACCAGCCATAACATAAGAAACCAAGGCCTTACGCTGTTGAGATTTAAGCGTTCCAAATCGAGTGGCTAAACGTGACATAGGGTTATACTTTCCTTGAATGAATCAAAACTATGATGTGGGTTTTGTCGAAATACAAGACATCGCATTGTAACGCTATTTTTTACCCATTGAACAGGGTATACAATCCTCAGTCGGCATTTCTCATGCAAACATAATTTTCCAGAACAACCCGAAAGCATCATTTACCGATATTTCAGTTTTTTTCACAATGATCAAAGATGCCTAATTTTAGGATCTGGCAAAATTATAAGGTTTTAGACTAACTTAATTTTATCATCAAAAAAATGTTAAAAATAACAGGCTTAGCATTTACATTTTAATTTTCCTTAAATTGCAAAACCTGCTTTATACTAGCCGCATACTTTTATTTTTTTATCTCCTATGTCCTCCGATTCACAAGTGAAAGTGCCTGCTCGGGCATTTGCACTGCTCCCGCTTATTGTTTTTCTGACCATTTTTTTGGGCAGTGGTATTTACCATTCCATCATTGGAACTGAGTTTGCGTTCTATCAAGTGAAAGCCCCAGTCGCTGCTCTTCCTGCAATTGTATTGGCAATTTTGCTCTATCGCGGCAAGATCAATGACGCGATTGACACATTTATGAAAGGTGCCAGCCACCCGAATTTGATCTTAATGTTCATGGTCTTTATGCTCGCTGGTGCTTTTGCCAGTGTCAGCAGTGCCATCGGTAGTGTCGATGCAACAGTGCAATTCGGACTATCGGTAATTGCGTCTGAGTTCGTGCTGCCTATGCTGTTTATTATTGCGGCCTTTATTGCCACAGCGATGGGAACCTCCATGGGCACCATTGCAGCCTGCGCGCCAATTGCCTTTGGTTTTACACAAGTCACCGAAATTGAAGTGGTGTATGCCATTGGTGCTGTGGTCGGTGGTGCTATGTTTGGTGATAATCTGTCGATGATTTCAGATACCACCATTGCTGCAACGAACAGTCAAAAAGTTCAACTTCGCGATAAATTTAAGGTCAATGTCTGGATTGCTGTTCCTGCATCGATCGTCAGCATCTGTATTTATTTATTCATGAGTCAAGGCTCACAAGCGATTGAACACAAAGCCTATAATGCGTGGCTGATCTTGCCGTATTTAGCCGTATTTATTTTGGCCTTTTCACGTTTGCACGTGCTTGCTGTACTGACTATTGGTGTCTTACTGTCTAGCTTGATTGGTTTGGTCATTCAACCTGAATTTAATTTTTTAAGCTTAAATAATTCTATTTATGCCGGCTTTACCGGCATGTTTGAAGTTGCCCTGCTTTCTATTTTCTTAGGTGGTATTTCTGCCATTATGCAAAAAGAAGGCGGTTTAGAATGGCTGATTCAACGTATTTACAGCATGACACGCTGCTTTAAAGTTGGTGCTGAACGCGCAGGTGAAATTGGTATCAGTTTCTTGGTGATTTTCTCCAACCTATTTGTAGCAAACAACACTGTCGCAATTATTTTATCTGGTGACATGGCACGTGAAGTCGCGAAAGAATATGGTGTAGACCCTAAACGTGCTGCTGCACTTTTGGACATTTTCTCTTGCGTAGTCCAAGGTCTCATTCCTTATGGCGCTCAGCTGTTACTGGCTTGTTCGATCGCAAAACTTTCGCCTGTAGAACTGATTGGTAGTGTGTATTACTGTTGGGTTTTGGCGATCTTTGCCATTCTGGCCATTTTACTGCGTTATCCAAAATTAAAAGCTGCGGCATAAGCTTGGCTTAAAAGAAAAGCGGTCGTTTGACCGCTTTTTTTAATGCTGTATGAATGGCTTTTCTTGACGAGCAATCTGCACGTTTTATTCTAATTTCAAGGCTTTTTTTCGCGCCAACAATGTCTCTCCGCTATATGCCTTAAAAGCACGTGCCAAAGCAGACTGATCTGAATAACCTAGCTGTAAAGCGATATCTGTCAAATGGGTTTGCTGTGAAAGTAGATATTCACAGCGTTTCATCCGTTCAAGCTCCAAAAGCCGTTTAAACGAAGTGCCTTTCTCCTGTAACTGTCGTTGCAGGGTTCTGACTGACAGATGTAACTCCTCTGCTAACCATTCTATTTTAGGGGCTTGCTGCTGTAATTTGAGATAATCTGCTATGCATTGTTGCATCTGTTGAATTGGATCTGAATGTTGCGAACGAGCAGCTATCGCCTCTTCGGCTTGACGTAATAACAATTGCATCAGTGACGGATCAGCAAGTTCTGACTTTAAATCCAAACTATCGGCATGAATCACAAATGAATATTTAAGGGTCGAAAATTCCATTTGGCAGCCATAAAACTTTTCATAGTGATAACGTGCCATCCGCGGCGCATGGGCAAAATGAATGCAGAGTAACTTTAAAGAATCTGGAAAAATTTGCTTGGCCAAATGTGCCATACAGGCCATGGTCAACTCATTCACCAAAGCATATTCATCATCATGCTGTGGCCAAGACAGAATAATTTGATGATCTTGATGGCTCATATTCATTGGCACAATTTGCGCCCCATCAATCACCAAACGACTAAATCGCATCACATATTGCAAAGCATCTGCAACGCTATTACTCAGTGTCGCCATATAGCCTAACACCCCAAAATGCTCCGCACGAATATACTTGGCCATTTCAAAAACCAATTGCGGACAATCCAGATGCTGCTGAGTCAGTTGCATGATGCTGTTAAAAAAAGAATTCGGCGATTGAGAGTCGATCGGCAAAGACAGCACATGCTGAATTTGCGCAGCATATGGCGCAATCCATTCGAGCTGTGTATAGTTTAATTCACGCTCAATTAAGACCATATTCCACAGTTGGAAGTAACCATTTGGGATCTGAATTTCAGCCATCTCGCCCCTCTTTCTGACCTGCCAATTCTGACATTTTATATTTTCATCATGGCGTAAAATGTATAAAAATTGGCAATATCTGTCAAAACAAAGTGCAATTTCTCCGACATACTGCAATCAATACGACTCGCACAGAAAAAATATCATGAATGCTATCGTCAAATATCAAGTCGAACCTATTGTTCGCACAAAACTGAATTTTAAGTTAGAAGAAATCCCGCGCTATTGGTTTGGCGGAGACCCCTTTTTAACTCGTATGTTTGATGCCTTGAGCCTGACCTTTCCTGATGGCGAGCGCTATTTTATTGAATCTGTACGTCTGTTCCGCAGTCAAATTCAAGACCCTGATTTACAGCAACGTGTCGCTGACTTTATTCGTCAAGAAGCGCAGCACGGTATGGCGCATGACAAAATGAATATGTTGATGAAACAACAAGGCATGCCTGTCGATGCGTTCATTAAACGTCTAAATAAAATTTTTAAATTTGAACTGAGCAAACGCTCACCAGAATACAACATTGCCATGACGGCTTCCGCCGAGCATTTAACTGCTCTGATGGCTGAAACGTTCTGTAGCCAAAAGTCCGTACTAGAATCTGCGCATCCTTATGTCCGTGCATTATTTATTTGGCATGCGATAGAAGAAATGGAACATCGCGATGTAGCTTTTGATGTAATGAAAGATGTGGCTAAGGTCGATGAAAATTTAAAGAAATTTACTTTGGTCTGGACTAGTGGATTGATGCTCGGCTTTACCTTATACCGTGCCAATGTGATGCTGAAACATGACGGCTTTAGTTTCACTGAACGTTTAAAATTAAATATGAAAGGCTTACCGTGGTTCTTTGGTAAAAATGGCACCCTCACCCGAATGAGCAAGCCATATCGAGATTGGTTTAAAAAAGACTTCCATCCGAGTCAGCATCCCATTGTGCAAAATTATGATCTTTGGTTAAAAACTTATGAAGAAACCAATGATCCGATACAAGCAGCTGAAGTGTTTTGGCAAGCTGCAAAATAAAAATTGAATAAAAAAAGCCGCATCGATTGCGGCTTTTTATAGGCTTAGACTTACCATTTTGCATAGTGCTGCTCAAGTAAACCATATTCATTTAAGAATACAATTTCTTCGCCATCACGTTGAATTGTACCGCTAATTTTTGCCTGCCATTGACTGAACTGACTACCGACCAATCTTAAATTCAGGTTTTCATAGCGCCGCCAACCTGTGGTGACGATCAAATTTAAGCTGTTATCTAATGAACTAATATTCCATTGATTATCGCCTTGTTGCTGGAACAGCACATCAGACATGGCATATAGATGTCCATTGACCCACAGACAATTTTCATTACCAAAGCTTTCATTTACCCCAGAGGCAAGATTGATCCCAACGCGTCGATTTTGACTGTCCCAAAAGTTACACGACAGCCAGAACCATGCGGTTTCAGGACGAAGAAAACCACAGGTATCATCTAAAGACACCAATGTCCGGTCATGAAATTGAATGGTCTTGCCTTGCTTATTGATAAAGAAACCTTCACACCCTAACGTCGTCAATTTTTGAGTATAGGTCCAACCATTAATCCCTGTGGGGCTACACATACTCAGCGGATCAGTCCCTGCGCAAAACACTCGAGCGCTCAGTTTGAGTTCGCCATGTTTTGACATTTGAATGTATCGCACACCATTGGCATGCTGAATGTCCAGTTGAATCCCTGACTTAATAAAATGACTCTGATTAAATAAAGGTTGTTCATCTAAAACGGTATTGCGTGATAGGAAATTAATCGAATTCCATTCCAACACTTCATTCGTAATATGATCATACACATAGACAAAACCGTGCCCCGCCCACGCGATATCGGCGATCGCTAGACCAATCGTATAATGTTCATGCTGAATACAACAAAATTTAAATTTTTTATATTTTAAACGCTTACGCCAACCTTGAAGTCGTTTTCCATACGGTGTCTTATATTCATACTTACTTAAATCGATGCGATTGGGAAGTTCACTAAAACGCCCATAATGCGGCTGTCCATTCGGCCGTATTAAATCCATATACGCCATTCCATTGAGGTTTAAGGTCTAAATCCTGAATGTTATTATGCCTATTATTTAACGCCTGAAAAGACAATCCATCTGATTTCAGGCGAATATCACAAAAAAATATAAAAGCTGACATTTCAGCTCTTAATCATCACAATTATTCATTTATTAAGATGTAATCATTTTTCCATGAATTTTGCTGGCTATGCGGGGTTTCAACCAATTCGATATAGCGCCCATAGACATGATCAATCGCAATACAATCATCAACATCTAGGGTTCGGTCGGTATGTTGTTTTTGCCAATGTGACTCAAAAAAAGCCTTGCCCCGTTGTTTTGCAACGCTGGCATTTTGTCCCGTCACCAAAACATAACGATGTAATTCACCAAATTCGCGGGCATCATATCCCCCGAGATTAATCAGCCATAATTTTTCATCTTCAGCTCGGGGCGCAGCATCACAAAATTGGATACGATAATGCCGATTTTCAGTGCTGACTGTATGTACCTGTGCCCAAGCATCAATATGTAAGCCTTTTTGCTCACCAAACCATGCCGTTCTCAGTTGTGGATAAACCTCTTCTAATGCGTTACCCACTGCAAGAATGACATCATGCACTTCAATATTTGCTCTTGGATGGCGTCCGCCGAGCATCACCATAAATAAACTGGACACAATCTTCCCCCTATTTTTGACTTCAACTGCCCACATAGGGCTGAAGCAATTTCAATAAAATCACGCCGCCTAGCGATAGTACTGCATTGTTAACGAAATGAATGAGTAAGACATGCCAAATGTTACGCGTCCACAAATAGATGAGGTTGAGAAATAGACCTGCCGCCATAAAACTAATGGTCGCAATCAAATCGCCATTAAAATTATGATAATGAATCAAGCCGAATAAGATTGAGTTCAGCAAGACCAAAATCACTCGCCACAGCCAAGGCTGTACAAATAGCTTTTGTAACAAGGTATAGCGGAAAATAATATCTTCGAGCAAAGCGGTAAATAATGGCCCAAGACTGATGATCAGCAAACTAAAAAAGGCAATCGTATTGGGATCAATGGTCGATTCTTTTTCAATGCTCTCGCCCACTGGCAACAGACTGCGTGTAAAAGAAATCACCACTTGTAATACGACTGCACCGACAACCACCAACAGGCTTGAGCGCCAAAAGGCCTGTTTATACTTTTGCCAGTGCGTATACAGCATCGTTTTATAGAGCCAGCACACGGCAATAAATAAAATGCCGCGAAAGATCGAATCACCCAAAGCAACCTGAGCTGAAACACCAAAAAATTGGTCTAAGACATAACTGTTGAACAAGATCAGCGGAAGAATGCACAGCGCAAAAGTATCACGCCATTGCCAATAAATATGGGTTGGAAAGGATTCTGCACGAACCAATTGGGTAAACGTCATTGTTATAAAGTCTTTCTAAAGCAATAAAATTTACACAGCATTGTGATTTATTTCACACTTTTATTCTGCATCAGTTTTGTAGTGATTTGCCTTAATAAAATTTTCAGCCAAAAAAAAATCGCGCGGAATTGCTTCTGCGCGATTTTTAATTCACCCTCTCCAAACCTCTCCCAAAGGGAGAGGCTTAAAGGAGTTTACATCTCAACCATTTCCACGCCATCAATGCGGGCAACGGTCATTAAGTCTTTATCACCACGGCCTGATACAGTCGCAATAATGATTTGGTCTTTGTCCATGGTCGGCGCAAGTTTCGTCACATAAGCCATCGCATGTGAGCTTTCCAATGCAGGGATAATACCTTCAATTTGGGTTAAATCACGGAAGCCTTGTAGCGCTTCAGTGTCATTGATTGGCACATAGTTCACACGGTGCATATCTTTTAAGAAGCTGTGCTCAGGGCCTACACCTGGGTAGTCCAGGCCTGCAGAGATTGAATGTGTTTCAATGATTTGACCTTGATCATCCGACATCAAGTACGTACGGTTACCGTGAAGTACACCGACATGACCTGCGTTTAATGGTGCAGAATGCTTGCCCGTTTCAATGCCGTAGCCTGCAGCTTCAACACCGTACATTTTCACATCTTCATCATTTAAAAATGGATAGAACAAGCCCATCGCATTTGAACCGCCACCCACACATGCAACAAGAGCATCTGGCAGACGGCCTGCTTGTTCTTGAATCTGTTTACGCGCTTCACGGCCAATGATCGATTGGAAATCACGTACCAATTGCGGATATGGATGTGGACCTGCAACTGTACCAATCACGTAATAAGTTGAATCAACATTGGTTACCCAGTCACGCATCGCTTCGTTCATGGCATCTTTCAATGTTTTTGAACCGCTTTCCACAGGTACAACAGTCGCACCCAATAAACGCATACGGTACACGTTCATGGCTTGACGTTTTACGTCTTCCGCCCCCATAAACACCACACACTCAAGGCCTAAACGCGCTGCAATCGTTGCCGTTGCTACACCGTGCTGACCCGCACCTGTTTCGGCAATAATACGTTTTTTACCTGAAAGCTTAGCCAGTAAAGCCTGACCAATGGTGTTATTCACTTTATGTGAACCTGTATGGTTCAGGTCTTCACGTTTTAAGTAAATTTGCGCACCACCCAACTCTTTCGACCATCGCTCAGCATAATACAAAGGACTTGGACGACCGACGTAATACGCCAAGTCACGGTCGAATTCTGCCAAAAACTGTGCATCATCTTTCATGCGGAAATAGAGTTTTTCTAAGTCCTCAAGTGCTGCCATAAGAGTTTCTGACACAAAACGCCCGCCATGAATACCGAAATGCCCTAGTGCGTCAGGGAATTGGGTATAGTCAATCTTATTTTGCTGATCCACGATGGACTCCTTGCATAAAGCGTTCTATGAGTTGTTGGTCTTTAATACCTTTTGCCGATTCTACACCACCACTCACATCTACGGCGTAAGCACCAGTGATTTGAATCGCTTCTTCAATATTGTCAGGCTTTAAACCGCCCGCCAAAATTAAAGGAATATCGAGTTTTGGGAACTGTGCCCAGTCAAAGCTATGCCCTGTACCGCCTTTCAGCTCAGGATGCCATGCATCTAACAGTACGGCACTTGCCCCTGCTTCTTGAAAGGCTTGAATCTTGCTAATCACATCTAAATCAGGCTTGACCTGAATGGCTTTGTACCAGCGGCGTCCAACGGTCTGCGCAATTATTTGGCACTGTTCAGGGCTTTCATCACCATGAAATTGCAGGATGTCTACAGGTGAAATTTTTAAAATATTCTGTATGTCTGCAGCCGATGCATTCACGAATAAACCCACTGTCTGCACATACGGCGGCACATGCTGAATCAGCTCAGCAGCTTGCGCTGCCGTTACACTGCGCGGGCTTGGCGCAAAGAATACAAATCCGATCGCATCTGCGCCAGCTTGGACGACAGATTGAATATCTTGAATACGTGTAATTCCGCAGATTTTGGCACGGGTTCGCATGTTGTTTTGGCTCTGACTCCGCCCTATTCATAGCCTATCTATGAATATGAAGGCGAATCATTGTAATGCAATTTTCATGCATTGCGTGGATTTTCAGCATGATTCCACTGCAAAAATAAAAAGCCCTGAATGATCAGGGCCTTTTGACATTTTAATGAATTATTTCATTGCATAACGTAATGTTACCCAAGCAGTACGGCCTTCTTGACGGTAGTAATAATCACTCCAAGAGTCATACACCGTGTAATATTCTTTATCAAACATATTAGCAAGCTTCGCTTGTACAGAAAATTCAGGAGTCGCTTGATAGGTTAAACGTACATCTGCTGTCGCAAAACTGCCAAAGCTTGTTGTATTAGCGGCATCCTTATAACGCTGGTCTTCTGCGTGTACAGAGCCACCTAGCGTCCATTTATCCATCGTATAATCTGCAGATACATTCAATAATTGGCCTGCACGACCCGCAATTTGATTACCTTTGGTCGCCCCAGAATTATATTCAGGCTCTTGATAAGTATAGTTTAAGTTCCACGTGAAGTTGCCCAGTGACTGTCCGAACTCAGCTTCCACACCCTTAATTTTTGCTTTTGCAATATTGGTTCCGCCTGAAATCATATTATCAATTTCATTATAGAAGGCAGAAATAGACCAGTTTAGCCATTGTGACCCTTTGAATCCAATTTCAATGTTTTCAGACTCTTCAGGTACTAGATTTGGATTTGACCAACCCGGATAATATAAGTCATTAAATGTCGGTGAGCGGAACGCGGTACCGTATGAAACATAAGTGCTGTAATTGTCGTTAAATGAATAACCAACAGCGGCATTGCCTGTGGTGTGATCACCAAACTGTTCGTTATCATCTAAGCGAATAGCAGCTTGCAGGTTCACTCGACCAAAATCACCAAGATATTGTGCATAGTAACCGACATTATCACGCTCTTTTTCATTGTAATTGGTAGTGCTGTCGACTTGATCATTTAAGTAATCCACACCCACCAATAGTGTGTTATTTGCATTGAAAGATAATGTGTTTAACCAGCTAATGCTATCTTTTGTGGTATCAAATACACCCGTCGATTTATCTGCACTAAAGGTTTCGTATTTATCTTCTGAACGGCCAAATTTAAGCTGCATTTTCCAAAGATCTACAGGAGAATAGCTAAAGCCAACGCCATACACATTTTGCTCAACCTTGTTATAAGGATTTACATTATATGGACTATCGTAATTTGTTTCGCCATTTACATAGAGAACATTAAAATCAGCTGCAAATTGATCATTAAACTGATGACCCGCTTTAATTGACGCAGAATAGTTTTCATAACCATCTTTATCTGTTTCAGTCGGCAAAGTTGTTACATCTAAACCTTGTGTTTTCAAGCCAGCCAAACTCAGCATCGCCCAAGAATTATCCTGACGAATATTCACACCGACATTCGCATCGTAAGTTTCATGTGAACCATACTTGAGCGAAGCAAATGGTTTTACGCCATTTTGCGTCCCTTTACGGGTAAAGATTTGAATCACACCGCCTACAGCTTCAGAACCATATAAACTTGAGCGCGGACCTTTGACCACTTCTACACGTTCAATTTGATCAACTGGCAAATGCTCAAAAGAAGTTTGGCCTGAAGTTGCCGAACCCAGTTTTTGACCATCCACCAATACCAATACCGCAGTAGAACCTGTACCACGAATGGAAATACTGGTTGGCTGACCTAAACCACCAGAGTTGGTATACGTTACGCCCGGCACTGTACGAAGCAATTCTTGTAAAGAAGTAAACTGCTTACGTTCAATTTCTTCACGATTAATGACTGTGACTGCTGCCAAAGTTTTTTGTGCGTCTTGCTCAACAATATTGGCAACCGTGTTGGTAATCACTGGAAGTTGATAAACTTGGTTTGCTGCCATCGCAGCAGAAAGTGGAGATAAAACAAAAAGCGACCCGAGTAGAGTCTTAGAGAAAGAATGCATGCTGTATTCCCCGATCGCACCGCCCGTGCGAATAATAAAATGGATAACGCAGGCGGATTCAGGGTCAGCAATGCAAGGCCAATATTGGCGCAATGATGCAATCCCGCTATAACGCCCGCCGCATTATGTATAGGTCTGCATCAGGCCGGTCTCCGGACTTAAGGATTTATCAAAATAAAGCCTATTCACCGTTGCGGGGGCAGTGTCAGATTCAAATCACTTTTCAATGTTTAGACTGACTTCCCAGTTTCACTTTTCAATTAAGAAAGCACCTGAAGCGCTGGCAGATTAATTTCTGCTCCACAGCAAGTCAAGCTGTATATGTACCTATCTTCAAATACCCCATAGTTTCGATTGTTCGATAAATCGGAGTTCTCTATACTTAAGCCATTCACAACAGTTGGCATGGGAAGTTTCCACAACACTGCCCCCGCAACGGTGTGCAAGCAATGCTTTGCCAGTCCGATACCTGCTCACTGTGTTCTATCACTCAATCATTTACGTGGGGTAAATGCATGGAGCATCGCATGTCAACTTTAGCTCGCCCTACAGCACTCGCTACAGGCATTGCTGCCGCTTGGGCTTTTTCTACATCTTGTTTTGCAAATGAATCGCGCATTGCTCAACCAACAATGGATACCATTGTGGTGACTGCAACACGCTCACAAGAAAAATTAGAAAATGTGCCTGCGCGTATATCTATTATTGAACCTGCAACCATAGCGCAATCCCCTATTTCCCAAATGAGTGATTTACTGCGTAACGATGCATCTATCAATATGGTGCAAAACGGCGGTTTAGGACAAGTTGCTTCGATTTTTGTCCGTGGCACAGAATCCGACCATACCTTAGTACTGCGCGATGGCGTGCGTTTGAACTCGGCAACATCAGGCATGGCGCCATTACAATTTTTGGATACTACCGATATTCAACAAATAGAGGTTTTAAAAGGCCCTGCCTCTGTGTTGTATGGCTCAGATGCGATTGGCGGTGTGGTACAAATTATTTCCAAGACACCCACAGAAAATACAGCCTTTGCCAGTACCGAAGTGGGTGAACACAAAACCTATAAAAGCATTATTGGTGCAGATGCCACAAAAAATGGCTATTACGCACAGATTCGAGGGCAACGCTTAGAATCAGATGCCACCAAAGTGTTTGACCTAGATGAACTGAGTACAGCAAGCTATGACCAAAAAGGCTGGAGTGCAAAAGTCGGATCAAAACAAGAAAATCATGCATATTCATTGGACTACAGTCATAACGATGGTCGCAGCTTTTATGTCAGTTGTAGCAATGAAGATAAAGACTATAACTGCTTGAACTACAGCAATGTCGCGCAAGACTTTAACAATGAAATGATCAACCTCCGTGGTGAAGTGCATCTGTTACCTGCTTTAGAACTGCACGCTCGACTTTCTCAGTTTAAAGATGAGCTAGATCAGGTCTCAACCACCGACTTCACACACAATAAAACCCAAGAAGCGGAAATCTATTCCAAATTTGAGCTGACGCCAAAGCAAACGCTTTTAAGCGGGATTACACACCGCAAAATCAGCGGTGATATTGTGTCTTATGGCACGGCTTATCAAGATGATAACCGCAGCACAGGTTATTACTTACAGCATCAATATCATCAAGATGGTCTTAATACACAGCTCGGCATCCGTTTAGAAGACGATGCAAAATATGGCAGCCATACCATTGGTCAAGCTGCAATTCGTCTGCAAGCACTGCCTCTTACCAGTGTATATGCCAATATTGGTACTGCGTTTAAATCGCCAACCTTAGATGAACGCTATAACAGCTGGTCAGGCAATCCAAACTTAAAGCCTGAAGAAAGTATTTCTTATGAGATTGGCGTCGACCAAAAGCTGAATCATGGGCTAAGTACCGGTCTATCCGTGTACCATACCAAAATCGACCATCTGATTGTGAACGGTCCTCATTACACTTTAGAAAATCTAAATACAGCGGTGTATCAAGGTGTGGAAACCTATCTGCAATGGCAAAATGGTGGATGGTCAAGTAAACTCAGCTATCATTATGTGAAAGCTCAAGATGATGAGAAAAAACAAGATTTACAGCGTCGCCCACGTCAGAATTTAAGCTTGACTACAGGTTGGAGCAATGACATTTATGGCATGAATGCAACCTTAAATGCCAAGTCAGATACCGTGGATTATCAGGCACGCAATCCCGGATATGCCACTATTGATATGAGTGCATTTTGGAATATCAATCCCAACCTCAAAGTCTTTACCAATTTACAAAATATTGGTGATGTCGAATACAAAACCTCATCGTATGGTTCAGGTTTGTATTATATGAATGGCGGGCGTTTAGCCTCTATCGGTGTCACTGTTAAATATTAATACACATCACTTTATTCAACTTTTAATCAAAAAATGGACAATTAAAATGGGCCACCGTTTAAGTAAAATTTATACCCGCACAGGCGATTCAGGCACGACAGGTTTAGGCGACGGTTCTCGCGTAGCTAAAGATGATTTACGCATCGAAGCCCTAGGCGATGTCGATGAACTCAATTCAAGTATTGGTATTCTGCGTTCACACATTGCACTTAGCAGCATTGAAGACAAAGCGACTTGGGATAAATCCCTCAGCCTAATTCAACATTGGTTATTCGACCTTGGCGGTGAAGTCTGTATTCCAAACTTCAACTTGGTACAGCCTGTGTCGATTGAGTTTTTGGAAAATGACATCGACCGCATGAATGAAGCGCTGCCGATGCTGAAAGACTTTATCCTGCCTTCAGGCACTTTAGTATGTAGCTTTGCCCATCAGGCTCGTAGCGTATGCCGCCGCGCAGAACGCCGTTTAATGGCTGTACATAACCGCGACCAGAACATTCAAGCACCGTCATTGCAGCTTTTGAACCGACTTTCAGACTGGTTATTTGTCGCATCGCGTACATTACAACGTGCTGAAGGTGGCTCTGAAGTGCTATGGCAGAAAAATATTAACGACACGATCGATCAATAAGTTTTGGATTCAAAAATTGCTCAAATCCTTTGATCAATTAAAAGTCTACTTTACATTGAAATAAATCGAAACATTTCGTCCGATCATTCTTGTATTTCAGAATGATCGGATCAAAATAACAGTGTCATCTCCCTGTCATTCTTACAGGACATTATGTTCTTAACATCTTTTTTTGTAGGCCTCGTATGCGCATAATCGGTCACCGTGGCGCTCGTGGTGAAGCACCTGAAAATACCCTAGGTGGTTTCCAATATATTCAAGACTTAGGAATTCGTGCTGTCGAATTTGACGTTCGGCAACTTAAAGATCGTGCCCTAGTGATCATGCATGATGACCAATTTATGCGAACGACAGGTCAAGATAAACATCTATATGAATGTAGTTCACAAGAGTTAGAACCCTATAACCATGCTGTGACTTGGTCAGAATGGAATAAAGTTGAGCCGACGCCACTGCTCGAACAAACGCTCAAAATTATTCATAACTTCGATCATATTGAAGTCGAAGTGAAAGCAGTGAAGACACAGACTGAAGCTGAAGCACTGACTGAAACCTTGGAACAACAGCTCCAAGGGTTCGAACATTCCGCGGTGATCACCAGTTTTGACCCTAAAATTCATCTTGCTTTGCAACAAAAAAAATCCGGCTTCAAACGCGGGCTTTTAGTTGAAACGGACGTAAAATTTAAAGCGATTGAACAAGCACTCAAATTAGGTTGTATCCAAATCGGTTGGATGAACCAACTTGCCAATTCAGACATTATTCAGGCCACACAGCAGGCAAAATTAAATGTGAGTGTATGGACCGTCAACGACGTTGATCGTGCTAAACAGCTTAAAGATTGGGGTATCAACGGTTTAATTACCGACTATCCTAAATTAATGATGCAGCATTTTTAATGCTGCTTTATTCACCTAGATTTGTGTAATTCACTTCTCGATCAACACGTCGCTATTTTAATCGGTCTATTTTCTTTCCAAAACCAATACAGTTTGTCCCCGACTGTTTTGTATCGTCATGTGTTTCCCTTGTATTTGGAATTGTGTTGCGGCTTGCAAGGCATCTGAAAGTTCAGCCTCTTGAGCCAAAGCCGAATCACAACTGAAATAGCCTGCTCGCGCATTCAAATCAATGCTGTGTTTTAAGGTATCGATCACATAAGTGCCATTGATATTGTTACATCCCGTATTTCCCTGAATTTGTCGAAATTGCGAATTGAACTGAAGATAAGGTTGATGATGAAAGAACTTAGCTTTTTGTCCAGCGATTTTCACAATCGTCCATCGAATATCTTGTATCCCATCGTTCACGCGAATAACTTTTAATGGCTGCTCAATACTGTTGCCCAGTGATTTTCCGTGTGACTTTGTAGTCACTGTCTGTGTAGGAGAATTTTGACAAGCCATCAGTCCAAGACAACTGATCAGAAAGCTGCCCCAGATGCAGTATTTGATAAGTAATTTCAGATTATTTTGACAAATTTGCTGTTTTTTTGGCATCTTCTTACTCCACAAAAAGTCAAATAACTTCAGTCGTATTATGTTACTGTCTAGAACAATACAACTGTACAATAACAGTGGTGAAAACGGGTTTTCCCGTGCTACTATTCTGTACGTTTAAAATCCCTTAAAAGTTTAATGGGATTCGTCCTATCTATACCTCCCAAGGTTTCAGGAGTGCTGTTGGAGATGAATGCTCCCCTACCCAAAGCCCCAATGAACTGGATTGCCATTTTTGCATTGGTGTTTTTACCTATTGTCGCAGTTATTGCAATTCCGTTATATGCCATTAATCATGATTTTAGTGCCGCTGCTTGGATCAGTATGTTTGTTTTACTGGGTGTCAGTAGTTTAGGTATTACCGCAGGTTATCACCGCTTATGGGCACACCGTGCTTATGAAGCAACCTTACCTTTAAAAATCATTTTAATGCTCATGGGTACTTTTGCAGTTCAAAATAGTATTTTATTTTGGGCTTCAGGCCACCGTACACATCACCGTCATGTTGATGATGTGGATCAAGATCCATACTCAATCAACCGTGGTTTTTGGTATGCACACATTGGTTGGATGCTTCGTGATTATCCTGCAGCAGCACCAAACTATAAAAATGCACCTGACTTATTAAAAGATAAAGTCGTGATGTTCCAAGACAAATATTACATCCCTCTAGTGATTGCCGTTCACGCAGCTATTTTGTTGCCAATTGGTTGGGCTGTAGGTGATATGTGGGGCGTTCTATTATTGGGCGGTTTAATGCGTTTAATCTTAAGCCATCATGTAACTTTCTTTATTAACTCACTTTGCCATATGTGGGGAAAACGTCCGTATACTGATGAAAATACAGCACGCGACAACTTTGTTCTAGCTATTGCTACTTGGGGTGAGGGTTATCATAACTATCACCACATTTTTCAATACGACTACCGTAATGGTGTGAAATGGTGGCAATATGACCCCACTAAATGGCTAATTTGGTCATGTTCTAAATTAGGTTTGGCAAAGAACTTACGCCGTATTCCAAGCTTTAATATTAAAAAAGCTGAGTTGGCAATGAAGTTTAAATATGCTGAACAAGACCTTGCGATTTATGGTCTGAATATGACCGATGACATCGCCACAGCAAAACAACGTATTTCTCAAGAATATGATGCGTTTTCGCAAACCTTGAATGACTGGGCAAAATTAAAAGAACAGGAAATTCAAGCGAAGAAAACAGCAGTTGCTGAAAAAATTCATCAAATGGATGACAAACTCAAACTTGAATTCCAGCAAGTTGAACAACGCCTATCTCAGCACCGTGAAACACTGAATCAATTAATGCGTAATTTGAAAAAGAAAACCGCTTAACTGTTTTAAAGCTCCTCAAATGATAAAGCCTCCCTTGTGGAGGCTTTATTGATTTTAAGCTACAGTTTTTCTATCTGGTCTTTGCTATAGTTTAAACATAATTTGAATTTTTAAAGATCATTATGCTGTTCAATGCCCGATATAACACCCTGCCACCTCGCCTGTACCATCATCAGCAGCCTGTACCCTTAAAAGGCTCAAAATCAGGACATTTCAATGCTGCTTTGGCTGAACAGTTACAATGGTCGGATGAAGATAAAGCTCAATGGGTAGAGATTTGCAGTGGGCAAAAAACCTTTGAGGAATTTGAACCTTTGGCCATGGTCTATGCAGGTCACCAGTTTGGACAATGGGCCGGCCAATTGGGCGATGGACGCGGCTTATTGATTGGGCAAATCATCGATAAACATGGGCAAACCATTGACCTGCACCTTAAAGGCGCCGGCTCGACTCCTTACTCACGCATGGGCGATGGACGTGCAGTATTGCGCTCGACTATTCGTGAATATTTGGCAGGACATGCGCTGAACAGCTTAGGTGTTGCATCCAGCAATGCGGTGGGTTTTACCAGTTCTGAGCAAGGTGTACAGCGCGAAAAACTCGAGCTCGGAGCGATGATGCTGCGTACATCTGACTGTCATATCCGATTGGGACATTTTGAATGGATCAATCAATATCAGGGTGATTTACTACCTGAATTCACGCAAAAATGTATTGAGTGGCACTACCCTGAATGCTTGGATGCTGAACAGCCCATTTTGGCTTTTGCCACTCAAGTTATTCAGCGTACCGCAGTGATGATTGCCAAATGGCAGCTGATTGGTTTTGCACATGGCGTGATGAATACTGACAATCTGAATATTACCGGTTCAACTTTGGACTTTGGCCCTTATGGCTTTATGGAACGCTTCCGTCCAAACTGGATCAATAACCATTCGGATTACCAAGGCCGCTATACCTATCAGCAGCAGCCAAGTATCGGGCATTGGAATTTATGGCAATGGCTGAATAATCTCATTCCGCTCTGCCCTACGGACTATGACAAAGAACAGTGGAAAGAAGATTTAGCTAAGTGCTTAGAGCATTTTGAACTGACCTTCTTGGAACATTATAAATTGGGCTTAGCTCAGAAAATGGGTTTGCCAAGTTTCCATAAAGACAGCTTTGACTGCGCCATGGCCTTTTTGCATATTCTGCAAAGTGAACAGCTGGACTACACGCAAAGCTTTATTCGTCTGCAAAATCATGAATATGAAGCCATTAAAGATGACTGCTTAGACCGCCGCGCCTTTGAAGGTTTCTTGGCACAATATGAAAGTATCCGTGAGCATCAGGACACCGATGCTTTAGATGCTGAAATGGCAAAGGCCAATCCGCATTATATTTTGCGAAATCACATGGCGCAAAAAGCCATTGAACTGGCAGAGCGTAATGATTTTTCTGAAGTTGAACGCTTATTTATATTACTAAGCCAGCCTTATCTGAAACAGCCTGAACTGGAAACAACAGAAGATTTAGGCCCCTTGCCAAGTGATGTGCCTGAAGTGATGGTGAGCTGCTCGTCTTAAACATTTATCCACAAATCCACATTTCACTCAGATTAAAATTGTGGATAATTTAAACATTATCCACAATGCCTAAATGGAAGGACTGCGAAAGCATTTCATCCTCTAAAAAATAATGACAAGAAAACGTATCGCCATTTTTAGTTTCGCTACCCTCTTCTGTATTGCGGCAGCCTATCTTGCCTATCAAAAATTTGAAAAATATCTACCTACACCTGCCAATGCACTGGCCTTTCCACCTAAATTAAGTGATTTGCAAATTCAAAAAATTCGCACAGAAACGCCGATCGACAGTATTCAAGTACATAAAGCTGAGCGTTATTTAGATTTAAAACATCAGGATCAGGTCATTCGGCGTTACCCGATGCGTCTGGGTTTTCAACCGCTTGGACATAAAGTTCAAGAAGGTGATGGCAAAACGCCTGAAGGCAGCTATATGATTGATTGGCGCAATCCGCAAAGTTCATTTTATAAGTCGCTGCATATCTCTTACCCCAATACGATCGATAAACAGAAGGCTAAGCAATTAGGTGTTTCTGCTGGCGGCGATATTATGATTCATGGTTCAGCGACCAGTTTGCAGATGAAAGTTGCTCCTCAGCTCATGACGTATTTTCCACAAAAAGATTGGACTTGGGGCTGTATTGCAGTGCGCAATATTGATATGGATGAAATTTGGCAACTGGTGAATAACGATACAGCGATTCATATTCATCCTTAGGCTTTAACGCTCAGGCTTATTTTTGGTTATCCCTTATGATTGCATTACATGCTGTAGCTGCTAAGACAGCCTTAGCCCTGCCTGAAACCACGTGCAGCCAGCCATTTGGTGAAGGCTGTGATGTGTTTAAAGTCATGGATAAGGTCTTTATGCTGAGTTTTCATTTGGAAGGCAAAGCGGCCGTTAATTTAAAGGTGCTGCCGGACAATGGCGCAATGCTTAAAGATATTTATCCCTTTATTCGTGCGGGCTGGCATATGAATAAGAAGCATTGGATTTCTGTTTTTACAGATGAAGAATTGGAAGAAGAACTGCTGCAGGATTTGGTGCTAAATTCTTATGAATTAGTTGTATCGAAGTTAAATAAAGGACAGCGGCAAAGGATTGAGTTGCTGAGGAGTGTTTAGATAACACTTCCCTTTCGATCTGGTTGATTTTGCAAATTTAGTATAATCGCAATTATGTTTAATCGGGGTATTATTAACAGACTGGAATATTATTTTTCTATATAATTCTTAATCTCTTACTTTAGTTAAACCAATAATCAAAATGAAACTACTAATAATCATTGGCATTACTTTAAGCTTCAATTCATTAGCATGGTCTGCATTACCTGAAAATAATCAAATTTCTTCAATTCTCAAAAACCAACTCAGCGATAAAATATTAACTGAATCTGAAATTATGGAAGGTGCTGCACAAACCCAAGGTCTATATCAATATTGCATCCAAGATACTGTAAGCAAACTTAAGCTTATGTATCCTGATGCAGATCAAGCAATGACAATGGATACCGTTAATAATGCTTGTATATATCCTGAAGATCGCTTTAATCTATATAGCATATTATTAGCTGCTTCTAGCATGAAAAAACCTATGTCAGAGAAAGAAGCGGCCATATTTATAGAACAAAATTATCTTAACAATGGTCGTAATCAAACAAATGCTACTCAGCGTGAGAAAGTTTATACAAACCTAGGTTTATTAAAGTAAAAAATCATCGAAGACTTTTGAAAAATTAAAAAATTTTTTATTGAATTAATATTCCAAGCTTCTGTCATATAACATAGATTAAGTTTTCTAAAATCAGCATAATACACGTTATACGAAATAATTTGTTTTATCCAATATAAATCATAATCTTATATAAATTTATCCTAGAATTCAGTACACTAGAGCAGTCTTTATCTGAATGTTCACTCAATTTGCTTACCTTGTCAGAATTTTCAAAATCATTCTTTAGTGGCAATAAACAAAGGCTCTTCCCTAAGCCTTCATGGTATTAAACTTTCTTCGCTTGCATCACTCTAAACAGCACATACAGCAGTAAAATCCATACGGGCTGCATCAGCACCGACAGCATAAAGCCTTGATTCCACATGATGTATAAAATCATCAGCATAAACACTAAGACAAAGTAGTTGGTGAACGGCGCCAATAAGGCAGGAAACTTAGTTTGTATGCCCTGCTGATGCATCGCTTTTCTAAACTTTAAATGAATTAAGCTAATCAGCATCCAATTCAGCACCGCAGCGCTCACCACGATATAAATCAAATAACTCAATGCTTTTTCAGGCAAGAAATAATTCAGCAGTACACAGCCAAAAATCAGCAAAGCAGAAAATAAAACCGCGGCAATCGGCGTACCGTGTTTATTCACCTGCTTAAATGCTTTTGGCGCATTGCCTTGTTCTGCCAAGCCCAGCAGCATGCGGCTATTGGCATACATGCCGCTATTACAGACCGAAACGGATGCCGTCAAAATAATAAAATTCAGCAAATGTGCCGCCCAATCAATCCCCATCTGATTAAAAATCATCACAAAAGGACTATGATCCAAACCGCCAAGTTTCAACTGATTCCACGGCACCAGCGACAGCAGCACCGCCAAGGAACAGATATAAAATAAGAACACGCGGATCACGGTTTGGTTTACCGCTTTCGGGATGTTCTGATCGGGGTTTTCAGTTTCAGCCGCCGCCATGCTGATTAATTCAATACCGCCAAAAGCAAACATCATAAAGGCTAGCATGTAGAATAAGCCTTCAAAACCGTGCGGGAAGAAGCCGCCATGTACCCATAAATTACTAATCGAAGCGGTAGAGTCTGCGCCTGCTGTAAGTAGCAGGTATATACCAAAAATAATCATGGCAACAATCGCCACAACCTTAATCATCGACAGCCAAAATTCAGATTCTGCATACAGTTTGACATTGGCTAAATTGGCTAGCGTAATCACAGCAAAAAACACCAGAACTGAAACCCAAGCAGGCACATGCGGCCACCAGTAATTGACATATTTGCCTATCGCAGTCAGCTCGGTCATCACCACTAAAATGTAGAGAATCCAGTAGTTCCAGCCCGTTAAAAAGCCAGCAAACTTGCCCCAATATTTAAAAGCAATCAAGCCACCAATCAAATAGCCCAGAATTATCGATGGTCCAGCCGACTCAATAATATGCGCAGAGCCTAAAAATAGCCCTGTGCCTATTGCACCACCCATTGCAATCAGCTGAATATGGCGGTTCTTTAATCGGCGCTGCAGTTGAGGCATTTCGCTGCTCACAACACGTTCTCATCTTATAAAAAAGTGGATTGTAGCCTGTGCAGCTCTTTGCAGCCAAATATTCGCAGTTTATTTCTGTATGAATCATTATGGAATACAGCGTGTGAGCTGCATTACTCCATAGCACTTGGTAATTTATAGGCTTGACAATACAGGCCATATGATTCCATTACAACATCCGAAATCTTTAGCCGCCAGTGTGCTGAAGTGGCTGAATATATTGCCCTTTCAAATATAAACAGCTCTCAATTGAGAGCTGTTTTTAGCATTCACCACGCTTGATGGTTGATTGATCGCGAATGCAGTACGCCTAAACCTATTCTAACCATTCATACTGCGCCACCATGTAAATCGTTATTTACGCTGTGGAACATCCGCCCAACGTGCATAACTATTCGTGCTTTTCAGCACAGCGCCCGCTTGTTTTGCAGCGAAGCCACTATAGTCCTGAGAGAAACTATCTGAATTTTCATCAAAACTCACACCATCAAATAATGGGAAAGTTCCGGCTTTTTTCTGAATCACCACATCATCAATCATCCAGCCACGGAAACCATTATAAAGTCCATCGACCGTTCTAAATTGGAATTTCAGCTGAACATTGGCCTTGCCTGCATATTCATCTAATGAAATTGCTTCTTGCTGAACAGCAGCCGGTGCGAGGTTAAAGCCTAAATTACTGTATGGAATCGGCGCGCGCTCATATGCAGAGGATGGATCTGCCAGCGGGTTTAAACGAGCCAAAGTCTTAAAGCTATTGCCGCCGTCGGTAGAAACTAAAATATTCATCAAATCGAATCCCTGATTATTTGGATTGACCGACTCAATTTCCCACCATGTTTTAAAGCTTAAACTCAAAGGCGCCTGATACTGGCTTAGATTAATGGCAGGTGAGATTAACTCACCCATATTATGGGTATTAGATGTTCCGCCATCAAACTCTGGAGCCATAGATGAATCACTTAAAGCGCCAATAAAATTACCATTTACTTTGTCACCATACCAATATGCTGTATTGCCTTGCAGTGGCTCAGGCACCTTGCCTTGGCTCTGATCATTCGGCGCTAAGCGCACACGCTGATTTACTTGATTATTACGAATGTTGTGACCTTTGTTTAGCAACTGCCAGTCGACATTAGCCACACTTGGTTGCGACCTTGTCCATGCATTGCGGGTTGCAGAGTCCACTTCAAAAGTTTCACGCCATACCACATCTGCAGATGCCGTTTCAGGCAGCACTTCAAATTGATATCCTGATGCAGAAGAAGCAATGACTGTGACTTTTTTGGTTATGCTATTGAATCCTGCACCGCTTATGGTGAGGGTGGCATTTTTCAATGCTTCAAGCAGCGCATTGGACACGTTAAATGAAAGCGTAAAATATCCATTGGCATCAGTCAAAGCACTGACAAATGCGCCATTGGTCGCTGTACCGCCAGACAATGACACTTGCGCATTCGCCAAAGGTTTCCCTTTAAAAATCACTTGACCAGAGAATGTTCCGACCACTGCATCATTGACTGGTGCATCACTTAGTGTCTGACAGTCTTGGTCTAAGCAGTTGAGAACCACATTCAACACAATGCTCTTATTGGTATTTTTAGGATGGATCAAGAATGCCGAAACTGCAGACTGTCCATTTTTAGTGACCAAAACATAATATGTGCCTGCAGCCAATTTAGGCAGTTTAACGATGCCTTGAGCATTGGCAAGATAACTTTGACCTTTAAAATGAGTTGCTGTCGGTAAACTATTGATCGGTGGAAAGAACTGTTCAGAATCATCTGCTGTGATTGTATTTGTTGCTGTTTTCAGACTGCCTGCTTGTACTTTTTGCCATTCTTCATCACTTAAAATCTGAATCGACGCAGCATTTAAAGCAAGATTATTCACATCCAACAGCGTCAGCTCTTCTACACTTTTTTGTACCATAGCATCGGCAACTGGCTCTGGCGGTAAACTCCCTGTCTCATCACGATCACTACCCCCACATGCCGTTAAACCCAAGACACCCGTGACCATTATTATTTTTACAAAAGCGCTATTTTTCATCTGTTCTGCCCTCTGGCTGTTCCATTTTTAAAAATTGTTATGTCTACATTGAACTCTGCCAGCTCAAACATACTGGTGAATATTCCAGCACAATAATAACCAATTTTCATTAAATGCGCAAATTTCGCATTTTATATCTTTATGGCTTTCGGTTCTTCTTGTATTTAAAATTAATGCAACTAGCTATACACGTAGCAAAAAAAAAACAGGCCGAAGCCTGTCCTTTTAGTATTTACAATCTATTTTAATCTTCTGGATATTCAAAACGGTAGCCGACGCCATACACAGCTTGAATCCACTCATGACGGTTGCCAGTTTCAGCAGCATCCGAAATTTTACGGCGCAGGTTTTTAATGTGGCTATCAATCACACGGTCAGCCACTTCAAAACTGTCTGGGTTAATATGATCAAGCAATTGCGCACGTGAATACACCTGCCCTACATGCTCTAAAAACAACTCAAGTAAACGAAACTCAGTTGGCGTTAAGCTCAACGCTTTTTGTTGATACCAAATGCGTTGCTGTGCTTTGTCCATACGGAATAAATCATTCACCTCTGGCTCTGCTTTACGTTCTAAACGACGTAATACTGCTTGCACACGTGCCACCAATTCTTTCGGACTAAACGGTTTGCAGACATAATCGTCAGCACCCATATTAAGCCCCAATACACGGTCAATTTCTTCAGTGCGTGCAGTCACCATAATAATCGGCAAATCAGACTGCTCACGGACTTTACGGCAAATGGTTAAGCCATCCATACGGGGCACCATCAGGTCTAAAATCATCAGACTCGGTTTACGTTGGGTGAAGCTGTCATAGGCTTCTTGCCCATCATGAAACATGCTGACTTCAAAGCCTGCAGCCTCTAGATAATCACGCACCAGCTGTGCAAGTTCCACTTCATCTTCAACCAACATGATATGTTTCATGCATGCTTCCTTTTAATATTTCATCTGTTTGGGAAATGTCAATTTGCAACGCAAACCGCCCAATGGAGAATGATCAAAACTCAACTCTCCACCCAATGCTCTAGCTATTTTTACGGATAACGCCAATCCTAATCCTGTACCACCAGTTGCACGCGTGCGCGAATCATCTACGCGATAGAAACGCTCACCTATACGTGCCAACTGTTCATCAGTTAAACCAAATGGGCTGTCATCAACATACACGGTCCACTGGGTTTCATCTTGCTCAGTATGGACATGCACTTCACCACCAGCTTCCGTATAACGAATACTGTTACCCAATAAGTTGACCATAATCTGTTTAAAACGGTCTATATCTAATTGTAATGAAGTCCCTTCGCCCATTGCGGTAATTTTCAAATCTGCTTGCTCAAACTTCGGCTTAAAGCTTTCAACCTCTTGGATCACTACATCCCAAGGATTGAGCGTGGTCAAATAACAATTCAGTTGTTGTGCATCGGCTTGTGCCAAATCTGCCAAATCTTTGGTCAATTTTTTCAAACTACTCACTTGATTCAGCATCGAAGTAAAATGCTCTGGCGTTGGCTTACGAATACCGTCCTGCATCGCCTCAATTTGAGCCTGTAACACGGCCAATGGCGTTTTCAATTCATGTGAAGTATCAGCCACCCATTGACGACGTGACGTTTCATGCTGATCGAGAATTACGGCCAACTGATTCAATTCATTCGATAAATCACCAAGCTCATCATTACGGTTCACCGCAACTTGATGTTGATAATTGCCCTTGGTTAATTCACGTGTTCCCATTAACAAACGCTGAATCGGTTTTTTAAAGTATGTTGCCAATAACAATGCTGCAATCAAACTTGCAATAAACGTAAGCGCATAAACCAATAATAAATAACGTTTTTGCTTACTAAAGAAGTTAATACTGATCGCATCATCTTGATCGAGGACAGGTTTGAGCCCCAAATATCCCACGATTTGATTATTCACCATAATCGGACGATAAGAGATTTGTTCATCTGTCGGCTCACCCACAACAAATTGGCGATGTGCATCATATAAAGATAAACGCGAACTCAAGCCCAAGCGGTCAGGCATTTGGATAAATTGTTTCTTACCACCATTATTACTGTTACTTTGTGAGGATTGATCTGCATCTTTTTCATCTGTGTTCGACTCTTTTGGACGGAATACATTTTGGTTCGTACTTAAAGGAAATTTTAAACCTTCAAAGGGTTGGAACTCAGATGGTAAGTTTTGTTCCAGCCATTTCAGCTCTTCAATTTTTTGCTCTGCCGTATGCTGTGGTGTTGCCAGCATCGATGCTGCATTTAAACTATGATCTTGGAAATAGCGCTGCTGCAATGCAATGTCATATTGACGACGTAGCCACCACCGAGAGAGACGATCATAGTCATCTGGCGCTGCCTGCCCTTCAATTTGCAGAATCTGTGCCTGAATCGCATTGCCCCAATCATGATAGACCGTATACACATCGGCTAAATTTTCAATGACATGGTCAAGCTTTTGCATCTCGACATCGGCCACATATTTGGTGAAATTACGCTGCATATTCCAATGCAAAACGCCAAGACTTACCGTTGTGATGACGAGCGTCGTCAACAGCACAGTCAGAAACAAGCGTAGGGCAATCGGGATACGACGTATTTTCAAACGAGAACTCTCATTTTTCTTCTATATTCATTATTGTAGCGAACACGCAACTAAAAAACTCTCCATTGTTTCTACATCTTTATTATTTAATCTTTAACCATCGGAAAAAGATCTAATCTGGTGGGGTAAAGACTATGAAACAAATGACCAAAATTGCTTTAATCGGTGCAAGCGTACTGAGCATGGGTGCATTAACTGCCTGTCAATCGACAACCGCACCAAAAGATAACGATCATGGCCGTATGATGAAACAACATCATGGTGATCAAGATCGTCGTATGTCACCTGAGCAACGTGAACATTTTAAACAAATGCGTGCCGAGCAACGTCAAGTGTTTGCTGATATGCAAAAAGCTTGTAATGGCAAGACGACAGGTTCAACAGTTCAAGTAAAAGCTGGCGAAAAAAACATTGATGGTACATGTACCATGGTGTTCAAAGCAGACCGTCAGGACATGAAAAAAGCGCGTGGTGAACACAAACCAATGCGCGGTGAACATCGTCCAATGCGTGGCGACATACGTGGTCAGATGCAACGCGGTGAGCCACTGACTGATGCAAAACGTGCAGAACTGACTAAAAAGTTTGATCAACGTTTAGCAGAACGCCAAACGAAGCAACAAGCGATTATGAAAGCATGCCAAGGTAAGACTGATGGTAGCGCAGTTGCCATTAAAGTTGGCGAACAGCAAATCAATGGTAAATGTGAGCTTCGCTTCCAACCTAAAGCCCCTGTTGCCCCGACGCCAGCCCCAGTAAAATAATCCAAACTTAGATCGCAATATCATTGCGTAAAAAAGGCACTCCCATGAGTGCCTTTTTTATTGGACATATCTTTTTACGCTTTTTGACTATTTGTGTCATTCATTTTCATCTAAAAGCGTTTACACTCAATGCACTTAGCTTTTTCAAGGGATATTTCTTTGACTTTACAGTCACCAACAAATCACCCTGAAATGCTTGTACCCAATAAGAAGATGTTGCACGATTAGAACCATTCCAATACGTGTCATTGAAGACACGTTCAAATGTTATTTAGGATTACTAACGCTGGTAGAAACCAGTATTGAGGAAAACGATATGCCACAATACAAAGCGCCCTTACGTGATATGCAATTTGTTCTGCATGAACTTTTAAAAGCAGAAGATCACTATGCACAACTGCCTGCATTTTCAGACACCGTAAGTCGTGAGTTGGTTGACCAATATCTAGAAGCTGCTGCTGACTTCTGTGAAAATGAACTTTCTCCTCTTAACCAAGTCGGCGACCGTGAAGGTTGTACTTGGAATGATGGCGTTGTAACAACACCAACTGGTTTTAAAGAAGCGTATCAAAAATATATCGAACTCGGTTTCCCATCTTTATCTGCTGAAGAACAATACGGCGGTCAAGGTCTACCAGTTTCACTAGGTAACATCATTTCAGAAATGGTGGGTACGTCGAACTGGGCTTGGGGTATGTATCCTGGTCTATCTCATGGTGCTGTACGTACTTTAGAACACCACGGTTCTCAAGAGCAAAAAGACACTTACCTTCCTAAACTTGTTTCAGGTGAATGGACAGGTACCATGTGCTTAACAGAATCTCATGCAGGTTCTGACTTAGGTATCATCCGCTCTAAAGCTGAACCGCAAGCGGATGGCAGCTATGCAATTTCTGGCGAGAAAATCTTTATCTCTGCTGGTGAACACGACATGGCTGAAAACATCATCCATATCGTCCTTGCTCGTCTTCCAGGTGCACCAAAAGGCACTAAAGGTATTTCATTATTCATCGTACCTAAATTCAATGTAAATGCTGATGGCTCAATTGGTGAGCGCAATGCGGTACGTTGTGGTTCGATTGAACACAAAATGGGTATCCATGGTAACGCGACTTGTGTCATCAACTTTGATAACGCAAAAGGCTTCTTGATTGGCCCTGAAAACCGCGGTCTAAACTGCATGTTCACATTCATGAACACTGCACGTATCGGTACTGCTGTACAAGGTCTTTCAGCTTCTGAAGGTGCTTTCCAAGGTGCGCTTGCTTATGCAAAAGACCGTTTGGCAATGCGTTCACTTTCAGGCCCTAAAGCACCTGAAAAAGAAGCAGATCCAATTATCGTGCACCCTGCAGTACGCAACATGCTGCTTACGCAAAAATCATTTGCTGAAGCTGGTCGTGCTCTGGTTTACTTATTATCTTTCCATGCAGATATCGTGGAACAAGGTGCAACGGAAGAAGAACGTAAATTCTCTGACAACATTTTGTCTCTACTAACACCAATTGCTAAAGCATTCTTAACTGAAACAGGTTCTGAATCTGCAAAACACGGTGTTCAAGTATTTGGTGGCCACGGCTTCATTTCTGAACATGGTATGGAACAAATCGTACGTGATACACGTATCTCTTGCTTGTACGAAGGTACGACTGAAATTCAAGCAATTGACTTGTTAGGTCGTAAAGTATTGGGTACTCAAGGTGCAATGTTGAAAGACTTCACCAAGATCATCCATAAATTTGTTGAAGCTAACAAAGACAACGCTGCCATGAAAGAATTTGTTGAGCCGCTTGCTGCGCTAAACAAAGAATGGGGCGACTTAACCATGCAGATTGGTATGAAAGCAATGCAAAACCCTGAAGAAGTAGGTGCTGCTGCAGTCGATTACCTCTACTTCTCTGGTTATGTAACGCTTGCTTATTTATGGGCTCGCATGGCACTAGTTGCACAAGAAACTTTAGCTGCAGGAACAACAGATGTTGATTTCTACAATGCAAAAGTAACGACTGCTCGCTTCTACTTCAAGAAAATCTTACCACGCGTTCGCTCTCATGTAGAAGTGATTGCAGGTGGCCTAGATCCTCTTATGGCATTGGATGCAGAACACTTTGCATTCTAATGTGAATATATAAAACATATTCAAAAAATTGTACTCTTGAGTGCAGAAATAGAGAAAGGACGGTCATAGCATTGGCAGTCCTTTTTCTTTATAAATAGTCTCATAATTTTACTTTGGTCAATTTTCTCCACGCTTTATGTCGATACAAATTGCCCCAAGTCCACAGATTCAAACAATAAACAGGTGAACGAACATGCCAATTTATAATGCGCCGCTTGCAGATATGAAATTCATCTTAAATGATGTTTTTAAAGCAGAACAATTCTGGCAAAACAACGAAAATCTTGCTCACGTTGATGCTGCAACTGCAGAAGCCATTCTTGAAGAAATGGCAAAATTTGCGCAAAACGTCACTCATCCTTTAAACCGCACAGGTGATGAAGAAGGCGCAACCTATAGCAATGGCAATGTCACGACTCCTGCTGGTTTCAAAGAAGCATTTAAACAATATGCAGAAGGCGGCTGGATTGGTCTAGGCGCAGATGAAGAATGGGGCGGTCAAGGCATGCCGAAAATGCTGACTGTTCTGTCTGATGAAATGCTGTTTGCAACCAACCCATCATTCATGCTCTACCCGCTTCTTTCTGTTGGTGCAGGCATGGCGTTAAACAGCTATGCATCACAAGAGCAAAAAGAAACTTATTTGCCAAAAATGTATACAGGCGAATGGTCAGGCACGATGTGCTTAACTGAACCGCATGCAGGTACAGATTTAGGTATTATCAAAACTAAAGCTGAACGTAATGAAGACGGTACTTATAACATTACTGGTACGAAAATCTTCATCACTGGCGGTGACCATGACCTTTCTGAAAATATCATCCACTTAGTTTTAGCGAAAACGCCTGATGCGCCTGCGGGCTCACGCGGAATTTCACTATTCATCGTACCTAAATTCTTGGTGAATGCAGATGGTTCATTGGGAGAGCGTAATGCTGTAGGCCCTGGTTCTATTGAACATAAAATGGGGATCAAAGCGTCTGCAACATGTGTGATGAACTTTGATGGCGCGAAAGGCTACCTGGTTGGTAAAGAAAATGAAGGCCTTGCAGCGATGTTCGTCATGATGAACTACGAACGTCTGTCTATGGGTATTCAAGGCCTAGGTGCTTCTGAATTTGCTTATCAAAATGCAGCGCAATATGCGACTGATCGTTTACAAGGTCGCAGCGCTTCTGGCGTTCAATCGCCTGCAAAACCTGCAGACAGCATCTTAGTTCATGGTGATGTACGTCGTATGTTGCTGAACGCACGTGCCAACAATGAAGCGTCTCGTGCATTTGCGGTTTATGTCGGTCAACAACTGGACATTACCAAGTTCTCTACTGACCCAGAAGCAGTCAAAGCAGCCAATAACCGTGTTGCGCTATTAACACCGATTGCAAAAGCGTATTTAACTGATACAGCTTTCCAAGCAACGCTAGATGCCCAAATGGTCTTCGGTGGTCACGGCTTTATTCGTGAATGGGGTATGGAACAATGTATCCGTGACCTCCGTATTGCACAGATTTACGAAGGGACCAACGGTGTTCAATCGCAAGACTTAATTGGTCGTAAAACCATTAAGTGCAATGGTGAATTCATTGCTGAATATATCCAAGAAATCCGCGATTTTGCCAATAACTTAGATGCCAGCTTGAACTACATCAAAGATGCAACATTAGATGCAGCAGCTGAAGTTGAAGCTGTGACTCAATATGTACTTGAAGCTGCTCGTGAAAACATTGAGTTCCCGAACTCAGCAGCAGTTGATTACCTACATGCTGTAGGCTTACTCAGCTTTGCCTATATGTTTGCGCGCATTGCAGATGCAGCAAAAGACAAAGATGGCGAGTTCTACCAAAACAAACTTGCACTGACTCTTTACTTCACGCAGCGTATTTTACCTGAATTGGCATTACGCATTGCTAAAGTAAAAGCAGGTTCTGAAGTGATCATGAACTTCTCTGAAGATTACTTTACCAACCAAGCTTAATTAAATACACAAAATCAAAAATGCCCGATTTATCGGGCATTTTTTACTTATTACTCTTCATACATAACCAATGAATAGGATTCTTTAAGCAAAAATAATAAACGTACCAACTTATTCATAATCTTCCAATTCCATTCGATATGTAAAACAAGGATGGAACTGATCGTCTAGCATTGGAAATTTCGCCCAATGCGTTTTATCTTTATCTAATTTAAATCCGGCCTTATTTAAGACATTTTGTTATGCTAGATGCTCCTCAGCACAAAACGATGAAACAACCTTCGTGACATGATTCTGCTTTAAATACTTAATTACCCCAATTAAGGCCTCAGTCATATAACCACAACCATGAAAATCCCCCCCTAACCCAAAATGTATTTCTCCATGGTTTTCTTGATTGAAGAAATACAGTAAGCCCATCGCTAAATGCGTATTCTTATCACTATTCACCCATGCAAAATCAGGATTGTGTATCGACCAACAATGATCTGCCCACTTTTCTAAAACACTCTTGGTCTGTTGAATCGTTAAATGTGGTAACCGCTGCAGATAACGAGTTGCTTCTATATTCGAAAAATATGTATCAAATAATGAAATTTCATCTCCTAACTGATACTTTCTCAGGCATAAACGTTCCGTTTCAATCCTATTGGGCATGATTCTTTAGCCTGTTATTTCATGGGATAAAATTTTTTGATCGACTCCGCCATTTCAGCATTCGACATTTCCAAAGCTTTTGCCACATTCATTGCATCTACAACGCTGCGATTTTGACTCACTTTAAACTTACCCAAAATTGAGTCTATTTCGATTTCAATCGCTATAATTTTTTCCAGTTGTTCCGCGATAAAATCATGAGGCGCATCGCCCATTTTCCATGGCACGGGTTGGCTAGCTTCATGTTGTCGAGTCAGCCGAGCCAGAAGCCCTCGTAAATATTTTTCATCTGCAACTTTACGAATTGTGCCTTTGACATGTACCACGCGATAGTTCCATGTCGGCACAACGCGATGATGTTCCTGCTTTCCTTCATACCAGCTTGGCGAAATATATGCATCATCGGCATGAAAAATCACATAGGCTTGCGCTGACTGATTTAGCAATTCAAACATTGGATTAGCCTTGGCAATATGACCGCGCAATATGCCCAATTCGCCTGACTCAGCGTCATATTCTAGTGGTAAATGATTCACTTCCAACTCACCATTGGGTGCAGTCAGTATTACTGTCGCCAAAGCATACTTACGCATAAGATCAATCAGATCAGGGAGTTCATCATGTTTAAAATGCGTTGGTTGATACATCGTCGCTTCATTCTTATAGGACAAAATTTAAGCTCAAACTTAACATTAAAACCTTTATTGAACCTAAAAAATATTTTTGTCATATGCGCTTCATGTGCATGAAATTTGCTTGGTATTTAATGACTTGTTCTTCATTGAATATTCACGCAATTTACACAGGAGGAATATATATGACACATCGTGATCCCAAAGTAGAAAAAATCGAAGCCCTCCTCGACCGACTTGGCAATATTGCTGTAGAAGGTTTTCATTATCTTGCGCTGTTTGTCATCGGCTGTATGATTTTATGGTCTGCGGGTCATACCATTTTTGAAATTATTACCGTTAAACAATTCGCCACGATTGACGATATTTTATTATTGTTTATTTACCTTGAACTCGGTGCCATGGTCGGTATTTATTTTAAAACCAACCACATGCCAGTACGCTTCCTGATTTATATTGCCATTACTGCCCTGACCCGTTTACTGATTTCGGACATTCAACATGACCATAAAGCAGATATGGGCTTGGTCATTACTACAGGTTCGATTTTAATTTTAGCAGTGGCCATTTTGATTGTGCGCTATGCCTCTTGGACTTACCCTTCGGTTATTCGAGACAAGCATTCCGAGAAGCCATTACCTGAAGGAAAAACCCCTCGCCCACAAGATGATGAATTGGCTTAAACACTAAATCGTTCCCTCTCCTTTTAGGAGATGAGTAGCACTGCTACGCAAGGGAAAGATTATAAACCTTATCGATTAGACACCAGCACATAGCGACCATTTTCAAAGATCCAGTACATGCCACTTGGGGGTGCAGGTAAACCTAAACGCTGCCAATCACTAATAAAAGTATAGGTTGAACTCGAAATACTCGCGCTGGCAGGATCACCATTGACCCAACTATAGCTCTGCGAATTTTGAGTAATCGTGGTCGGCGCATTGTATTGAATACTAATGCCACTTTGTGGATACTGCGGATAAGGTCGATTTGGATATTGCGGATAAACCGGCGGGCGACTTGGATAATGAGGATAATGTTGAGGATAATTCGGCGCATGCTGCGGATAGCCAGGCCGATTCATCGACGGTGGGCGGTGTTGTGGTTTTGATGTATCCACACCTTGGTAGTTTGCCCATTTGTTTTCCGCAAAAGTACTGGCCGAAGCACTGATCAGCATCACACCTGCCATTGCATAGAATAATGTGGTTTTCACTTAAGCTCTCCTCGACGGTTTATACGCTCAGTATAAATTCCATTGTAGGAGAAAAAATGAATAAAAATCCATCAAGTGCAAGAATTTGTTAATTTTCCGACCAAGCTGATCGCACCTTCAGGCTAGCCTGTTTTTCATTGGATTATGCTAAGATTGATTTTATTTCGTAGTGGATCAAATGCTGTGTCTGAATTAAGTTTTGACCGACTTCATCAATTTTTTTCTAAAGTTCCAAGTATTCAAGAACAACTGATTGACTCGTACGGAACCGATGGTAAAACTGCTTGGTGGTTTAAATTTCAAATTAATGTAGATCACCCTTTAGCATGGCAAACTGTTCAAGAATTGGGCCATGTATTGAACTATATTTCTAAAAATGAACGCTTACCGACTCAATTTTTACCTGTTTCTCCGCCACCATATATGAATGGCGAAGCAAAACAATTCTTGTCTTGGGTGATTCAATGTAACCACGCCGATTTTCCACCAGATGTCATCTGTGACTGGTTAGAAGCTCGTTTGCCACAACCAGTAGATGATGCCGATAAATGGAAAATCAAAACCGATATTAAAGAATTGGATCAAATGACGGATAAAGATTTAGATCAAATCGTTCCGCCGAATCCTGTACCGAAGAATTAAAACTGATTAAATTCCTCCTAACCTCCCTTTAAAAAAGGGAGGAAAGTCCCTCTTTTTAAAAGAGGGATTTGGGAGATTAAGACAATTCTAAAAAGTAGATATTCCGCTCCATTCCATAAAGCGATACAACATATATTTCAAGGTCGATTCATCCGCATATTTACTATAATCGACACTCATTTGTTTACCATCCAGATTTGACCAAGCCGTATTAAAGTACTGCGATGCATCTTTAAAAACTTGCGCATTTTTCAGACCAATCACGCGTAAATCCGTTTCTAAATTATAGTTTTTCAAGTTGCGCGCGGTGAAATTTGCCGAACCTAAAATCATATCGGCTTGATAAGCCGTACGTTTTAAAATCATCTTGCTATGACATTGTTCACCTTGGGTATTACACCAACGTACATCAATACCCGCATCATGTAATTCGGATGCTACAGGTCGATTTGGAATGCCATTTTTAGTCCGCCCAAAAGCATCCTTATTCGGATCGAGTAATACCCGAACTTTCACGCCACGTTCATGCGCAGCAATGAGTGCTTTGATAATTTTACGTTCTGACAAGTAGAACATCGCGATATCAATTTCAGTCCCAACTTTCTTCGCGTTATCAATTAAGTCCAGTGTGGCATCATAAATGGCTTTTTCAGTCAGCACTTGAACCTGTGGCTGAGTTTTCGCGGCTTCAACATCTTTAATCACGACAAATGGTATATTGCCTTTCGACATCATGCCGACTGCTTGCTCAGTTTTTAATAGGTCAATTGCAGTCATTCCCTTCACAGTCAGAGCAACATTAGAATGTCGTGAACTTCCATCGTGCGGGTTCATTGAGGTCACAAGACCTTTCCAACCGTCAACGGTATCGACCACCAAGGTTTTACGATGATTGGCTTTAAAGTTGAAAAGATCCATATAACTACGAATCGTCACTTTTTCCGTACCTAATGGATTCGGTAACCAGCCTTGTTCAGGATTATTGCCAATATCTTGACAGCAGATATACCAAAAGCCTGACCATGCAGGATTGGAAGCACGAAGCGGTACCAAATTGGTTTCCATCAACTCAATGCCCCCTTGTCGTAATTGACGATAATGCTCGGGTTGAATGCCGCCATAGACCGAATTGACCGGGTCAGTAATCACAAAAATTTCCACTTGAGGAGATAGTCGACGCTTCAAAATCAACGCATCGGTCAACTCCTGTGTTAATTGTTCATGTTTTAATTGAGAGTCACCAACTTGCGGATTAAAGAGAAACATATCCAACACAATGGTCGACTGTGCTTCCTCAATCATTTTCAGCATTTCTTTAAAAATGCGATGTTCCTGTTGCTGCTTTCCTTGCGCATCGATATAGGTTTCATCCACTAAAAAGTTCACTTCAGCATGGCGAAGTTTTCCTGTGTAGTTCAGCCCTTCAGGGAGTGATTTCAGCGTGTGATAAGTTGCCGAGGCCAAATAACCTAAAACCAATAAACCCATGACCACACCCACATAGCGACGACGTGACCAATTAAGCTTGTGATGTATTCGTTGAATGATGCGCATAAGAAAAAACCTAGTCTAATGCGCTCAGACTAGGTTTTATTCATTGATTTTTCAAGAGGATTTCTGTGACTTTACCTAGACTTACTTAGAGAAGTCTGTGCAAATTCAATTAGAAACCAAATTCAAGACCAACCGTAAAATTACGACCGACTTGTGGAATATTGGCAAGGAATGACGTGTGAGAATAAACATCTTCATCCAATAAATTATTGGCTTTGAAATAGACTCGATAATCATTTTTATCTTTCAATTGACCACTATAGGCCACACCCAAATTCACCATGTTGTAGCCATCTGTTTCACGCTCAAATGCAGTGATTTTGTCTTGTTTGAATACATGTGAATATTCTGCAAGACCTGACCAACCATCGGCAAAGTCAACATCGACCTTGGTTCCTAAGCGCCCTGCAGGCACACGTGGCGCATTTTCACCATCAATTTTGCCGCGAACATAATCACCAAAGACACTGAGTTTATACATGTCATTTACTACATAACCCACTTGAGCTTCCGCACCATAGAACTTGGCTTTGTCTTGGGTGTAATCAACTAAGCGGAAGTTTTCAAAATTATCTTTGGTTGCAGCATAAATGTAGTTGTCATACCAGTTGTGGTACACATGAACGTGATAATCCAACTGATCTTTTTCATAATGGAAACCTAATTCTAGATTATTAGATTTTTCAACATCTAGATTTTCATTTCCGCGTTCATAGGTATTGGTCGCAAAATGCTTACCATCTGCATAGAGCTCTTGCGCCAATGGCAAACGCTCTTGATGAGAACCCACCAAGGATAATTTATAATTGGGTGCAAACGCCCAGTTCACAGCACCAGAGTAGGAAATACCATAATCGTCATAATCTTTTTGTGCAGAATCGATCTGAATTTTCTGCTGATCGACACGGGCGCCCAGCTCGACATGAAAATCACCAAATTGTTTATGTTCTAAACCAAATATACTCCATTTTTGGGTTTTATTTGGGTTCATCAACGACTCTTCGCCACTGATATTGAGCTTTTGCTGATTGTATTGTGCGCCTATCACCCCTTCCCAATCCGCAATCGGGTTATGCACCAACTCTAAACGACCATCATAGCCCTGACTTTTAAAGGTCGTTGCCGCTGTATCACCTTCAATTTCATCATGTTGATAATCGGTATAACTTGCATGTGCACGGAGTTTTTGGAAGCCCGCAAACGGATTCGCAAGTTCGGTACGGAAATCATAACGTTCTGACTTTAAGTCGACCCATGGGCCTGCGGCATCATGATCGTGATCATGTTCGTCATGCGCCGAATGATCATGCTCATCGGTATGCCCATGGTTGTCATGACCATCACAATGTAAATGGTCATCATGTGGATGACAGCTTTCATATTCATGGCTATGACCAGGCAAACCATATTGATCCTGACGATTCGTATAAGACAGACCCGCAAAACCGCGCTCATGAATCCATGACGCACCAATCGTTACATTTTCGCCTTCAGCAAAAGTATTACCCACACGACGTTCTTTTTCTAATTCACCCCCATGATCATGGAAATAATTGGGTGCGATATAGTCATTGGCTTTACGCTTTGAGCCCTCAACACGCAGTGCAAAATTTTCACCTAGCGCAGCAGTAACACCGGCACTCGCCAATTTTTCATCACTGCCTGAGTTATAACGAACCCCAACTTGCCCCTCATAGCCCTTATCAGGAATAGAGGTAGGAATTTTTTGATCCGTCACGTTGACCAAACCGCCGACTGTTCCTGCCGCATATAACAGTGTTGATGGCCCACGAATCACTTCTACTTGTTTCGCTAAAATTGGATCAACCGTCACTGCATGGTCAGGGGATAAAGTTGAAACATCTGCTGTTTCAGATGCATGCTCCAACACTTTGACACGTGGCCCATCTTGCCCACGTATTACAGGTCGACTTGAGCCTGCACCAAACTGATTTGAATACACTCCAGGTTGTCCGGCAATGGCATCACCAATAGTGACTCCACCTTGTGCCAAATCTTTATGCTTAATAATGTTATCTGCAACCGCAAAATCTGCAGCACTTTGATTTAAAGGATGAACCTGAACATTAATCGCCTCTAAAGTTTGTACCTGTTGTTGCTGATCATCAGCATAAATATTGGGTGCAATCACTGCAAAAATTGAGATTGTGATTAAATTCTTATGAAAAGACATTTGGAGAGACTCAAATCTGGCTAATTTTGAATAATGTTATAATATAACATTTCATTACTTTTGCAATAAAAAACATTCTAATCTGCCCAAATCATATAGACTCACCGATACCACATTGTATTTATTCATATATTTATTTTAGTTCAATGCCTTTTACCATATCCCATGCTGTACTCGCACCGCCTATTTCCAAATTAAGCGGAAATCGCCTGCCTATTGCAGCACTCGCAATTGGTAGCATGGTGCCGGATTTATTCCGTTTATTTACTAATGCTGACTATGCAGGTTCACATCAATGGTCGGGGTTAATTTTTCCAAACTTAATCCTAGGCTTGCTGTTTTGTGTGCTGTGGTATGTGCTCTATCGCCCGATGTTATTTGCTTTTTTTGGTTTAAATAAGCCGCTGAATCTACAGAATTTCAATAAATTTTGCGGATTTATACTCAGCCTTATCCTCGCACTCATCGTTGGAACATCGACGCATATTGTTTGGGATGGCTTGACCCATGTTGACTTTCGTACCTTTGCATTTAAGGATCTATTGAGTCTACCGATTCAATTTTTCGGTCATTCATATCCCTTACATCGTGTGTTGCAAATTGGATTATCTGGATTGGCTCTCCCCGTTTTAGCATGGATGATTTATCGTCATCATCTTTACTATCGAAGTACTGTAAACGTCCCCACAACCATCAAAGTCTATGTATATGGTTTAGCGGCCCTGTCTTTAGCTGCGGGAATCGCTAGTTATTTTTATTTTGCTGACAGTATTTATTCAGATGCATTTGTGCATGACCTGTATGCCTATGTCGGCAAGGCTATTAATTATTTTTTTCGTGCATTTTTAGCCACGTTTAGCCTCGGTAGTCTGATATTTCTGATCTTAAGCAAGAGCACCAATATTTTTTCAACGTCATCGGCTTAAGCCCATCATTGACCGAAAATTTGCTGTAAATTTGGCAGTTTTAGCAATAAGTCCTTGTGACAAAACAGCCAAAAAGAGGCATAATCCCCTATTCGAATAAAAGCGGTGCGCTGTTTACGCATTCGCTGACCTTAACCCATATAGTTGGATTTCTAACGCTATGATGCGAACTCATTACTGCGGTTCTTTAACCGAAGCTCAAATTGACCAAACCGTTACATTATGCGGTTGGGTTCACCGTCGCCGTGACCACGGTGGTGTAATCTTCCTTGACATGCGTGACCGTGATGGTCTTGTTCAAGTGGTTATTGACCCAGATACTCCTGAAGCATTCGCAACTGCGGACAAAGCACGTTCAGAATTCGTATTAAAAATTACAGGCCGTGTACGTCGTCGTTACGCAGGTACTGAAAACGCGAATATGACTAGCGGTCAAATCGAAGTTCTTGGTAAAGAAATCGAAGTGCTTGCTGGTTCAGAAACTCCGCCATTCCCATTGAATGACGACAACACAAATATTTCTGAAGAAGTACGTTTGAAATATCGTTTCTTGGATATCCGTCGTCCAGAAATGTTAGATCGTCTTCGTTTCCGTTCTAAATTGACTAACCTAATTCGTAACTACTTCGAAGAAAATGGTTTCTTAGACGTGGAAACACCGATTTTGACTCGTGCGACTCCTGAAGGTGCGCGTGACTATTTAGTACCAAGTCGTGTTTCTAACGGTAGCTTCTACGCACTTCCACAATCTCCACAATTGTTCAAACAGTTGTTAATGGTTGGCGGTATCGATCGTTACTACCAAATTGCTAAATGTTTCCGTGATGAAGACTTACGTGCTGACCGTCAGCCTGAATTCACACAAATCGACGTTGAAACATCGTTCATGAGTGACGATGACATCATGGATTTAATGGAACGTTTAACGGTTAAGATGTTCAAAGAACTTCTAAACGTTCAGTTCGACAAGTTCCCACGTATGACGTATGCAGATGCAATGCGTGACTATGCATCTGATAAACCTGACTTACGTATTCCTTTGAAACTTGTTGATGTTGCAGACATGATGCAAGACGTTGAGTTCAAAGTATTCGCAGGTCCTGCAAAAGATCCTAAAGGCCGTATTGTTGCGCTTCGCGTACCAGGTGCTGGCGCGCTTCCACGTAGCCAAATCGACGAATACACTAAATTCGTTGGCATTTATGGCGCGAAAGGTTTGGCTTACATTAAAGTCAACGAGCTTGAAAAAGGTATTGAAGGTCTTCAATCTCCAATCGTTAAATTTATCGAGCCTATCGTACTTGATCTATTGAAACGCGTTGGTGCTGAAAATGGCGACATCGTATTCTTTGGTGCGGACAAAGCGAAAATCGTAAATGATGCGATGGGTGCTTTACGTATTAAAGTCGGTCACGACATGAAACTTGCAACTTGCGAGTGGGCGCCACTTTGGGTTGTTGACTTCCCAATGTTCGAAGAAACTGACGATGGCAAATGGACATCTGTTCACCACCCATTCACGCTTCCTAAATCAAGCGTTGAAGAAGTGAAGAACAACCCAGGTGCTGCACTTTCTGTTGCTTACGATATGGTATTGAACGGTACTGAAATCGGTGGTGGTTCACTTCGTATTTATAACCTAGAAATGCAAAAAGCGATCTTTGAAGCGCTTGGTATTTCTGAAGAAGAAGCAGAAGAGAAATTCAGCTTCTTGCTTAATGCCTTGAAATTCGGTGCGCCTCCTCATGGTGGTTTGGCATTCGGTCTTGACCGTTTAGTGATGTTGATGACTGGTGCATCTTCTATCCGTGACGTGATTGCATTCCCGAAAACTAAGACTGCGGAATGTCCTTTAACTCAAGCGCCTGCGCCAGTTGAAGCGAACCAATTACGTGACTTAGGTATTCGCTTACGTGAAAAACCAAAAGCTGAAGAATCTAAATAATCTTACATTTTAAGATTTAGATTTTAAGGTTCAAAAAACCCTGCGCTATGCAGGGTTTTTTTATTTCAACCTACAAAAGGTGGTCGAAAACCTACAAAACATAAATTAAAGATTTGATTGACTTTGCTAATATCAAAACGCTTCAAGTACGTTATGATGATGCACCTCTTCGTTTGAGCAATGGACAGCTCAATTTTCCACTTCCAATTATTTTGTTTTTAGATTCAGATCTTTTTGTACTTTTCACTGAATAAGTCCGGTCTCTTGGCAAAATTTATTTTATCCCATGCTGTCAATTTTGAGACCTTGTGATTCATGTACTTTATATTCAAAATCATCGCGCTATTGCCACTTTGGCTGTTACAAAACTTGGCCTTGATGATCGCGTTTATTCTTAATCTATTTAATTCATCGATCAAACGTATCACTAGCATCAACATTCAACTGGCCTACCCCGATTTGTCAGAGACTGCGCAGAGACAGCTCATCAATCAAAGTATCCGCAGCCAATGCCTGACCTATATTGAATTTATTAAATGTTGGGGGATGCCGCCAAGTTATAGCCTGAGCTTATTGAAAAACATTTATGGTGAAAATATCCTCACGGAAGCACTGGCAAATAAAAAAGGTGTCATTGTTGTGGTTCCGCATTTTGGCTGTTGGGAACTACTCAATGCATGGCTGAACTTGTATACAGAACCGATGATTATGTATAAACCGAATAAAAATAAAGGGATCAATCGTTATCTGTTAGAAGCACGAGAGAAGTTTAATGCAACCTTAGTCCCGACAGATGAAACTGGGATCCGTGCCATTTTTAAACATTTGAAACAAGGTGGTCTGACGGTCATTTTACCTGACCATTTACCGAAGCCTTCAGGCGGGATTTATTCCAATTTTTTTGGGCAAAATACTTTATCGATCACACTTGTTTCAAAACTTGCTGCAAAAACCCAATGCAATGTCATTGGATTAAGTTGTATCCGACAACCTAACCTACAGTACTTTGATGTGCATTGCCAAACCTTATCAGACGAGATTTTATCTAAAGACTTACAATGTTCTGTCGACACGCTCAACATTGCCATGCAAGAGATCATTAACCAAGCACCAGAACAGTATATCTGGTCTTATAAACGCTTTCGGGTCTGCTTTGGCAATATCAATATGTACCGCAAATAAAGGTGATCTAAGAACATCTCAACCTTTAGAGTTGTGTTCCACAGGCTTGAATTAATCTTATTCAATTGAGATCGATTATCGACAGTGGCATAATAGCCTCAATTTCCACTTTAAGTGATTCTCCTATGGCTATGCGTCCTGAAGTCCGTCGTCGTGCAATCGTGTTGATTGTTTTTTCTGTCGTACAATGGTTGTTCATGCGCTACATTTTAGCCAATGAATTATTCAACTTAACCACTTATAACCGAATTGTTTTATTCTGTGTCAGCAGCCTTGCGGGTGCTTTATTAATCTTTGTCGGTTTGATTTATATGGTGTTGAAAGGTAATGCGGATCGCACTGAAGATTAATTCAGTGCTCTCTCGGTTGTTTCCAAACTGATCACATGCTGTGCTGTATTCCAAATTTCATTGCATTCTTGCCATTTCGCATGATTTACAAAGTGCGACTCATCTAAACGTATAAATGCCCCTGCTGCACCATAAAGCTGTGTCAGGGTGTCGATAGCAGTCGAACGTATCGAATAATAACGCTCAAAACACCAGCCCTGCTCATACTGAAAAAGCTCTAAAATCGTATCATATTTCAAAATTTCATAGCCCATGCTTTCAATCGCTTGAACGGTACTTTCACTCAGATATCGATGTGGTGCATAGTATAAATGTCGATCCGCCATTTGCTGTTTAAGCGATTTTAAAATACTTAAATATTCAGCTTCTGACTTAAGATACGTTCCCACAAGATTCGAACCAATGACTAAATCGCAACCATTTTTTGTCTCTAGCGTACGTGCGTTTTGTTTAAAGATCCGATAATCATTGATCGTCACCGGATGTGTAGTTTCTAAATCGTCATATAAGGTAAATAATTGGATTTTTTTTAAAACTTCAGGGTTTTGTCTAATCCCGAACAACCCTTGTGATCGATCTTTTGTGTAGTAAGTGCCCTGATTTAGATGTTCCACAATCATCCGAGTTTCATTACCATCATCGATTAACCAATAATTTTTTGCATTTAAACTATTCATGAGATGCAGTGGAATATGCTGAATCATCCCTGTAAAAATATCGTCATATTGACTATGATCTGGAAAATGCTTTTTCAACTGAAATGCATAAAACTTCTTTTTCCACCCCATAAAAGGTTGATATACAATACGATTCCAGCCCTGAAGTGTCTGTAACATCTGTTGCATCATGCGATGGTCTCGCAGTGAACCATAAACTACTAACAGTTCATTTTGCGTATCGGCTTGATGAAACCGTTGCATTGCCTCAAAGGCATTAAATAACTGTAATGGGGTCCGCACAATAAACAATCGTTTTATCATCACTATTACACTATATTAAGGGTTGAGGCAGAATGATTTGCCCACCAAAATTAAACGTTATGATTTCCAATGCCATTTTGATCTTGAACAATAGGTAACCTTTTTGAAACACTTTTTTATTCTCAATGATACCCGTACCAACCTACACCATGGTTGCGAAGTCGTAATGAATAATCTGTACAGTCTAATACAGAAAAATCATCCTGATGCGAAGTTTTCTCAACTTTGTACGGGGCAAACGATTTCTGAAGAAAAATGGCTTGAGTTATTAAAAGATATCGATATTGTCCTGATCAATGGAGAAGGTACACTGCATGATGCAGCGCCTTTTGGTGAGTTTCTCCTCAAACTTGGATCTATCGCCAAACAACAAGGCATACCTGTATTTCTGTTGAACAGTACTTGGGAAAATAACCCAACGTCATGGAATGAACTGATTCAAGATTTTGATGGGCTCTATGTACGCGATAAAAAAAGTTTAGCAACGTTGCAGCCACAGCATCCACATTGTGAATATGCCGCCGATTTAACCTTTTATTCGAGTCATAAGTTTAATCCAGCTCATACAACAGAATCAGCAACAACACGTCCTGCTCAAGTCATTGTGAATGATTCGGTGTATAGCCATGTCAGTGATGCCCTATTTTCCTATGCGGAAAAGCAACGCTTTGACTATCATCCGATCACCAAAAACTTGCCCTTAGATGCGCATACGATTGGCTACAATCCAAAAAAAATGAAGAAGTTAAAACAATATAATCTTCTTTCTAAACTCACCTTTGGGCTGTATAAACCGCGTCGTTATTATCAAGACTTTAATTATTGTATTGACGACACACAGGCGTTTAAGCAAAAAATGCTAGCAAGTGATTTGGTGATCACTGGTCGTTATCACTGCTTATGTTTTTGTTTACAGATGCAAATCCCAGTGCTGATCGTGGCATCAAATACCTCTAAAACGCATAACCTGCTCAGTGATGCACAGGTGACAGATCGCCATATTCGTTTGGAAGACTTAAAACAACTGAGTCTTGAACAACTTTATGCAAAGGCTAAATTTAGCGATGAAGAAAAGCTCAAACTTCAGTCCTTTGATCAGCAAACCAAGTTAAAACATGAACAGATTTTTAGCCAAATTTGTGCCTAAAAAAAGCCGCTCATTGAGCGGCTTTTTTTATTGCGCTTCAGCTTGTCGAATCGCAGCTAATGCAGCATCCGTCACAACTTGCTGACCTTGAGATGATAAATGGGTTGAATCATCATAGTTGTTAACTAAGTCTTGATTCAATATTTCATAATTAGGGACATACAGTACACGTTTACCATCACTCAAATCTTTCAGTGCTTGGTTGTATTTAAGAATACGTGGTTCACGTGATTTATCTTTGTTCGGATAAGTTTCTACTAAAAGAATATATTGAGCTTTGCTATGATCAATCATATAACGAATATTATCGATATACTCTTGATATGGCACAACATTGGTTTCGCCTACAACATTATGCCAATGAATTTTTCGTGCATATTTCTTGATTTTTTTGACGATTTTTCTCAGGAATTTACGCCATGGTGAATCTGGATAATACAGGACAAAAGGTGAACCTTTGAATGTCAACCAACTGTCTACCCCACCAAATTGAATGCTAATCACATCAGCTTCAGCGACATTTTTCAGATTAAAAAATTGAATGCCTTCACGTGTACTCGACATGGTATAACCATAGTTTTCAAGTGCCCAGCCTTGTGCCTGTGCAATACGTTCAGGATATGCATTACCGATGTTGTGTACTTCGCCAGCGGTATTACAACCACCTAAAGCAACATAACGAAGTGGATTGCCCATTCTTTTTTCCAATCTCAGCGAATACGACATTATACGCTACAAAATCAGCCATGTTACACTATCGTGAATCGTTCAAATTTATTTCATTTGATGTGAGTCCACATGCAAACAAATTTCGGCCTATCTTCAGAAACTTATCATGTTCATCCAGAAAGCTTAATCACTTTATCGCAGCGTGATTTTTCTTTTCAAGGTGATCATTTAGGTTGTGATGCGGTTGTTCTTTTAGCGTGTGAAGCAAACCAGCATCAAGATTGTATTATCTATTTAAAGTCAGTGACTTCATTGGAGCAAGATCGTGTACGTACTCGATTTGCATTCCAAACCGAAGGTTTTTTATTTAACTTTTTTGGTTCTTTTATTAAAAAAATTCGCTCTCGTCGCCAAAATTTTGGTTCTCATAGCTATCGTATTTTACTCAGTGACATTACACAAAATGCGTTAGAACGGAATATTAAAACGCCTGAAACGGCATACAACTGGACGAGCCGTCGTTGGAAGCTGGATGAAGATAAACGTCAGGAACGCTTCAGTAAACTGGAAAACTCTTTTAAAGATTCTGGTTATGACTTCAACTTTCCAATGCATATCATGTTATGCCGTTCTATGGGCGTAAAAGATAAGCTGAATCAAGGACATCATCGTATTATGTTCTGTAAAATTTACGGCATTACAGAAGTAAGCACCAAATTTATTAGTTCAGCCTACATGCCACCAGTATTTCAGCCTTTCTTTAAAAAGTTCATCGAAGTCACTAACTATAAACAAGTTTAAGCAGCCTGACTCGCAATCGCCTGCCTATATACTTGTTCTGTATTCAATAGCATATGCTCGATGGTTAAATGCTGTTGTGCCAAGTTAAATGCATCTTGAAAAACAGACTCAGGATGCTCCAAGGCGCAATAGCGTTTGATCAGTTGTTGTAAAGCATCGACATCATTCGTTTCACATAACCATGTTTCGGAAATAAACTCAGGCATCATCCCAACACAGGTTCCAAAAACAGGTCGATTTAATAATAAAGCTTCACCCAAAGTGTAAGGACCACCTTCACGTAAAGACGAGACGATAAGTGCTTCATGCTCACTGATCTGCTGTTGTATCTCTTCACAAAATCCGATGAGCTGAACCCGATCGGATAAATTTAAATCTTGAATAAGCTGCTCTAATAACGGACGCTGTTCCCCTTCGCCTGCAATCGTCAACCGATGAGGAATATCTTGCCAAGCTTGAAGTAAAACGTCGAAACCTTTCACCTCATTTAAGCGACCAACTGCAATGAACTTACGATTCTTTTGAAATTTTTGACGAACGATCTTCAGTTCAACGCCGTTATATACCACTGAAGTTTTGGATGGATTTTCCAATTGATGTTTTAACTGTTCACTCACTACAACAATATGATCAAATGATTGATTCATCTGATTCTTTTTCTTTTGACCATGAACCGTTACGACACAGGGGAAAGCAAATGATTTAACCATTCCATGCACAAATTGGGCTGTTTTTGCTGCATGTACATGTAATACATCTGGCTGAGTTTCAATAATTTTCTTTTTTAACTGATACTTTGTCCAAGGATTATGCCGACTTCCGCTCAAATCCATTTTTACAACATTCACTTTTGCATCGAGTAAATGAGCAAAACGCTCATGCGCAATCAAGCTGACCTGATTGTTTTGGCTTAACCCATTCGCCAATTCAATCACATGCTTTTCTAGACCACCATCTTCAGCACTGGCCATGACTAATGTAATACGCATGCTCAACCCTCTCGCTTACCTAATTTGAGTCTTAACTTCACTGCAAACATCGAGTCTTTACCACTAATTTTAATACGACGTAATTGCATAAAATCAGGACTGAAGTCATCAATGCCTTCTATGGTGGTCACAGCATTGGTATAGCCAGCTTGTTTTGCGAGTACGACATCACGTTCCGAATATATTCCAAATGGATAAGCAAAACTATGTACTGGTTTTCCTGTCATTTCTTCTAATTGCTGCTTCGATTGAGTTAACTCAGAAAGACACGCTTCATCACTCAATTTATCTAAATTTGCATGCGTCATGGTATGTGAGCCAATTTCGACTAAACCACTGGCTGCCAACTGTTTGACTTGCTCATCATTCAACTTAGGCTCACGTGCTAACTCACCACTGTTATGATGGGCTTTCTTATAGGTTGACCAATCCCGGTCATGTCGATCTACCACCACGTAAATCGTGGCTTTCGCTTGATATTTTTCTAAAATCGGAAAGGCATGTTCTAAATTATCTAGATATCCATCATCAAAGGTAATCGCAACGGTTTTTTCTGGGTGTTTTCCCCAGTCGTCTTGTAGTTCTTGCATGGTCACAAAATGAAAACCTTCGGACTTCATCCACGCCACTTGCTTTTCAAACTCTTCAGGATTCACTCGCAGCTTATTAAATTTTGCACCATCAATATGCTGACGAACCATGTGATACATCAATACACGCGGTTTCTTCCAATCGACTGCAGGTTTCCACCAAGCATATTTGTAGCTGAACGCAATCACCAATAACAGAAGAATAAGAACAATATAAATCACAGGGATAAGCCTTTAAGCACACTCAGGCTATGTTGCCACACGCTCTGAAGCTTTAAAAGTACACGCCTATAATTTCCTTGATTGTGAAAGATTTCGTTAGCAGTATTTAACCCCATATAAATAAGCTTGAGTCGATTACTACAGACCTTTTAAAGACTGATATGGCACATAATCATCCCAATCAAAAACGGTGACATTTTGATTGTCTTCGATATTCGCCAACGATTTTTTAGGATCTAATAATGGTGTTTTCACCCCCAATAAATCTGCATAAATATGCATATAATCATAGGCACTCACAGTCTTGTTATAGTAGTTTTTGGCCTGCGCATCGCTACGTAATACAAAAAATGGAACCTGATAATTATCTTTAAAATCATTATCTACATGATATGAATCTTCATCCACGGTCATACCATGATCAGAAAAATAGGTCACACTGAAATTACGCTGATCAGCCTTCAAAGTGGTATATATCTGTTCTATAAAGTGATCCAACTTATTGATCGAAGATAAATAACAATTAATCGTTTCAGGTTTATTCGCATACATACGTGGTGCATTAAACAGACGTTCACAGGCATCCGGATGTGAACCCATCATATGAATAAAAATCACATTTTTTTGATTGGCATATTTTTTTAACTGGGCCTGTAATATTTCGACCATTTTGTCGTCATCAATATTACTCGACATATAGTTACCACTTTTCAGGAAGAACTGATGATCGGCATGAATGGCAATTTTAGAAATCGCCGTATCATTTTTCCCCATAAATCCCTGATTTGAAATCCATATGGTGTTATAGCCCGCTTGTTTTGCTAGCGTCACAACATTTTTTGCAATCTGCGGTTCACGATTTTGATCAACAAAAGTCAGCGTTCGAGTCAGACTAGTTACCGTATTCGGTGCAGTTGCGATGTAATGATCTACAACATCCAGTGGCATCTCATTTAAAAAAGGTGTGGTATCGTCTTTCGAACCGTAGAGTGATAAATGATCTCGCTGAACACTCTCACCAATGATAATCACTTGATTGTCATAGCTAGCATTCACCTGCTGAATTTGCCAATCGATATCTTGCACATTATCCTCAAGGAGTTTGGCCTCTTCTTGTTTATATTTAACCGTCGCCATTGCAGTTTGAATACCAAACACACTAACGCCGTTAGCTATAAAGATAAGTGTCAAAATCAACTTGGGATAATTTCCTTGATTAGCTTGATTAAAAAATAAAATATAAAAACAAAGGCTTAAGAAAATAACAAAGGCAAAAACAATATATTTAGGATCGACTACAGATAAAAACTCAAAGGCTTCATTGGTATTACTTTGAAACATCGATGCCACGATTCCCAAAGACATATGCCCTTGTAAGAACCCTGTCCCACTTGCAATATACAGGCTAATGACAAAAAATAGCGCAAGGAAAATGTACTTAAAAATAGAACTATGTAGTTGTTTTACTGCAATGAAAAAAAAAGTACTCGAAAGAACCAAAACAAAGAATAAAGGAGCATCTTTGATTTCAGATAAATAGTCCCAAAAACCTAAGCCAACGCAAAACCCAATTGAAAGCAAAAATGGAAACAAATAGGTTTTTAGCATTGACCGGACAACCCTGTAATATTATTCAAACATTTCCAAGATAGACTGAAATGTTGGTAGAAATTTTTCGTCGGGTATTATCTATACTTTAGGGACCGAGTACAATCTTTTTGGCGATACGGTCAGTTTCTTTAAATTCGCTAGCGAGATTCAAGTCAGTTAAAGTCGTCTGTAATGACACCAAACCTTGTCTTAAAATTTCATCTACAGACTTTGTAATCCGATCTTCCTTCAACCGATCCACTTCAATCACCCCGACTTTACAACCCGCGGTGAGAGCCTCGTAAATCATTGAAACACTATCTTCAGTTACCCAAACCGCTTCAGCTTTTTGCATTTCTTCGAAAATCCAACCTTGCGGAGTGTCTTCAACTGGGAAAATCTGTACTTTTTCAATATTCTTTAACTGTTTTAATTCTGCTAAAAACGCTTTTGGTGTGCGCCGTGAAGTGGTCAAAATGATTTCTGAATTTGGATTCTGCTCGACTATCTGTTCAATTGCATGAAGTACTTTAGCTGCATTCCACTGATGGCGTTTTGAAGAGCCACCCAAAGCGATCAGGATTCGACCATGCTGATGCCGCTCCTCATTCACAATAGGATTTAACGCACCCTGTGTGGTCAGTACATTATTTGATGCCTGAATACCATCGTGCTGTGGAATTACTGCATAATCAAACCATGCAAACGGCAAGCTTGGCTTCATTAAAATAATGGTTTTGGCGTTGTTATACACTTTGCCCAACAGCCATACTCGAAAATGTGTATGGCTGCCGACGCCCAAAATATAGGTTGGCTCGTGTTCTACGGCATGAAGCCGATGGCTAAACAGTGCAGAAATAAGTGTCACTATAGGCAAATCATCAATTGAAATTTCTTGAAATGTGACTGCTTCCTGAGATTGGCGCTGCATGGCTTTAAATAAACCCAAAGCTTGTGAGCGATGTCCTGCTTTACCATCACTGACATAAACAATATGCATAGTCACGTTCCCAAAAATTAATATCTTCAAGCCAATAAAAAAGGCGAAACTTAGTTTCGCCTTTTCATCTTAACCGATCAGCTTATTTTACGTAAGTTAACCAGTGCGCATATTTAGGGTCTTTACCCTGAACCGCATTAAAGAATGCAGTTTGGATTTGCTCAGTGATTGGACCACGACAACCTTCACCAATTTGACGGTCATCATATTCACGGATTGGCGTCACTTCAGCAGCAGTACCTGTGAAGAATGCTTCATCAGCGATATAGAATTCGTCACGTGTAATACGACGTTCAACCACTTCAAAACCAAGGTCTTTCGCAATCGTAATAATGGTTTGACGGGTAATACCATCAAGTGCACCACCCGCGATGTCAGGAGTATGAATCACGCCATCACGAACTAAGAATACGTTTTCGCCTGAACCTTGACATACATAACCTTGTGGGTCGAGTAACATTGCTTCGTCATAACCAGCATGTGCCACTTCTTGGTGGGCAAGAATTGACAAAGTATAGTTACCAGATGCTTTTGCTTTACACATGGTCACGTTTGGATGATGGTGCGTAAATGAAGACGTTTTAACACGAATACCCTTCGCCATCGCTTCATCACCAAGGTAAGCACCCCAGCTCCATGCAGCAACAACGGCATGAATTGTATTGTCAGTTGCTGCAATACCTAATTTTTCTGAACCAATAAAAATAATTGGGCGTAAATAGCAAGAAGCCAATTTATTTTCACGAACCACATCAATTTGAGCTTGTTCTAATGCTGCATGATCAAATGGGACTTTCATTTGATAAATTTTTGCAGAATTTAATAAACGCTTAGTGTGTTCTTTTAAACGGAAAATAGCCGTTCCATTCGGAGTTTCATAAGCACGGACGCCTTCAAACACACCCATGCTGTAATGCAATGTATGTGTTAATACGTGAGTTTTCGCCTCACGCCAGTCAACTAATTGTCCATCTTGCCAAATAAAACCATCACGATCAGCCAAGTTCATGGCACACACTCCAAATTTTTATACACAGTCATTTTTATCCAATGCAAACGTTGCAGTTGGATCAATTAATCTTTGCCATAGCTTGCAAACGACCACTCGGGTATCGTGCCAATCGTCAGCTGAAACTTGCATGGATTGATTCGCAAGTGCTAAACGGTGGCTCTCGGCTCGTTCACGGAGATAAGCTTGAATCAATGCTGTCGCGTCGGCGCTGGATAAGCAATCCGTTCTTGCGGCATCCTCAAGGATTCGTACGTTGTCAGAGTAATGGGCGAGATCGGGATTCGACCCACTCCATGCTAATACTGCATACTGTGCCATAAATTCGATGTCAACGATACCACCTGCATCTTGTTTTAAATGAAAAATTCCATCTTTTTGCTGCTCTTTAGAAGAACCTAGATGGTCTTTCATTTTTTGGCGCATTTTTAGCACTTCTGCACGAACATTGTTCTCATCGCGTGGCTGTGTCAAAATATTGCAGCGCAAGTTTTCAATTTCAATCCGTAAACTGTGCTCACCTGCAATCGTTCTGGCACGTACTAAAGCTTGATGCTCCCAGACCCAAGCATTTTTATGTTGATATTGCTCAAAGGCTTTTAAGCTGGTCACCAATAACCCCGCTTCTCCCGAAGGTCGTAAACGTGTATCCACCTCATACACTCGACCATCTAGGGTTTGCGTGGTCATTAAGGACATAAATTTTTGTGCAACCCGCATGGCAAATTCAAAGCCACTAATTGGTTTCTGTCCATCGGTATCGGCTTGTTCGTCCATATAGTGAATAAACACCAAATCCAAGTCCGAACCATAACCTAGCTCAATGCCACCCACCTTGCCATAACCAATCACCGCAAAAGCCGTGTGATCAATCGAACAACGCTGCCCTTCTGCATCAATTGGATAGCCATGTTTTTTGGCAACAATTTGATATGCCAAATGCAAGGTTGCATTCACCGACACTTCAGCAATATCGGTCAATGCATCCGATACTTTCATCAATGGGCTTTCGGCCAAAACATCACTAGCAGCTACTGCTAAGACATTGGATTTTTTAAATAATCGAAGAACACGCATCTGATCTTCAACTTGATCAATTTCAATTCGAAGCAGTTGTTGACGTAGAGAGTCTTCTAAATCTTTACGCTTTGGCAGCTCAAAATCCATCGACAAAAACTCGTCCAACAGCACGGGATAATGCGTCAATTCTTCGCAGATCCACGGACTCACTGTTGCCATTTTCACTAATCGTTGTAATGCCCCTTTGCTCTCAATCAGCATCACCAAATAGACCGTACGGCGCAGCACCGACTCCACCAAAGGCATGAGACGTAGTAAGGCCACCTGAGGTTTATCTGACTGTAATATCGCCTCAATGAGATGTGGCCAAAAGGTTTTTAAGCGCTGTACAGCTTTGGCAGGTAATTTTTTCAGCGCATGTCCATACCAAAATTCGTGAATTAAATTTTTGGCATCATCATCTAGAACATCGTTCAACTGGGCTTCTAAATGACTAAAACTTTCCAATAACGGATCGGGTTCTTTTTCTTTAATAAGATGTTCAAACTGGTAAATGACTTTGGCACGTTTCTGATTGAGCACATTCAAAAAGTCATCCCAAGATGCAAAACCTAAAGTATCTAAAATACGTTGGCGTGGTTCAGGCTCATGTGGCAACGATTGGGTTTGCTGATCATTGAGCGCTTGTATCGCATGTTCAATACGACGTAAAAATAAATACGCATCTTCTAAATCAGCAACCGCGGTATTTTCTAATAATCCAACTTCACCTAAATGATGCAGACTCACTAAACATTGACGGTCTTGCAACTCGAGTTTTGAACCGCCATAGATGAGCTGAAAGACTTGAACAATAAACTCAACTTCACGAATTCCGCCTGCACCGAGTTTAATATCATCTTCGATATTACGACGTAGCACTTCACGTTCGATCATGGCTTTCATGTCACGCATAGCTTCGAAAGCGGTGTAATCGACATATTTGCGGAAGACGAAAGGTCGGGTCATTTCCAATAACTCGGCGCCTTCTTTACCGCCCGTGACGATACGTGCCTTAATCCAGGCATAGCGTTCCCATTCGCGTCCATGCTGGCTTAAATATTTTTCTAATGCCGCATGACTGATTGCCAAGGCAGAACCATCACCCCATGGGCGAAGGCGCATATCTACACGGAAGACAAAACCATCTGCGGTAATATGGTCAAGCAGGTAAATTAATTTTTGTCCCCACAAAATACAGAACTGCTGTACATCGATACATTTTCGACCATTGGTTTCGCCCTGTTCATCAAAGGCAAAAATAAGATCAATATCACTTGAAAGATTAAGTTCCTGTGCACCAAGTTTTCCCATGGCAACCACAATTAGGTCTTGAACTTTCCCCTTATAGCCTAGCGGTTCGCCATATTTCGCAATCAACGGATTCAGCGCAAAATCTTTTGCCGCACAGATGGACGCATCGGCAAAGTCTGAAAGCTCTCGCGTTAAGGTGACGACATCGGTGAGTTGATTGGCATCTTGCCAAATCCAACGAAACATGAGACGTGCGCGCAGCACACGAATTGCACGCATCCAACTATTTTCATCTTGGATATCGGCAAGGCTGCTTACGACAAAATGTTGAATTTGTGCTGTACTGAGCGAGGTTTGAAACTGATCAATTGCATAGTCTTGTTCTAAACTGGCCTGATGGATTCCGAGCACCTGTTCAGCATATTGACTGGCACGTAATGTTTTCTGCAATTGCTCCGTATTCATTTCACAAACCCTAGCGTGATTTTTTTCTAGTTATAACAGTTGATAACGCTTAGGGAAAAGTATTTTTAGGCTTTTATACCAATAGATGCGCATTAAAGTTCACTTAAGGTCGCATCTTTCTATGCACTGCTGCTCTCGGTACTTAGGGTTTGATGCAGGCTCGTCGCCTGTGGCAACCAGACTTTAAATTGTGTGCCTTCACCTTCTTTCGAATTCACCACAATTTCACCCTGATTTAAGTCCACAAAACGTTTACAAAGGACTAAACCCAACCCCGTACCACGTTCTCCTGCCGTACCTTTAATACTAACCGTCAGTTTTTGCTGAAATAAATCATCAATCTGAGCTTGGGTCATCCCCAATCCAGTATCTTGAATAGTGAATACAACCCGTTCTCCATCTCGATCGGCTGAAATCGTCACCACACCTCTACCATCGGTATGGGTAAATTTCAATGCGTTTGACACCAAGTTTTGCATCACTGATGTGATCATATTGATATCTGCATTGACTTTAATGCCTTCAGGCACGGCATTGATCAGTCGAATATTTTTCTTCACAGCCAAGCTATTTAAGACATCACTTACGATTTTTGCAGACTGATGTAAATCAAAATTAATCGGGTGATAAACAAAGCGACCACCTTCTGCCATGGCCCAGTTCAACAGGCTTTCTAAGAGGTTATACGTCGATTGTGTGGTGTCATATAAATAGTCTGCAATATTTTGCACACTCGAATCATCTAAGGTATGACGCTCCTGTGCCAAAACTTCAGAAAATCCAAGTAGACCATGAAAAGGTGCTCTTAAATCATGCGCAATAATTTGGAAAAATTTAGTCTTACTAAAATTCAGTGCCGACTGCTGTTCATAGGCTTCTTTTAATTCGGCATTTTCAACACGAAGTTGAATAATATTGACTAGACTTTGTACAAATTCTTCAACGATCTTTAATTGTTTGGCTTCAAATGCAGTGACTTGATCATCAAACAAAATCACTTTACCGATAGATTCTTGATCATATTTTAAATCGAAAGCGACTAAACGCTGATGCCCTAATCCAAGTTCTTGCATATAGTCGGAATAAGCTTGGTAATTTTCAGCGTCTCGGTCTATACGAGAATGTTTAGCAAAAAACTGATCTAGACGATCATCATCAGCTTCGGCCATAAAGGCCTTAAATATGTGCTCTGACGCATACCATATATAAGGTTCATTTTTAAATGCGAGGACAGCATTATCGACTTGCACAATACCACGCGCGAACTTTAAAAATTCTGCAATGCGGTTGTCGTCGGTATAAACCCCCATCAATAAAGACAAACGACAGGAAGTTAATAGTTCGGTTTGTGTACCAATATCCAGTAAACGTAAAGCCATCCCGTTGCTCTCCTCAGGGTTTATCTTAAAGATAAAAACCAACTGTTATGTTTAAGATTAATAGCAAAAATAGCCCAAACACTCAATAACAAAACCCAACAAAAAGACAAACATCATTTACGAATACGCTATTTAATCGAACTTTCATCCAATTAGAAAATAAAAATATCTATAAAGAACATAACATTAAAGGTAAAACAAAAATTAAAACAATAAAATTAGAAACTTAAATTAATTTAAATTTTATTGACTGTTTATTTTAAATCGTACTTTTCGCGTTTTATTCAAACTAAAAACATGACCAAAAGAAATATTCATTTACATAAGACCTAAAAAACTGGGTTTAATTTTCTTTAAATACATCACAAAAAATAGTGAGTTTTATGACTATTCTATGACCAGATTACTCATCAGGATGCTCGTTTCAGTCAGCTACACTAAATGAATCTATTTTTAAGTTTTTCTATTAGACTAATTTATTAGTTTTTATCAGTTGTGTGTGTCATTTGAGCATTAAACCATACTTGCTCGCTTTTACTTTATTAAACTGAGCTAAAGATTCGTTTCATGCTTCTAATGCACATGAACTCATTCACCCAAATGACTGAAGCTGAAAAAGTGCCATGCCTTATTCATCAGATATATAAGTTATCGCATAAACATTCCGCGACCATTCAAAGTCAAACGGGGCATCAAACTCACGTCGTTCTTTAATAAAGTCCCCAATCCTGACTAATTTTCGAACTTTCGCACCAAATCTACACCTAAAAGTTAAGGCATTCAGTTTGACCTATCAAACGCTTTGCTTTACAACTAAAACTCGAACGAGCCATAAAGAACAGATCAGCCCCAAAAAAATGATATAAATTTAATTGTTCAATAGCTTTAAGCTATGAATAACAAGCTTTCAATATTTCCCTTCTCGGTTTTGCGCTAAAATTGGGCGTCAAACTGCACTTCTTTTGTATCATTTTTCTACGAAATGACCACATCACAGGATCTTGCGTTGACTGAAAAGCAATGAACCCCGATACTTTCATAGTTTTATTTAAGCAAATCGGTTCATAGAGGCGAGCCACAAGCTCGGACCTCAAAGACACAATCTAAAGCAAGGGGCTATATATGGCTGGTGGAAAGTCAACTATCATCTACACACTGACCGACGAGGCGCCATTATTGGCGACTTACTCTCTGCTGCCGATCATTGAAACCTTTACTAAACCTGCTGGCGTTGAAATCGTTAAACGCGATATCTCAGTTGCAGCACGTGTACTCGCTGAATTTTCAGACTACCTAAGCGAAGAACAAAAGGTGCCAAATAACTTGGCAGAGCTTGGACAATTAACCCAAGATCCAAGCACAAACATTATCAAACTTCCGAACATCAGTGCTTCAGTTGGCCAATTAACTGCTTGCATTAAAGAATTACAGTCTAAAGGTTTTGCAGTTCCGAACTACCCAGAAAACCCAGCGACTGAGGAAGAAAAAGAAATCAAGGCGCGTTATAGCAAATGCCTAGGTTCTGCTGTAAACCCTGTACTTCGTGAAGGTAACTCTGACCGTCGTGCGCCTACTGCAGTAAAAAATTACGCGAAGAAACATCCGCACTCTATGAGCGAATGGAAACAGTGGTCACAAACTCACGTTTCTCACATGGACGAAGGTGACTTCTACCACGGCGAAAAGTCTATGACTTTAGACCGCGCTCGCAATGTAAAAATGGAATTGATCACTAAGTCTGGTGAAACTGTTGTTCTTAAGCCAAAAGTTGCGCTTCAAGAAGGCGAAATCATCGACTCAATGTTCATGAGCAAAAAAGCACTTTGCGACTTCTATGAAAAAGAATTAGATGATTGTAAAGAAGCAGGCATTTTGTTCTCTCTACACGTAAAAGCGACCATGATGAAGGTGTCTCACCCAATCGTTTTCGGTCACTGTGTGAAGATTTACTACAAAGATGCATTCGAAAAACACGGCAAATTGTTTGATGAGTTAGGTATTAACATCAACAACGGTATGTCTGGTCTTTACGAAAAAATTGAAACTCTTCCGACTTCTCTTCGTGAAGAAATCATTGCTGACTTACATGCTTGCCAAGAACACCGTCCTGCACTTGCAATGGTTGATTCTGCAAAAGGCATCACTAACTTCCACTCACCTAATGACGTAATTGTAGATGCATCTATGCCTGCAATGATCCGTGGTGGCGGTAAAATGTGGGGTGCTGACGGCAAACAGTACGACTGTAAAGCTGTAATGCCTGAATCTACTTTCGCGCGTATCTACCAAGAAATGATCAATTTCTGTAAATGGAATGGTAACTTTGACCCACGCACTATGGGTACAGTTCCTAACGTTGGTTTGATGGCGCAAAAAGCTGAAGAATACGGTTCACACGACAAGACTTTCGAAATTCCTGAAGCAGGTATTGCAAACATCACTGACCTTGAAACAGGTGAAGTGTTGATGTCTCAAAACGTGGAAGAAGGCGACATCTGGCGTATGTGTCAGGTGAAAGACGCTCCGATCCGCGACTGGGTGAAACTTGCAGTAACTCGTGCACGTAACTCAGGCATGCCTGCGATCTTCTGGCTTGACCCGTACCGTCCACACGAAAACGAACTCATCAAGAAAGTTCAAACTTACTTGAAAGAGCACGACACTACTGGTTTAGACATTCAAATCATGTCTCAAGTACGTGCTATGCGTTATACACTTGAACGTGTTGCTCGCGGCCTAGATACAATTTCTGTAACTGGTAACATCCTACGTGACTACCTCACAGACTTGTTCCCGATTATGGAATTGGGTACTTCTGCGAAAATGCTTTCTATCGTGCCTCTAATGGCTGGTGGCGGCATGTACGAAACTGGTGCGGGTGGTTCTGCGCCTAAACACGTACAACAACTTGTAGAAGAAAACCACTTACGTTGGGATTCTTTAGGTGAGTTCTTGGCACTTGCTGTTTCTCTTGAAGAAATGGGCATCAAAGAAGACAACGCGAAAGCGAAACTTCTGGCGAAGACTTTAGATGCTGCAACAGGCAAACTGCTGGATAACGACAAATCTCCATCACGTCGTACTGGCGAACTTGACAACCGTGGCAGCCACTTCTACCTTGCTAAATACTGGGCTGAAGAACTTGCTGCGCAAGACGAAGATGCAGAGCTTAAAGCGAAATTCGCTCCTCTTGCTCACGCTCTTGCTGACAACGAAGAAAAAATCGTTGCAGAACTTGCTGAAGTTCAAGGTAAAGCTGCGGACATCGGTGGTTACTACGCTGTAGATACAGCAAAAGTAAATGCTGTAATGCGTCCAAGCGCAACTTTGAATGCTGCTCTTGATGCTGCTCAATAAGTTGATGCAAAACTAACGTAAGTTAGTGATGTAAAAAAACCAGCGCGAAAGCGCTGGTTTTTTTTGACAAACTAATAATTTCAAAATTTCTTATCATTCCGACTCAATAGAATTATAGTTCTAGGTTTTTCCATTGCTTTATATTTTTCATCAGCTTCTTTTAATTCTTTAACAAAATCAGATGCACTTTGCAGTTTATCCTCCAATACCAAGCATAAAAGCGCCAATGCAATCAAAATAAAAGAAACAAAAATAAATACGATATTAACAATAAATTGAACACCTATAGAATTAATTACCACCCATAAAAGCATCCCTCCTATAAAGGCAAAAATAAAATATCCAGCTATAAACAAATAGCGCCTAGGAGTTGAACCAAGATTCAGGAAAGGTTTTATTAATAAATCTTTCGACAAATCCAAGGTTTGTCTTTTCTTATAAATAATGTATTGAACGCCATCGTCAAATAACAAAATCATACGATCAAAATTAATTAAATAATTCTGATGAAGCTCTATTAGCCTATTGACTAAGTTATGATCCACATTTGGGCTTTTAGTAAGATCCTGCGCCGCCCTATCCAAAACAAGCTGATTTGTTTGTCCACGCTCATAATACTTTTCAAAATATTGGACACTAGAAGCAAGCCTATCTGAAATTTTCTTATGTTTTAAACTTGTAATTTCATGTCTTTTTAAAAATAACGTAATAATAGTTATAAAAATACCTGCGATAGGAGCTATAAGCTTCCAATCAATTTCCATTTATGCATCTCAACATAATAAATTTAGATAGATACATGATTTAACATTAGTTTTAAACGATGAAAAGCCTTTCTCATTTATAATTTTTTAATTAACAGGCAATAAAAAACCCCAAGTCTTAATAAGCTTGGGGTCTTTTAGAATTTTTGGTCCCGAGGGTCGGACTCGAACCGACACATCATCTCTGATAGTGGATTTTGAATCCACCGCGTCTACCAATTTCACCACCTCGGGAAGGTGTTGAAACGTATAATAAACTGTTTCAAAAACTTGTCAACGCATGATGTTCTCATTTGATTAAAAATAAACCGTATAAGAATTTTTAGATGGATAATCCATCAATTTCAGCGTTAAAACCCAAAAAAGCTTATACTAAGCCAAATTTCATTATCCCCTTTTCAGATTTCTTAACATGCAACTTTCTGACTTTAACTTCAATCTCCCTGACGAACTCATTGCCCGTTATCCGCTTGAAACACGTAGTGCATCACGCCTACTCCATCTCGACCTCAATGGTGAATATCACGACCATCATTTCACTGACATTCTAGACTTGCTCAATGAAGGTGACTTGTTGGTACTGAACGATACCAAAGTGATGAAAGCCCGCTTGAAAGGCAAACGTGCAACTGGTGGTGCAGTTGAAGTCTTGGTTGAACGTATTCTTGACCCAAAAACCGCACATTGCCACATTAAAGCTAGCAATACGCCTAAAGAAGGTGCGGAATTATTTATTGGTCCAGACGAAGTTAAAGTGACCGTTCAAGGCCGTCATGAAAACTTATTTGTTGTGGAATTTTCACAGCCTATTTTACAAGTTTTAGATTTATACGGTGCTTTACCGATTCCGCCTTACTTTAACCGTGAAGCAGAAGCGATTGATACCGAACGTTATCAAACCGTGTTTAACGACCCAACCAAATTGGCGTCTGTCGCAGCACCAACAGCAAGCTTACATTTTGATGAAGCGCTACTCAAAAAATTGGCGGACAAAGGCGTAAATAAAACCTTTGTTACCTTGCATGTGGGTGCAGGTACATTCTTACCCGTACGTACCAATGACATTGAAAATCACATCATGCACAGTGAGTGGTGTGACGTGTCAGAAGAATCTATGGCTTTAATCCGTGAGACAAAAGCACGTGGCAATAAAGTTATTGCTGTCGGTACTACAGCGACTCGTGCGACTGAAAGTGCCGCTCAAGCCAATGGCGGCGAACTCAAGGGTTGGACTGGTGATACACAAATCTTTATCTACCCAGGTTATGAGTTCAAAGTAGTCGATCGTTTAATTACCAACTTCCATTTACCTGAATCTACCTTACTCATGTTAGTGTCAGCGTTGTCCAGTCGAGATAATATTTTGAATGCCTATCACCATGCCGTCGACAGCCAATATCGCTTCTTTAGTTATGGTGATGCGATGTTAATTGATAATATTAACCACAAATAAAATTACGCCGAAATCATCCCTATGCCGATAGATTCTGTAAAGCACTCCATCCATATTCGTCGAAAAAAGAATGCTGTGGTTTTTCAGAATATCGCTCGGCTCTGGGATATAGGCCGAAACGCCAAAACACACCAAGAGCTCCTCGATGGACTGCATCCATGGAATGCTCCCATTACACTCAAATTTGAAAATTTACTCCCCCTAGCTTTAGCTGCGTTGGGTATCGGCTTCATGCTGTTCATCGTGATTCAGCCCGATCATGGCTGGGCACAGCTTTGCTTTGCTGCGGGGTTGGCCATGGTGTTCTGGGCTTATATTAGCTATGAAAAAGATGACCCGCTCGAAGATGTTATTGCGTTTTTGGAAACCGAATGCATCGCAAAAAAATACCAATTGGCTTTTAACCGACAGCCTCAATACATTTCAATGCCACTGAATAATCTGCAATTTATTGGCAATCTTAAACGCATGTTCCCCGTATTTAAGCAAGGCAGCCTTTCGAATGATATTCAGACCTTCGCGAGCACCGTTTGGGAAGATGAAAATCAGCAACAGCATCAAGTCATGGTCTTTCATTATCACTATGTGAATGAACTGAAGGTACGTGACAAAGACGGTGATGAAGTCACGGTTAAAGAAATTCATAAAGACCTGTGGGGCGTATTTGTTTTTGATATTGGCATCCATGGACTAGCCGTATCTGCAACAGGCAAAAACTTTGGCTATCCCTATAGTTTTCCTTGGCACAGCAGCGACATTCAAACCAATCAAAAATTAAAGTTTTATGGCGAGAACCAAATGGAAATCGCTAAATTGCTCAGCCCGGGCTTTGTCCTGCGACTAGCGGATTTTTTTCAAAACCGTGAAGGTGATCTGCTATTTCATCCGAGCCACCGAATAATGTGCTATCTTGGCTCTACAGATTTATTTAAAGTCAGTAGTAAAGCAAAACGAATTCAAGATGTTTCGGCATTGCGTGGACATCTCAGAACCTTTAAATTAAATGCTTTAGAAAATTTGAAAAACGATTTAACGCAGTTTTTAAAATAGATTTCATACAATAATGTTTTAACTTACGACCTTTTATCTTGAGGATAAAATTTTATGGGGCTTTTGATCTTTGTTTTAATCATCATTGCATTGGTGATTGGTGCAATCATGATTCGCAACAACATTGTCCGACATCACAATGCAACCATTCGTGCATGGTCAGATGTAGCCAGCTATGAACGTCAAAAAATCAAAATTTTAGATGGATTACAGCCTTTGGTTGAGCAATATTCCAATTTTGAACAAGGGACTTTGGCAAAAGTCACTGAACTCCGTCAAAACATTATGAATTTGAACGTCAAAAGTACCGATGTCAGCCAATTACAGCGTATTGAAGCCTTAAATCAAGATCTAATGCGCAGCCTGAATGTTGTGGTTGAAAACTACCCAGAGCTCAAAGCCAATGATATTTATCTGAAAATGATGAATGAAATTGAAGAACAAAACGAAAATGTCGGTGCGGCAATTACTATTTTTAACCGCAACGTCGAGTTGTTCAACAACCACATTCAAGTGTTTCCTAACAATATTATTAATACGCTATTGCTGAGTAAAAAAGCGGTTCGCCCTTTCCGCGATCAAGCTGCCAGCCAAAATTTTGATTATCGTCCGAACTTTTAAGTTCGGGCTTTAATGCACAAAAGTAAAAAAAATAATGATGAGGTGCTCAAGTACCTCCAAAACTAGAAAGAAAAATAAAATATGCAAAATCAAATTAATGCACTGAAAAATGTGCTGATTCAGGAGTTTTTCAAACTCTATGAGCAGCACCAAGACGACCATATTTACGCATGTACGTTGGTGTTCAATCCCTATTTTTCCATGGACTATATCGCAGTCTCTACGCAGCGTAGTATTTTTGCAGAAGATGAAGATTCTGCTCAATATCTTGCAGCGCATGATCGATGGAATGTGTCGAAATGGCGCTCTCGTAGTGCCCTTTCCCTCGACCAAGACTTGGCGCAGTTTAAACTGACATCTGTAAATGAAGTGGGCCATTTAAACCTTGATCCATCTTCTATAAAAAGTACGATAAAGTCTGAGTCAACTAACCATCTTTCAATCTTGCTCAATGCCCTACAACAAACAAAAATCGACTTGGTTCAGTCCTACGGCATAGAACTGGACAATATTCTGTTTTTTATCACGGTGCCAACACAGCCCGAAATAGAGATTTATTCAGCTCAGCTTTTAAATCCTCCAAGTACACAACTTGACGATTTTCTCAAATCCAAACAACCCCTCAAGCTCGACAGTTTACCCAAGCGTATGAAGCTGTCTCAGTATGATAAAGACCTGCTGATTGATTTAGCACAAATCGTTGAAATACAACCTTATAACTATTTACATGTAGCTAATGAAGTCTATCTTTTAAGCTTAGAAAAAAGCTATGCAACCACGAATCCTTATATTCAAAAGCTTATTGACAGTATCGTGGCCATGACATCGGACCCGAAAGGCACATTTGCGATGGAAAAAGAAGAAATTTTGCAGCGAATTAACCAGTTTTATTTTAATGCCAAGAGTTCAGATGAAACCTTGGCACAAGATGCAATCTATAAATTTACAGACTTAACACCCGACAAAGCTAGCGTTTAACCGCAGAATCAAGGAAAATAGAGCACTTTTAGCACTCTTACCATCAGCGAACTGTTTTTTCGCCTTGATCTGGACCTTGTATGAAGTTTGAAAAATTGGCGCAATCGGGCCGTGCTCGTCGCGGCCGTTTAACCCTTGAACATGGTGTTGTTGAAACACCTATGTTCATGCCTGTCGGTACTTACGGTACTGTAAAAGGCATGCTCCCACGTGACATTAAAGAAATTAAATCCCAAGTTATTTTGGGCAATACCTTCCATTTATATCTTCGCCCAGGCCTAGATGTCATTCGTGAACATGGTGGTTTACACCAATTCATGAAATGGAATAACCCGATTTTGACAGATTCAGGCGGTTTCCAAGTCTTCAGTCTTGGCGCTATGCGCAAAATTAAAGAAGAGGGCGTGACTTTCCGCTCTCCGATTGATGGCTCTAAAGTCTTTTTATCTCCTGAAATTTCGATGGATATTCAGCACACACTGAATTCAGACATCGTGATGATTTTTGATGAATGTACGCCTTATCCTGCGACACATGAAGAAGCGCAAAAATCATTGCAGCTTTCATTGCGTTGGGCGAAACGTTGTAAGACTCAACATCATGACGTGCTGAAAAACCGTAATGCACTATTTGGTATTATCCAAGGCGGCATGTATGAAGATTTACGTGATGAATCTTTAAATGGTCTCAAAGAAATTGATTTTGATGGTTATGCCATTGGCGGCTTGTCTGTTGGCGAACCTAAAGAAGAAATGATCAAAGTATTGGATTATCTTCCAGAGAAAATGCCTGCGGATAAACCACGTTACTTGATGGGTGTCGGTAAACCAGAAGATATCGTAGAAGCTGTTCGTCGCGGTGTCGATATGTTTGACTGTGTGATGCCAACTCGAAATGCACGTAATGGTCATTATTTTGTGACCGACGGTTTAGTGCGTATTCGTAATGCCAAATATCGTCATGATCAAAGTCCGCTTGACCCACATTGCGACTGTTATACCTGTACAAACTTCACCAAATCTTATCTCTTCCATCTTGAGAAATGCGGCGAAATGCTCGGTTCGATGCTCGGTACTATTCATAACTTACGTTATTACCTACGTCTAACTGAAGCGATGCGTGATGCTCTCGATCATGGCACTTTTGATGAGTTTGTTGAAGACTTTTATCGTCGTCGCGGCATGGAAGTGCCACCTTGTCCTCAAGATTAATTCTTTCAGCATTTGCGCTGAAGAAAAAGACAAGGTAAATTGCTGAACAAGTCCAATTTATTTATCAAAGTATTGATAACCAGTTTTTTTAGTTTAGGAAAATGAAATGAGCCTTTTTATTTCTACTGCTCACGCGGCAGGTGAAGCTGCACAGCAACCAAGCATGATGGCAAACCTGTTGATGATTGCGGTATTTGTCGCAATCTTCTACTTCTTGATCTGGCGCCCTCAATCAAAACGTGCAAAAGAACATCGTGCACTAATTGAAAGCCTAGGTGTTGGTAGTGAAGTTGTTTTTGCGGGCGGTTTAATGGGTAAAATCACAAAAATCGAAGGTGATTTTGCAGTTGTTGAACTGAACCGTGGCGTAGAAGTAAAAGTACAACGCGCAAGTGTGATTTCAGTTCTGCCTGAAGGCACTCTAAATAACCTTTAATCAAAAAATAAGTCGTGCACCCGCACGGCTTTTTTCATTTTAAGAAGAAAACGAATGCGTTACCCAGCATGGAAATATCTACTGATTCTAGTGGTACTAGTCATCAGTACATTATATGCCCTGCCAAGTTTGTATCCTGATGAACCTGCTGTTCAAATTTCAGGTGCCAAAGCCGGTACCCAGATTGACCAAAGCATCGTACAAAAAGCAGAGCAGATTTTAAAATCTGAAAATATTGCCAGCCATGACAATAGCTTCACCAATAATGCCGCTTTATTACGTGTTGATTCGAGCGAACAACAATTAAAAGCGAAAGAAGCACTACGTCGTGGGCTCGGTGAAAATTATGTCGTCGCACTGAACCTTGCGCCTACTACCCCAGAATGGCTACAAAAAATTGGTGCTAAACCAATGAAGCTAGGTCTGGATTTACGTGGTGGTGTACATTTCCTACTTGAAGTGGATATGGATAAAGCCATTTCACAACGTATGGAAACGTCTGCGGCTGACTTACGTCGCCAACTTCGTGACAATAAATTAAAATTCAATAGCTTATCTTTGAACAACAACACCATTACGATGCAATTTGCAAATAATGATGACCGTTCTGCAGCTATGGATTTCCTTCGTCGTAACGGCAATGAATATACTCAACAAGCGGTTGCAACAACTGAAGGTTCGACTCTTCGTCTAAGCTACACAGATACACGTAAACAAGAAATTCAGTCTTATGCTGTCAACCAAAACTTAACAACTTTACGTAACCGTATTAACGAGTTAGGTGTAGCGGAAGCATTAGTACAAACTCAAGGTAGCAATCGTATTGTGGTTGAATTACCGGGTGTGCAAGATACTGCTGAAGCAAAACGTGTACTTGGTCGTACTGCGAACCTTGAGTTCCGCTTAGTTTCTGATTTAAACGATCAATATATCGATCCTTACACAGGTCAAGCAAAAGGCTCATTACCGCCAGGTACAGAAGCATTTGCTTATGAATCTTTGGACAGCGGTCGTCAATTATTGCTTAACCGTAACCGTATCTTAACAGGTGAACGTGTACAAAATGCGTCATCAGGCTTTAGCCAAGATACAGGTGGTGCTGAAGTAAATATTACTTTGGACACTGCGGGCGGTAAGTTGATGTCTGAAGCTACTCGTAATGCTGTAGGCAAACGAATGGCAGTTTTGTTCATCGAGAACAAACAAAAAATTAGTTATGTTGCAGACCCTACAACAGGCACACAAACTGAAGTTCGTACACCTTATACCGAATCTGTGGTCATCAATGCGGCAACGATTCAAGCCGTATTGGGTTCCCAGTTCCGTATTACTGGTCTAGATTCACCTCAAGAAGCGTCTGAACTTGCATTGATGTTACGTGCAGGTGCATTAGCAGCGCCAATGTACTTCGTTGAAGAACGTGTGATTGGTCCGAGTCTCGGTCAAGAAAACATCGACAAAGGCGTATTATCAACTCAAATCGGTTTCTTATTGGTTGCGATTTGGATGGTGGTCTTCTTCCGTGTGTTCGGCTTGATTGCCAACTTTGCACTCGTGGTTAACCTTGCCATGATTTTAACCATCATGTCTTGGATTGGCGCGTCCCTCACCCTTCCGGGTATTGCAGGTATCGTAATTACCATTGGTATGGCGGTCGACGCCAACGTACTGATCTGTGAGCGGATACGAGAAGAAATTAAATGGGGTGCCTCGCCGAAACAGGCGATTGTTGCAGGTTATGATCGTGCGTATAACACCATCTTTGACTCCAACTTAACCACATTCTTAGTGGCTTTCATTCTGTTCGCAATTGGTACTGGCCCAATTAAAGGCTTCGCGGTTACCCTAATGATTGGTATTGTCTGCTCAATGTTCACAGCAATTACTGTGACACGTGCAATCGTACAAATCATTTATGGTAAAAAACGTAACCTGAAGAAGTTGAGCATTTAGGAGATCGAAGATGACTGAAAATACTCAACCGAAACAATACGGCCGTCCGGACAACGAGCGCATTATTCCATTTATGAAGATTGCCAAACCGGCAGCCTTTATATCGATTATTTTAACGCTCGCAAGTATCTTTTTTATTTGCACCAAAGGTCTAAACCTCGGTTTGGACTTTACTGGCGGTGTGGCAGCAGAGTTGAACTATAGTCAACCAGTAAAATCTACCGATGTGAGCTCAGCGCTGACAAAAGCTGGTTTTAAAGATCCTGTAGTACAAACCTTAGGATCTGACCGCGACCTGATGGTTCGTATGCCAGTTCAAAAAGACATTGAAGCTGAAGACTTAACCAAAGCCATTACGACTGCCGCTCAATTGCCGAGCAATAAAGCAGAAGTGCATAAAGTCGATGTGGTGGGTGGTCAAGTCGGTAATGAACTTTACGTGCGTTCTGCGGGTGCTGTAGGTCTTGCCCTACTGCTCATGCTGGTTTATGTCACTATTCGCTTTGAGTTCAAACTTGCGATGGGTGCTGTACTGTCTTTATTCCACGATATCGTGGTGACCATTGGTATCTTTGCCATGATGCAGTGGCCGTTTGACTTAACAGTTTTGGCTGCGCTACTCGCGATTATTGGTTTCTCGCTCAACGATAACATCGTTGTATCTGACCGTATTCGTGAAAACTTCCGTAAGATTCGCGGTGCTGAACCTCTTGAAGTTGTGAACAGTGCTTTGACTGAAACACTTCGCCGTACCATTCATACCTCAATGACACTATTACTGGTTGTTGTAGCGATGATGGTACTGGGCGGTGATGGTCTGAAATGGTTCTCTGTTGCAATGTTTGTTGGTGTATTTGTGGGTACATATTCATCAATCTACATTGGTACAGCCTTCGCGTTATGGCGTGGCCTGAACCGTCAAGACTTCATTGTACAAGTGAAGCCTGAATTTGAAGAAGAAGAGATTCCTTAAGCTTTTCGACTTATAGTTCAGATCAAAACCCATCTTCGGATGGGTTTTTTTATGCGACTACCTTAAATAAATGAGCTAGGCAAAATCGCAATAATAGAATCTAATTTTTCAATATCGGATTGCAGGAATTCCACCTGTCGTTTTTGGTCTAGACTTGCAAATTGCCACGTATCATCTGTTTGCTGTATCACGTTTAAAATTAAATTTAAGCCATTTCGCAAATATACACAGGCTAGATCCGATCTCTCTACCCCTCGCCGTTCATCACAGACCACAAGCCAACCCTCTTGTAATACAGGGGCATAATACGATGCTGTGATGCGAATCAAATACAGGTCTTGAGTGTTTTTAAATAATGCTGAATATTGAGATGAATCATTTGAAATCGGTTTTAAAGAAAATGCCTGTGTCTCAACCACCTGCATTTCAAAAAGGACCAAGCTTGCTTGCTCCTCAGTGCACTTGTCTTGTTCTATAAACTGAACTTCATGATCTAAACTTCCCTTAATGAGTCCCAATTGTGACTCTAATTCACGTGCAAATTTCTCTCCAATCTGCCGATGACTATTTAATAATTGGGAAATTAAAGGAACTGATAAGCCAAAATGTTCACATACGGCTTTACCATTTTTAAAAGGGCCAATTGACACCCAATGATCGATAGCTCGTGTTAAATTCTGTCGACGCTTTTCAAAAAGCTCTGAAGGCAGCATAAGCACTCAATTTTATAATTTCTCTCTCCCAATATAATAAAAAAACCCGCGCGCAGCGGGTTTTTTATACAACTTTATTTTTAGCTACCTTGCACCAATCGACGGGCGCTGATAATGCCAGGTTGTTGCTCTAGACGTGCCAACAGTTTCGACAACTGCGCCAAGCCCTTCACTTCAATCAACAGCTTCATATTGGCAATACCATCACTCTCGGAAATGGTATTCACCTGACGAATATTGATTTGGTCTGAGAAAATCACTTGAGTCAGATCTTTAAGCAAACCACGACGGTCATAAGCTTCCACCACGATTTGCACACTTTGACCACGAGTTGGCTGCATTTCCCAATCCGCTTCAACCGCACGTTCAGGCTCTTGCCCAATCATACGGATATAATCCGGACATGCGACCTTATGGATACTTACGCCACGATTCAGGGTGATATAACCAGCAATCGATTCACCATGCACAGGCTGACAACACTGAGCAATGTGTAGTTCTACATTGTCCAAACCATCAATCAAAATACCATGCGCCGAAAGCGTATGACTTGCACGTGGGTTCAAGGTTGGTTTTAACACCAGTTCAGGCTCATCCTGATCGAGGTGCATATGACGGTTAACCTGATTGATTAAAGCATGCAAGCTAATGTCACCACTCACCAAGCCAATCAATATATCTTCACCCAATTTCACATTAAAATGATTGCAGTAATCATTCAAATCGATACTTTTCGGGTGAATCGCCAAACGTGACAATTCTTTATTAAGAATCTCACGTCCCACTTCCAAGTTTTTACTACGGTCTTGCTGACGGAACCAATGACGCAACTTATCACGTGCACGAGCCGTCTTGATATAACCCAGCGAGTTTACCAACCAATCTCGGTTAGGCTCACGATCTTTCTTGGTTAAAATCTCGACCTGTTCCCCAGTTTTTAGGGTATAGGTTAAAGGTACATAACGTTGGTTCACCCGTGCTGCATAGCACTTGTTGCCCACTTCAGTATGCACATGATAGGCAAAGTCAAGCACGGTCGAACCGCGTGGTAATTCTTTGATATCACCATCACGACTGAACACATAGATTTTCTCAAAATCTTCAAACTCTTGGATTTGTTCGAAGTTTTCAGAAGCCTCATCTTCTTTATGGGCGCTAGCATCATTTCGTTCTTGATAATGTTCAAGCACTGCACGTAAAGAATGTAAGCGATGATTAAATGAATAATCTGTGGTTTTAGAACCTTCTTTATAGTTAAAGTGCGAACACACCCCGAGCTCAGCTTCTTCGTGCATATTATGCGTACGAATTTGCACTTCTAAAGATTTGTTCTCTGCAATCACGGCCGTGTGCAGTGAGCGATAACCATTGGCTTTCGGGTTAGTAATATAATCATCGAACTGATGCGGAATATGACGCCAAATCTGATGAACGATCCCCAGTGTGTGATAACACTCAGGTACATTATCCACCAAAACGCGAACTGCTCGAATGTCATAAAGCTGATCAAAGCTCAGGTTCTTACTCTTCATTTTTCGATAAATCGAATAAATGTGTTTCACCCGACCATTAATCTCGGCCTCAATGCCATGATCTAATAGTTCTTTACGCAACTTTTCTGTCACGAACTGAATATATTGCTCACGCTCTAAACGTTTTTCATTCAGTAAAGAGGCAATTTCTTTATAGCGTTCAGGTGCAAGATAACGGAAAGCAAGATCTTCAAGCTCCCACTTAAGCTGTGCAATCCCTAAACGGTGCGCGAGCGGCGAGTAAATGGTTAAAATTTCTCGTGCGACACGCTCTTGACGTTCTTTGGTTGAATGCGCTAGCTCACGTAATGCATAGGTACGTTCAGAAAGTTTGATTAATACAACACGAACATCTTCGGTCACCGAAATCAGCATTTTATAAATGCCGGTCAAATGTTCACGCTGGTTATTATTAAAATGATCTTCTAGACGTTTATTTTGCTCAATCAGATCAGACAACTTACCCATAGCAAGCGTGCCTTTGACCAAAGCATGCACTTGATCGCCAAATTTGCTTTGGACTTCTTCTAAACTGGTTACGCCTTCACGAACACTTCGATACAGCATGGCTGCTGATAACGTATCTTCATCCGCATACAGATGAGCAAGAATATCCGCCATTTCAATACCCGTATAGAAGGTATTTGAGCGATGGTTGACCGTTGTTTCAAGTTCATTCTGTAAGGTCAGATGTGCAACTTCTTCGAGTTGCTTTAGAGGAGCCCCGTCAAACATGCCACTCACACGCTCTAGCCATTCAGCTAAATCATGCTGTGCTTGCTCGGCATGTTCTACAGTCGTTTCCTGAGACAGCTCATTGAGACGTCCAGGTAATTGTTCACGTACTGTGACCATACCCTACTCCTAGTTTTCTACGCTTCATAACTTTTAATCGTTTATCTGATTTTCTTTTTCGAACAAAGCAATCGATTCGACATGCCCTGTATGGGTAAACATGTCCATGACACCCGCTTTTTTCAAACGGTAGCCTTGTTGTACCAGCATTCCAGCATCGCGTGCTAGTGTTGCAGGATTACATGACACATAAACGATTCTTTTTGCACCAAATTTGGGCACATAACGCATTATTTCTTCTGCACCAGATCGTGGTGGGTCTATCAATAATGCATCAAATCCTTGTTTTGCCCAAGAATGATGCGAAAAATCTTTTGTTAAATCTTGTGAATAAAATTTCAGTTGCGAAAGGCCATTGTTTTGTGCATTTTCTGCACCACGCAGAACCATTTCTTCACTCCCTTCAACTGCAACGACTTGACCCGTTGAACCCACACATTGAGCAAGTGGTAAAGAAAAGTTTCCTAAGCCACAAAACAGATCTAGAACTCGCTCACCCTGTTGTAACTGAAGCAATTCACATGCCAGTTTCACCATTTGCGGATTAATCGTGGAATTCACTTGCGTGAAGTCTTGAGGATTAAAGCCAAATTCCACAGCAAAGTCACTTAGACCATAGTGCAGACGCATCGGTGCATCGGGATGATCCACACGATGTAAGCTGTCCGGTCCCTCAGGTTGTAAGTACAGTTGCCACTCTTTATGTAACGCAAATTTTACTAATTGGTTGACATCTTCCGCGCAAAGTTCCGCCGTATGACGAATCAGGAGAGCAATTTCTTGATCTCCCATGGCCAGTTCTATATGCCCAATATCTGCTTTACCTTGCAAACCTTGTAACAGTTGTTTGAGTGTGGTGATTGAGCCAAACTCACGATCCAACACCATACAACGGTCAATCGAAGTCAGTTTATTTGACTGGCTCTCACGAAAGCCGACCACGAGCTTATCTTTTGCAGGTAGGTAACGCACACCAATACGCGCTTTACGACGGTAATCTTCACGCAATGAACGTAAAGGAGCTAACCATTGATCAGGCTGAATGCCGGCAAAATGTTGCAAATGTGATTGTAAAACATCTTGTTTTAAACGAATTTGCTCGTCGGGATGGATATGTTGCATGCTACACCCACCACAGACCCCATAATGTGGGCAGGCCGGTTTAACCCGTAGAGCAGACTCTTCACTCAGCAATTCCAGACTGTCTGCTTCTTCAAGACGCTTAACGACATTGGTAATACGCGCACGCACTGTTTCACCCGGCAAGGCATAACGGATAAAGACTTTCTTACCGTGTTTTTCTGCAGGATGATCTGGATGCGTGCCAAAGTGCGCTATGCCTCGCCCCTCATGTGAAAGCGATTCAACCTGAAATGTATAAATGGGTTGTTGGGCTTTTTGGGGTTTGGCTTTGTGTTTCATGCGTACCTAATGTGTGGAAGATGGGAAATCAGATTGGGTGAATTCGGTACGTTGCGAGGTTTGCTGCCATACCAATAAAAAGTCAGCGTGTTGCGGCTGAGTTTGTAAATATTGAATCGTACTTTGAATCAAGTGCTGATGATCATTCAATAATAACTGTCCTTTCAGCAACAGCCAGCGTAAATAAATCAACCATGTATTGAGCACATCGCCTTCACAGTAGCTGGTCAGTTCTGTCCACTGTTGTTCACGTACATATTCAGGCACATGGTAGCCACCATCACCACGTTTACCGGGGAAACCGAGTAAATGTGCTGCATCGTCAAGTTTTTGAAAATGACGACCATGGAACATGGCCATGACATCCATCAAATCTACATGACGATGATGATAACGATTCTGGTAGTTATTATAGCGCTTTTGCGTATCAATCTCGCCCTGATCGAACAAACTTGGTGCAGATAGTCCGTGATACATGGCACGGAACAAAATCACAGGCAAATCAAACTGTGAACCGTTCCAACTGACCAAGGTCGGATGACGCTTTTCAAAAATAGAAACGAATTTTTTTAAAATTTCAGCTTCGCTATTGTCTTCACGGCTAAATGAAAACAACTTCATGCCCTTTTCATCAATCCATAGTCCAGAGATACAGACAATTTCATGCAAGGCCAAACGCTGAAAATCCGTGCCCGCCTCTTGGCGACGCAGTTTAGTCAGCGCAGCATCTAGATCCACCTCAGGCAGATCCAGTCCATACAAATGCGCACCTGACTTCAAATCTGTCAGTGTTTCGATATCAAAAATTAAAACAGGTAAACGCATAAGTACTCACCAGTGCCGATCGGCCACTGTAATTATTCAGGATCAACAACAGAGAATAGACCAGTCGACAAGTAACGGTCACCACGGTCACATACGATGCAAACAATCACGGCATCCGGATTTTCTTCAGCCAATTTAACTGAAGCCCATACCGCACCACCCGATGAGGTACCTGCACTGATACCTTCTGTACGTGCTAAACGACGAGCCGTTTTTTCCGCTTCAATTTGCGGAATATCCATAATGCGATCAACACGTGAAGGGTCAAAAATCGTAGGAAGATATTCTTGTGGCCAACGGCGAATACCAGCAATATTTGAGCCTTCAGACGGTTGTAAACCGACAATTTGAATATCCGGATTTTGTTCTTTTAAATATTTCGAAATCCCCATAATGGTCCCAGTGGTTCCCATTGAGCTGACGAAATGTGTAATTTTACCGCCTGTTTGTTTCCAAATCTCAGGCCCCGTAGTGAGGTAATGTGCTTCCACATTGTCCGGGTTACCAAACTGGTTTAGGACTAAACCTTTGCCGTCTTTTTCCATTTGAAGGGCAAGATCACGTGCTTCTTCCATGTTTTCAGATTCGATCAGTTCAGCACCGTAGGCACGCATGGCATCTTTACGCTCTTGGCTAGAACTTGCAGGCATGATCAAGGTCATTTTATAGCCACGCATTGCTGCAACCATAGCTAAAGCAATCCCTGTATTTCCGCTCGTCGCTTCAATCAACGTATCACCCGGTTTAATCTGACCACGCTTTTCCGCTTGCATAATCATGTTATATGCAGGGCGATCTTTGACCGAACCCGCTGGGTTATTGCCTTCTAACTTGGCTAATACTGTTGCTTGAGTATGACTTGCCAGACGCTGTAAACGCACTAACGGCGTGTTGCCGACGTAATGGTCTAATAAAAAATCGTCTGCTTGAAAATCAGGGGTTGTATTACTCATTATTCACACCTATATCGAGGTGCGCCTATTGTATGAAAAAATGCCTTTGCCTGCACCCATTTGCCTCGCTTTTTCGCGAAAGTGATTAAAGCACAATCAGTTTTAAATAATCCATGCTAATATTCGGGGCATAAGGAATAAACTGCTTAAACCATGTCAAATATCAACAAAAAGCTTTTTAAACGCCTACACTTAAATCATGCCTATGGTCAGTTGATTGCACTTATTTTCGTGCCGATCACCATTTTGGCTTGTGTCGGTGCGATGTTGGTAATAACAGAAACCTCCAATGCAGCCAAAGCACAACAAAAACAAATGGCTGTCGCGATTCTGACACGCTATCAACCCACGTCAGAATCTGCGATTGATTTGCTGAATCATTACCCTTGGCAGTTTGATCAAGCTCGTAATGCCATGCAAAGCATGTTGAACGAAAAACATTTGATTCGTGCCGCGATTTTAGATCTTAAAGGTAACAACCGCCTGAGCATTGGCTTTCAAGATCAAGATATTTGGCCTGCTTTTGACAGTAAAGCATCTTTTATCGGACCGATTGCACATCAGGGCAACCATATTTATGCCCTGAAAATTTCAGATTCAACCCAGACGCCGGCATGGTTAAGCATTGAACTGGACAATCAACCGCTGCAAATTGCCCGCTATCGCGTGTTAATCGTGTTGATTGCAACGGGTTTATTGACGCTCTTATTACTTTTGCTGTGTTTGAATTTTTATTCACGTCGTTGGATCGCACCAATGTACGAAATTCGCATGCAGTTACAACGTTTAAATGCCGACACTCTAGATCAGCACATGATCATTAACAGTACTGGAGAACTCCGGTTATTACAGCGTGATATAGCTAATGTGGTTAAACGCTTACATTTCAGTTTCTTAGAGCTACGTGAACATACCGAACAAACGGAAGATGACTTAAGACGCACGCTTGATACTTTAGAAGTGCAAAATATTACCTACCGTCAAGCACGTGACCAAGCAATTCAAGCCAACCAATCAAAATCGGTGTTTTTGGCCAATATTTCTCATGAACTGCGCACACCGCTGAACAGTATTGATGGCTTTATTCATCTTTTACTGCGCCAAGGCAACCTCAGTAATGAACAAAATTTATATCTACAAACGATTCGTAAATCTTCTGCGCATTTATTGGCTTTAATTAATGACGTGCTTGATTTCTCGAAAATCGATGCAGGCAAACTAGAACTCGAAACTGCGCAATTCGACTTAGAAGAAGCCGTCTTTGATGTGATGGATATGTTGTCGCCATTGGCAGCACAAAAACACATCGATATGACCTTCTACTATGCGGACAATGTGCCGAAATTTGTGGTTGGTGATGTCCTACGCTTCAAGCAAATTTTGACCAACTTAATTTCAAATGCAATTAAATTCACTCCAGATGGTGAAATTATTGTCCGTGTCCGTATGGAGCATGATGACATCGGTCAATGTCTGCTGCACTTTAGTGTGCAAGACAGTGGTATCGGCCTAAGCGGTACCGACCGTAAGAAACTGTTTGAATCCTTCTCGCAAGGTGATGCATCTGTGACCCGCCAATTTGGTGGTACAGGTTTAGGTCTTGCCATTTCCAAGCAATTGGTCAGCCTGATGCATGGACAAATTGGTTTTGAAGATAACCAAGAACGTGCCCCAACAGAAAAAGGCTCAACCTTCTGGTTTACTGCGCGCTTTATGGTCGATGATGAAATTGAAATTGTGCATCCACAATTTAGCAATCTCCAAGTCGTTTCCTACTTGGCACATCCAGCAACTGCCAATGTCCTACGTCATTATTTAGAAAATTATGATGTTGAACATATTGAAACGCAGTCAATCCTAGATTTATTTAGTCGCCTCAATCAGTTGCAAACCAATGAAAATACTTGGTTGATCGTCGATCATAGCGGCGACTCTGAAGCCTTACTCAAAGAAATTCGTCATCGTTATAGCGGTAACTTAGCGGTTTATGGCTACCAAATGATGCTCGATCCAAACATGTTGAACGAGTACCGTGCCCGTCCATTGCATCAACCACTCAGCCGTACAGCGCTGATTCAGTTGTTGAGTAATGAGCCGTGGTTTGATCAAGAGCAACATGAAGAATTTAATGGTCAAGGTCTGCATATTTTGGCAGTCGACGACCATTTACCAAACCTGATTGTGCTTGAAGCCCTGCTCTCTGAGTTAAATGTTAAAACCACTAAGGCTTTAAGTGGACAAGAAGCCATTGAAATCATTCAGGCTCGCCAAGAGCAAGGTTTGGCAGCTTTTGACCTCATCTTTATGGATATTCAAATGCCTGTGATGTCAGGTGTCGATACCACGCGTGCCATTCGTTCTCTTGAGTCGACTTTTGAAAATCATAAGCGCCTTCCAATTATCGCTTTGACGGCACATGCGCTCTCTGATGAAAAACAAAAGCTCCTACAAAGCGGTATGGATGACTATGTCACCAAGCCTATTCAAATGGATCAAATTATTCAAATCTTGACCCAATGGACTACCGATAACTTTAAGAAAGTGCCCGTTTTAGAGCGAAGTTCGGTGATTGAAGCCCTAGAGCCAAGTATTTTAGATTGGCAGCAAAGCTTGCAGTTGGCCGCGAATAAAGAAGACCTTGCGGTCGATTTACTGAAAATGCTCGTCGATAGCTTTGAACAAGAAATCCATGAAATGGCACAGCTCATCGAAGATGAAGATTTTCCACAATTAGAGCATGTGCTACATCGGCTTTATGGCGCAACCCGCTATGTGGGCGCTCCGACCCTCCAAGAGGTTTCAGGTCAATTTGAGCAATTTGTATCGACCTTACGTAAGGAACGCCGTAAAGCGGATGATGCTTTTGTTCAAGAAACCCTGAACCGTTTTGATGAGTTAAAAAATGTCATGGGGCAAGTTGAACACGCAGCTCAACAAATCTTAGCCAAACAAAATAATTAAGCGCAGTCCGACTAAAGTCAGTGCCGTCCAGCTTCTGTTGTGACTGCACTGTCATGTATCCTGTCAGGGTGCATGCTATGCTCGGGCGCAGTAACAACAAGAGTAATTACCATGACTTTATTACGTGTAGAAAAAAATAATGGCATTGCAACGGTTTACTTAAACCGTCCAGAAAAACGTAATGCAATGAGCTTTGCATTGCTCAAAGAATTGGTCAGCACCGCTGAAAAATTAAAAAAAGATCGTAGCTTACGCTGTGTCATTTTAACGGGTGAAGCCAATGTATTTAGTGCTGGCATTGATTTGGCTGACCTAAATGATCCGAAAAATCGTGCCTACGCCGCGTGGGAACTGTTAAAACCCGGTCAAAGTTTATTTCAAAAAGCCTTCCTGATTTGGCAGCAGCTTCCTGTGCCGGTGATTGCTGCACTTGAAGGCTTTTGCTTTGGTGCAGGCATGCAACTTGCCTTGGCTGCCGATATCCGTATTGCCCACCCGAAAACGCAAATGTCGATTATGGAAAGTCGTTGGGGCTTAGTCCCTGATATGGGTTTAACCCGCTCGCTCAAAGGTGTGATTGGACTGGATTTAGCCAAGGAATTAACCCTTACAGCACGTATTTTTGACGCAGAATATGCCAAGGATATTGGCTTAGTGACGCATTTAAATGAACAGCCTTTGCTTCAAGCGCAGCAGTTAGCCGAAGAATTATCACAACGTTCACCAGATGCCTTGGCAGCGGCAAAACAAGTGCTAGATGCCATGGAACATAGTCCAAAACGATCTTTACGCTTAGAAAAAATCTGGCAATTAAAATTACTGCTCGGCAAAAACAGCCAATTGGCACGTAAAAAAGACAAGAACCCAGAGGTTCAGTTTTTACCACGCCAATATAAGTAAAATAGTCACACAGGATAGATTGAGTACAGCACATGGCGTTTGATCGTAATACAAAAATTGCATTTCTAGGTATGGGGCTGATGGGTAGCCGTATGGCCACGCGTCTCATTCAGGCAGGATTTGAAGTTGCGGTGTGGAACAGAACTGCTGCTGCGTGTGATGAGTTGGTTGCGATTGGCGCGACGGCGCTTCAATTGGACAAGATTGCCCATTATCCTGTGGTTTTATCTTGTCTCGCAGACGATGCTGCTGTTGCTGCGGTATATGCAAGCATCGAAAATCATTTAGTGGCAGGACAAATTATTGTCGACTTCTCGAGTCTTTCTGTGAATCAAACCCATCAATTGGCTCATGCTGCAAAGTTGAAACAAGTCACTTGGATTGACTCTCCTGTTTCGGGGGGCACAGCAGGTGCTGAACAAGGCACTTTGGTCATCTTTGCCGGTGGTGATGCTGAAACGATTCAAGATTTGAGTCTGATCTACAATGTTTTATCTCAACGTGTTACTCGCATGGGCGACTCAGGTACAGGTCAAGCCACCAAAATTTGTAATCAGCTAATCGTCGCTGCCAATAGCACGTTAATCGCAGAAGCTGTCGCACTGGCCGAGAAATCAGGTGTAGACACCTCTTTATTAGCACCAGCACTTGCTGGTGGTTTTGCAGATTCAAAGCCTTTTCAGATTTTAACCCCACGCATGGCAACGCATCAGTTCGAGCCTGTGCAATGGAAAGTTCAAACTTTATCTAAAGACCTGAATAATGCAGTCCAACTGGCTGCCCAGTTTGAATTAAGCATCCCTGTTGCCAGCCTTGCTTTATCGCAACTCAAAGCCCATCAGGACAATGGTTTTGCAGAAAAAGATTTAGCCACCATCATTCAACATGTCGTACAAAACTAACAACTCCCACTTTAGAAGTAAATTGCTTCAAGGACGATATACATGACTCAGCTCGCGGTTAATTTATCTATGATTTTTACCGAAGTGCCGTTGTTAGAGCGTTTTGCTTTGGCTCGTGAACACGGTTTTAAGCATGTAGAAATTCAGTTTCCGTATGAGCTGAGTATTGAGCAAATCCAAACCCAACTCACCATCAATGATTTAAGCCTGTGTTTAATCAATGTCCCTGCGGGTGATTTGATGCAAGGCGGTGATGGTCTTGCGGGAGTTCCGGGGCGTGAAAATCAATTTCATCAGGCCTTAGAACAATGCATTCGCTATGCCACTGCGTTAAATGTACCGAGTGTCAATATTTTAGCCGGCAAACAGCCACAAGATGCTGACTTGCTGCCATGTTTAAATACCTTGTCGAGCAACCTCAAACTGGCGTGCCACATGTTGTCTGAACATCATATTCAACCGGTATTTGAAATGATTAATGGCACTGATATGCCGCGCTTTTTGGTCCAAAATATTGCCCAAGCTCAGGAAATGCTTGAAGCTGTACAACACTCTGCCCTCAAGATGCAATATGACTGCTACCACATGGCGATGATGGGTGAAGATATTCTCAGTACTTTGGCAGAAAATATTCAGAATATCGGTCATATACAGTTTGCTGACTGTCCGGGGAGACATGAACCTGATTCAGCGCAAATTCCATTTGCAGAGATTTTTAAATGGTTAGATCAAAGCCAATATACAGGTTACATCGCTGCTGAATACCGACCACGAAGCAACTCATCACATTCTTTTGCGTGGAAAGACAAATACTTCCCTCATTTAGCCAATGGTCAATGACGTGTTGATTTGAAATTCAGCAACAAAACCGCTATATTAGATCATGTATAATTTTCAGGAAATCATACCCTCTATGAATTTAGAACCATCGCCCAGCGCTTCTAATTCTCTCGATCTCGCAAAATCAACGCAAATCAAAGACGTACAAGCTTGTTTAGCTGTTGTACGTGAAGCACTTGAAGATGTAAAAGCCAAAGATATTGTTGAACTTGATATCAAAGCAATCAGCAATGTCGCAGATGCGATTGTAATTGCGAGCGGTACTTCAACTCGTCACATTAAGTCTCTTGCAGACAACGTGGCAGAAGAAGCACGTAAAGCTGGATTCCGCCCGATTGGCGTTGAAGGTGAACGTGATGCAGAATGGATCCTGATTGATCTCGGTTTTGTAGTGGTACATGTGATGTTACCTACAGCACGTAAATTCTATGATTTAGAAAGCTTATGGCGTACAGCTCCAGAAACTGTAGCTTAAGCTTCCAGAAAAAAGCGACCTAATTAGGTCGCTTTTTTTATCCCTTGATTTCATACACGGCCAATCAGCTTCATGGTGTTTTACCCCATACACTAAAGCAGTTGATGTAAATCCACCTCAGGATAATTGGCTTTAATTTTCAGCTTGGTTTGAGCATAAACTTGGTCTGCACGCATCGGGCCATAAAAGTCACAATACACTTCATAAATGCTCGTTAAAACTTTGGCATAACTGGTCAAGGGCAAAAACTCGACAAAACTCGCTGAATTAATTTGTGCATTTGCCGCAATTGCCAGCCCGATTTCTTCTAATTGCTCAATCACATCTTGGGTGAAATCAGCCTGATCTGTAGATTTCACCGTCAGCATGACTGACTCGATAAAGCCTAAAAAAGCTTCGCTAATGGTCTCTGCAATGAGCTCGTCTTCTTGCACCTGCTCCCGCGGTTTTTCAACCCTTAACAGTTCCTGCTTTTCTAAGGTAGATAACTCATACAAGACTTGCTTCAGCATATCTTTACGATAAAAGCGAAGCTCCTCTGTGGTACAGATATCATTTAAGAAGCGATTCAAGACAAATGACGGTTTCATGCTGTACTGCTGCTCCCAGTGCCGTAGCGCACTGTCGAGTAAAGTCCCATGAATAAATTGTTGTAAGCCTTTTTCTAAAGCTTCGCGGCGTTGTGCCAAATTCAACAGTTCGGTACTCATTGCTTTACTCCTGTTAATGACGCTTGGTCATATCATCCGTTTCAAAAGTCACATCTTTTTGAAACTCGGGATAAGACAATTCAGCATGTTCGGTATAGTCCAAACCACGTTGTTCATGTTGCTTACTCACACGTAAGCCACCCAACAATTTGTCCAAGACCTTAAATACAATGAACGCAACGCCAAAGCCCCATAAAAAGGCTGCAATCACTCCAAGCCCTTGTATCGCGATGACATCGCCATTAAACATGTTATTTTCAAGGAATATCCCTGCCGCCAATGTTCCCCATGCGCCACAGAAACCATGCACAGTCACCGCATCCACTACATCATCCAGTTTCATTTTTTCCATGAGCATTGGCAGGAAGGTCACCATGACACCTGCACATAAACCGGTGATGACTGCATAGAGTGGAGACATCGTTGCACAGCCTGCCGTAATGGCAACCAAACCACCCAATGAGGCATTGATCGTGCTGCGGATCAAAATGGCTTTAGATCGGATGAGGCAGAGCAACATATATGCAACCGCTGCCGCACACGCAGCAAGATGCGTATTTAAAGCAATACGTCCTACGCTGACATTGGCATTAATGGTCGAGCCTGCATTAAAACCAAACCATGCTAACCATAAAATAAAACCACCTAATGCCACTAATGGTAAGTTATGCCCCGGTAAATAATGGCTTTGCCCATTGCGTCCAAATCGCCCCAAACGTGGGCCCAGTACGATGATGCCAGCTAAAGCCACCCAGCCGCCCATAGAATGCACCACGGTCGAACCTGCAAAGTCGATAAACCCGAATGCTTTTAACCAACCGTCTCCGCCAAATAAACTGCCCCATGCCCAACTACCAAAGACAGGATAAATCAGACCTGACACAACGGCCGCACTCACCACATAAGCCACAAAATGAATCCGCTCCGCCATTGCACCACTGGCAATAGTGGTTGCCGTTGCAGCAAACATCATTTGGAAAAATAGAAGGTTCCAGTGCCAGTCACCCAGTTGATCGGGTGCAAAATGACTTAAGCCAAACCAGCCCGTGGTATTGACCCCAAACATCAGACCAAAACCCACCAGCCAAAACACCAGACCACCCAAGCAGGCATCCATGTAGTTTTTCATGAGTACGTTCACGGTATTTTTACTGCGAACTGAACCACTTTCGATCATGGCAAATCCGGCTTGCATAAAGAACACCAAGATACCGCCCAGTACCACCCAAATACTGTCGAGCGAAATACGAATGTCTTGAATATTACTGGCGATTTGCGGGTCAACTGCCCATGCAGTCGATGTCAGGACACTCAGAAACAGTGCCATCGAGTATGTTTTTTTCATGATTATTCCCCCAAGAATAACCATGCTGTGCAAAAAGAATACCAAATTTCAGACAATTAATTATTTTTCAATGCATTGCATCACAAAACCAGTTCGCGACAATATTTTGAATCACTGAGATCAAATTTAATGAAACAAAACAGCGCATCGATCTGCACCTTGTTTTCAAAACACGCATCAATTTGATTCAAGCACCTGATGCGCTAAATATTTGTGCACTTTTAGTGTGAAGCATCCATTAATCAAAAGCCAAGAAAATAAAAGCAAAGAAAACAAAAAACCACCCGAAGGTGGTTTTAAATCTTCCTCAATCCCGCTTTATCACAGCGGGACTTTGGCAATATGAATTAATGACCGCCGCCATTAATGGCTTTTGTCATATCTTCCACAACTTTCTTCGCATCACCGAAGATCATCATCGTTTTATCGTTATAGAACAAGTCATTATCTAGACCTGCGTAGCCTGTAGCCATAGAACGTTTGATCACCATAATGGTACGTGCTTTATGCGCTTCAAGGATTGGCATACCGTAAATTGGAGAACTTGGATCGTCTTTTGCCGCTGGGTTCACCACGTCGTTCGCACCAATCACCAGTACTACATCTGTTGCTGGGAAGTCTGAGTTGATCTCGTCCATTTCAAGAATGTCTTCGTATGCAACATCAGCTTCAGCTAAAAGTACGTTCATGTGACCCGGCATACGACCTGCCACTGGGTGAATCGCAAAACGAACTTTTACACCTTGTTCTTTTAAGATTTCACACAATTCTTTCACGGCATTTTGTGCACGACCTTGCGCCATACCATAACCCGGTACGATCACCACGCTATCCGCATTTGACATCAAGAAGCCAGCATCGTCGGCAGAGCCTGAACGGTGATTACGCTGTGCTTTTTCACCATTATCCGCCGCCGCTACTGCTGTACCACCCATTGCACCACCAAACAAAACGTTGATGATTGAACGGTTCATGGCTTTACACATGATGTAAGACAGAATTGCACCCGATGAACCAACCAGTGAACCTGCAACAATCAGCATGTTGTTTTCAAGTGTGAAACCAATCCCTGCTGCTGCCCAACCTGAGAACGAGTTTAGTAACGATACCACCACAGGCATATCACCACCGCCTACTGGCGCAATCCATACCCAACCAAATGCAAGTGCAAGAACAGTCATTGCCCAGAAAGCATTCATGTTGCCAGTAGTGAAGAAGTAGATACCACACGCCAACATCGCAAGGAAAATTAAGGCTTGAACAGGTTTTACCCATCCACCTGAAATGGTTTTTGCCCATTTCTTCGCAGCCAATTTACCGTAAGCAAATACCGACGCTGTGAATGTAATCGCACCAACGAAACAGCCTACAAACAATTCAAATAAATGAACTTTGCTCATGTGGGCATGTTCTACACCCGCTGCTGTTAATACCGCTTCATTCTCCGCGAATGCCGCAGTCAATTGGTTGTTATGTAGAATCGCAGCGATCGCAATCAGTACTGCAGCCAAACCGACCAATGAGTGCATCAGTGCCACAGTTTCAGGCATTTGCGTCATCGGAACTGTTTTTGCACGTGCAATACCAACGACCGCACCCAACACCATTGCACCCACAATCATCCAAATCACTGGATGATCTGCGACAAAGAATGTAGTAATTACAGCAATTGCCATTGCGATCATGCCATAACGGTTACCTTGAATCGCAGTTTTTGGACCAGACAAACCACGCAACGTTAAGATAAAAAGAACGGCACCAATCAGGTAGAACCAATCCGCATATTCTTTAATGAATTCCATGGATTAACCCTCTTTTTTCTTTTGCTTAGGTTTGAACATTTCAAGCATACGTGCAGTCACCGCAAAGCCACCAAAAATGTTGATACTTGCAAGGAAAACGGCAATCGCACCTAAAATACTCACCACGTTAATGCTTTGGAACTGTACGCTTGCATCCACAATACCTGGGATACCAACGGTTTGAATCATCGCACCAACGATAATGATCGATGACAAAGCATTGGTTACAGCCATTAATGGTGTATGTAGTGCAGGTGTTACCCCCCAAACCACGTAGTAACCAACAAAGATTGCCAAGACAAAAATAGTAATCGTTTCAACCATGATGATTCTCCTTAACCACGTTTCAGCAGCACTTGGCCGCCATGAGTGACAAGTAGTGCTTTTTGAATTTCTTCTTCAGGGTTAATTGCGAAGTTCTTTTCGCTATCAAACAGGGTTTCAATGAAATTCAAAACGTTACGTGCATACAGTGCCGACGCTTCAGTCGAAACTGTTGAAGGAATATTTGGAATACCGAGAATTTTCACGCCATTTGCAGTCACAACATTTTCGCCGCAAACAGAACCTTCAACGTTACCACCTGTTTCAACCGCCATATCTAAAATGATTGAGCCTGGTTTCATTTTGGCAACGGTTTCTGCTTTGATTAAACGAGGTGCATCACGACCCGGCAATAGTGCTGTCGTAATCACAATGTCAGCATTCGATACGGCTTTATCAACAATAATCGCTTGATCACGAATGTAGTCTTCACCCGGCATCCAACCATAACCATTTTTCGCAGCATCGGCTGCTTTTTGTTGCTCTTCTGGTGACATTGGTACGTCTAACCATTTACCACCCAAAGATTCAACTTGGTCACGTGCTGTAGGACGTAAGTCAGTTGCTTCAACTACGGCACCTAAACGTTTCGCTGTTGCAATGGCTTGTAAGCCTGCAACACCTACGCCCATGATCACCACACGTGCAGGTTTTACTGTACCTGCTGCTGTCATCAGCATTGGGAACATACGTTGATATTCTGCCGCAGCCAAAAGCACAGATCTATAACCTGAAAGGTTGGCTTGAGATGAAAGTACGTCCATGTTTTGCGCACGAGATAGGGTTCGTGGCAAAAGTTCCAATGCAAATGCAGACACGTTTTGTGACGCAAATTGGTCAAGTTCGGTGTTGCGGTAAGGGTCAAACATCCCCACAACGGTGGTACCCGCTGTGAGTTTTTGAATTTCGTCACCTTTAGGTGCACGAACTTTCAAAATCATTTGACTACCGGTATAGGCATCATCCGTAATTTTGGCACCAACTTGTTCATAGGCACTATCGATGTAAGCAGCTTTTACCCCTGCTCCACGTTCAATAACGACGCTATGACCAGCGCTGATCAACTTCTTTACTGTTTCAGGCGTCGCAGCGACGCGATTTTCACCGACAACAGTTTCGGCTGGAATTCCGATCTGCATGAGCGTTCCTCAAGCTAATTTTTCTTAAGTAAACATCGCAATCCGCGATGTCTCCCCTCAGGATGTGTTTTTGTACAATTTTTGGATTCTAATTGAACTTTTTTAAAATACTACCCAATATTTATTTAATAAATACCCATATTTTGAACTCATGATTCATGAAAAGAATAGTGCGATATTTCATTTATTCAGTTTTATTTGTCGATTTATTACTCATTTTTATCCTATTTATAACTTTTTAATATTACTTAAGACCAAAAACATAAATAATTTCGCTAGTTTTAGTGCAGATTGTTTCACTGTGTTGATCATTGTGACATTTTCATTCAACCCATAATGACCTGAACGTGTCGTGAAAAATCGACTTAAGTCAGGTAGAGTCACTCTTTCATGCAGACTGCATCAGCTCGTTGACTCATTTGACAGTTTTGACGTGTTGACCTGCATTAAAAACAGACTTTTTTCTGCCACGGTCTCGTCAAATCGGTCAGCTTGAATATCCGATGGATTTTTGCGCACGTTTCGGGTTTATTGAGATCTTGCCCTCCCCACTTGATGCTTCGCCTTAAGTCTTAGAATTGACTTTTTAGTTAAAAAAATAATTTTTTGAATATTTAGCATCATGATATCGCTACTGAGTTTCTATCCCTAAAAAACACTATTGCACCATTTGTGTGCAATTTTCACCTTAAATGTTTCAGCCTGATATATTTGACCTGCCGAGTCATGTTGAGATTAAAAAATTCAAAACCAAATTGGTCATTTCTTCCGCTGTTTTTCATGTTTGATGTAGCAATCCCTTATGTATAAAGGAATAAGTACTATTCTTTTTTTGCATTTTTACTCACACGATGCATTTTTTATAATCAAAATGACAGTTCAAATTTATCGGAACAATGCTGTCGAATTCGTTCAGTCGTCATGAGGCACACCTTAACTTATGTCAAGAAACCTTAGTCCGCACTTCATCGGTGCAATTTTTGCGCTGATTGCTGCCTTCTTGTTTAGTACCAAAGCAATTTTTATTAAGCAAGCCTATGCACTTTCTCCTCTTGTCGATGCCACTGTCCTCATGGCCTTACGCATGATGAGTGCATTGCCGTTTTTCTTGGTCATTACATGGCTGAGTCGACGTTCTTATCAAACGATTCAACGAAAAGATTGGGTGCTCTTACTCATTTCAGGATTAATCGGCTATTACTTTTCGAGCTGGCTCGACTTCCGTGGCTTGATGTATATCAGTGCTTCGCTTGAACGAATTATACTTTTCCTATATCCCACATTAACCGTGCTGGCTTCCGCTGTTTTATTCAAAAAGCCACTAAGTTTTAAAACAATTCTTGCCCTGATTTTAAGTTATGGCGGGACAGTTTTAGTGATGCTACAAGAACAAAATGCCACACCACATGATCAGTACTTTTGGCTCGGTTGTAGTTTGGTTTTTGCCAGTGCCGTGCTATTTGCAATTTACTTATTACTCACGCCAGGCCTCATGCAAAAGTTTGGTTCTTTACACTTTACCGGTCTAGCCCTGAGCATTGCCTGCGTTGGGACGATTATTCATTTTCTATTTGCAACACCACAGCCTATCGCCTTGCTCCAACAACTCCCGAGTCAAGTCTGGCTGTATGGTTTAGCGCTCGGACTATTGGTTACTGTGCTTCCAACCATTTTGATGATGCAAAGTATCGTCCGACTTGGGGCTGCACAATCGGCCATGATTGCCTCTATCGGGCCCATTTTAACGATTTTACTGGCTGTCGCGTTGTTGAATGAACATTTAAACCTATGGCAATGGGTCGGTTGCGGTCTTAATATGCTGGGTGTCTTGATGATCAGTCTCAGTAAGAAATCCTAATCGCGAGCTTGGATACTATTCACAGAGAAACACTTTAAGACCTGTTTGATTTTCCTTATAGTGACCACAACAGCGTGGCAGCAAATTCTTTGCATACGCTTCCGCCCAAAATCTGGACAATTTATGAAAGCCTCGATCGACATTAGCCATGATAAAACCCTGTTGTGGCTTATGGCTGCTGCATGTGGTTTATGTGCGGGTGCCAATTATTATTGCCAACCTTTAGTGGCTTCCATCCAACAAAGCTTTCAAATTTCACAATCAGAAGTGGCACTAACCGTCACTTTCGCGCAAATTTCTTATGCTTTGGGTCTACTCTTTATTGTGCCGATTGGCGATATTGTGAATAAAGCCAAATTTATTCCTCTGCTCATGCTTGGTGCAACTGTCGGTTTAGCCCTCTGTGCTTTTTCGACCAATCTATACATGCTTTGGGCTGGAACCATTATCACCGGGCTATTTTCAGTGGCTGCTCAGGTTCTTATCCCTTTGGTCACTGTTGCGATACGACCCGAAAAAATTGGTGCTGTTGTTGGCTTTTTAATGAGTGGGTTATTGGTCGGTATTCTGTTATCGACCAGTCTCTCTGGCTTATTGTCCTATCTGTTTCATTGGAAATCGATTTACATCCTCAGTGCTCTCTTGATGTTGGTGTTAGCCGTCTTACTGAAAAAGCGTCTGCCTGTGGTCAGCATCACACGGATGCCCTACAGCCAAGTTTTCCAATCCATGGGCGCATTACTCAAACATGAGCCACGGTTAATTTTCCGATCTCTGATTGGGGGCTGTGTCTTTGCCGCGATGAGTATGCTGTTTTCCACCATTGCCATGTTACTGACTGAGCCACCTTTTCAATTAGCCGATGTTTGGGTTGGTGTTGTGACTTTAGTTGGTGTGTTTGGTGCGCTATCGACACAGTGGATTGGGCGTTGGGCAGATTTGGGCTTTAATCGAAAATTAACTTGGCTCGGTTGCAGCATCTTAGCCCTCAGTTGGGGACTGCTGTACTTGGGTGGATCATCTCTTGCTTTTTATATTTTGGGCTATGGTTTAATCAATCTAGGTTTGGCAATGGTGCATAGCTGTAATCAAAATATTATTTTCCAACTCAACCCGATTGCACGCTCTCGAATTAATTCAATTTACATGACTTTTTATTTTGTCGGTGGTGCATGTGGCTCAGCTTTGGGCGTATTTTCATGGCATCATGGCGGCTGGACCACCACCTGCATGACAGGGATTGCCTTAGTCATTGTTGCTGGATTTTTTGTCTTGATCGATCAACTCTATACTGCGCGGCAACTAAAATATCCACAATGAAATGTATGGATCATTACTCTAAAGCCACATTACTGTGGCTTTATGTTTTTGAAAATTAACTGACCTGCACCACAGGATAAAAGGGTTTGCCTAAATCCAAGGTTTCTGCATTTTCCAAAAGAATCACCATAAACACCGGTAAGAGTGCCAACAGTATTGTGCAGCCGTCTTGAAGCTGTTTCCGATTGACCGAACTTTTATAGGTCGCGCCGCCATGAACCATTTGATTGCGTAGCGTATACATGCGATTAAACAGCACCATTAAAATATCAACGGAATCTTTTTCTTTAAGCGCGCGTAGTACTTTCTGTTTTTCATGCGCCAGGCCCTCTTTGCATGCGTCATGGCTAATTTTTTGATTTTGATAATCCCAAAAGCCCTGATAAACATAGGGATTATCCAAAAACAACCGTATCGGCTGGCTAAAACGCTCCCATAAAATATTATAGATTTTATGCTCTGCATCCTGTTGGCAAATCAGATATAAAAACTGCCTTAAGCTTTGCTTGTCCTGAGCAATCTGTAAGTCTTGCGCATATATTGCGTTGAAGGACACCCACAAACTGATAAATTGCAAATCGAGATCATCTTGAAGATCAATCGACTTTTTCAGCCAACTTAAACCTCGATGAATGCGTAAATTAAATTGGTCGGTATGTTCCGACTTTTTACTTTTGAATATTTCTTCAAGTAGCATCATGCCTGCTAAATTCCAATGGATAATTCGTTTATTTTTCTACCATTTGAACTTAGCGCAATTGTTTACCAGCATGCAATCAAAATATCTCTGTATTCAACTATTTGGTTTCATCTTGTGTGAGATAGGTATAACGTTCTAACAGATCATTTTCATCAAAAATCAATTCATAAGACATTTTCTTTCCATTAAAAACGGATTCGGCAGGTGTTCCTAAAAGTTCCCATAACCCCACGGTCGCCACATCTGCAGCACCATGCCAAAATGCACGTCCGACTTTACTGGCAGTCGAATAACCTTGGGTAAAGGTATAAATTTCATAGCGTTTGCCATTTTTATATTCAGAGGTGATTGGTGCGCCAAATTCAGCAATCACCAAGTTACGAGATAGCCCTTGTTGAATCATTTCGGTATTTTTCTTGTTTGGCTGCTTGCTTGCCATGACAACTGAACAGCCTGTTGTGCCTGACAATGTAAAAACTAAAGCTAATCCTAAGCAGGTTTGTTTCATCATGTGGTATTCCCCAAATTCTTCACATTTCTATTTTTAATTTTTGATTTTCATCTGCTGTTGATCTTAATTGTTTCTTTCATCTTTTTCATTTTTTTATACGACTATTCGTCTGATTTTTAGAATGATTAGCGCTTGAAAGATTCACCTGTATGAATGTTTCAGACTGAATAATGCTTTAAGTGAATTAATGTTCTGTTGGTGGCGATGTCGGTGGAACGAACCAGTTTTTCCAAGAACTACTGTGCCGAGTTTCAATTGCAACGGTAGGGATGAGCTCTTGCTTCAGCATTTTTTCTTGACCGACGGCTTTCGCCAACCGCGCTTTGACCGAGTGTATACACTCACGGTCTTCAAACTCACAGCGGTCAAGGTTGGAACCACCACAAGGTCCATTGGCTAATCCTTTAGGACAGGTTTCAGGACAAATATATAAGGTTTCACCTAAACGACATTGTCCGCAACTTTCACAACCCACGATGCCATGTTTACTAATAAATTCTGTTTTCAGCAAGGCCGCATCGGCTTTCGGTTTTTGCCATAATTTGGCCGAAAAAATATAAGATCCCGCTCCTTTGGCCAGTTTTGAACTAAAAAATAACTCATGCATGACATGCATACTTTTATATTTCAAAACCTGTTCAACTGGAGCCTTATGGTTATTTGCGCCCGTCGGCTGGAAGTTCACCTCAACACTAGAGCGCCAAAGCATTTTCCATTTTGCTAAACATTGTTCAAACGTTAATGTGGCAAATTGCAAAATTGCTTTTTGCAACTTCTCTTGTTCTTCCGCTTTATGACAGGCCGATAAATGAACCCCTGCATAGCCCAAATGCTGACACATTAATATTTGTAAAGCGCAGCGGGCATAGACATTTTGTTCAGCTTGTATTGCGTCAGTTTGCTGTTCTTGTTGCAAAAAATTTAATACATCTGCTGAAAGCACGATGCCTGCGACTTTTTGCTTGGCCATAAAGCGGGCACGGGTAAAGGTCAGCGGCATGACACAAGCCAATACAGGTACATGTGGATAGTATTGCTGCATATAGTGTTGGTAACTGCTCAACACATCCATGTCAAAGCCCAACTGTGTAATCACATAGTCAGCGCCAGCTTGAATTTTTTTATTCAGTTTAAAATACTGCGCATCCTTTTCTGCTTCTGCATATTTAAAAGGATTAAATGCTACCCCTAAATAAAACCCGCCAAAGTCTTTGGCTGCCATGACTTGATTGACCGACTCTAAATAGCGGCTCCGTAAGCTAGGATCATTTGCCCCATCCTGATGCTGCTTGAGTTTATCGCCACTGAGCAAGAGTAAATTCTCTACCCCGTGCTGCTGAGCATCTTTCAGAAAAGCTTGAAAATCTGAAATATCTCGGCCTTTCCCCGAATAATGCAGAATTTTTTCAATGCTTTGAGGGTAGTCTTGCATTGCTTCTAAAGGAGCAATATCCGTGTCACTTTGTACTCGGTCAGCCAATGTCATGCACACAGGAAAGCCTGCAAATGTCGTTGGGACACAATGCGGTTTTTGCGTCGTTAGATATTCAAACGAGATACAAAACTGGCGTTGCAATAGATATTGGGAAAATAAAGACATAAAGGCAGGCAGTTAAATCTGCTGAGAAACCATACAATAAAGTTTATAAAATTATAGATTAATCACATAAAAATTTAAATTACTTAAGCCATACTTCCGACTCTTTCTGGCCTGACCTTGAATATGACACGCTAGCAAGACCATGCCCCAAACCACAATTTATGCTAATATTGCGCGCGTCTTGAAATGCGGTTTTTTTCATCGTATTTCGGACTGCTTTTGTAATTTTTTCACCATTTTCCATTTCGTTCTTCCATCTTGTTCTTTTAAGGCGTGTTTTTTTGATGACTGATCTCCAACCCATTGAAAATAAACTTCAACCACGAATTAGTGTTGCGCCAATGATGGATTGGACGACTCGTGACTATCGTTTCTTTGCACGCTTATTTAATCCCAATGTGATTCTCTACACCGAGATGGTCACCACAGGTGCGATTTTATTTGGCGGTGCCAATCGTCATTTGGACTATAACAACGAAGAACACCCGATTGTGTTACAGCTTGGCGGTTCAAATCCTAAAGATTTAGCGACCTGTACCAAGATGGCACAGGACTGGGGCTATGATGAAGTAAACCTCAATGTCGGCTGTCCGAGTGACCGCGTTCAGAACAATAAAATTGGCGCATGCTTGATGGCAGAGCCTGATTTGGTTGCAGAATGTATTGCTGAAATGCGACATGCTGTTGATATTCCAGTGACCGTGAAACACCGCATCGGGATTGATGACATGCAGTCTTATGAAGAAATGCTGCATTTTGTTGATACCGTGGCAAAGACTGGCTGTGACAATTTTATCGTGCATGCCCGTATTGCCCTACTGCAAGGGTTGTCGCCAAAAGAAAACCGTGATGTGCCACCCTTACGTTATGAAGATGTTTATCGTCTGAAACAAGAACGTCCAAATTTATTGATCGAAATTAATGGCGGGGTGAAAACCTTTGCTGAAACACAGCAACATTTACAACATGTTGATGGCGTGATGATTGGCCGTGAGGCTTATCACAACCCGTACTTATTGGCTGAGATCGGTCAGCTTTGGGATCTCGAACTACCCAACCGTTTCGATATTATCGAGCAGATGCTGCCATATATTGCTAAACGCATGGAAGAAGGTGCGCCGCTTTCTATCATTACCCGTCATATTTTAGGTTTATTCCAAAATCTACCAGGTGCTCGAAAATGGCGTCAGGCTTTAAGTGGTGGCAATGCCAAAACCTTTGCCGATGTGGAAAATGCCATCCAAAATATTAAGGATGCAATGCAACGTACAGAAGACTATTTACGTGATCATCCTAAAGTCGTTTTAGAAGATTAATCCTATAAAGTAAAAGCCCGCTATTTTGCGGGCTTTTTTATTCGTCATGCCTCACAAAGTACGTGTTTAGCAACATCGTCACAACTCAGCTAAATCATCTAAACAGTCACATCATTGTTCAATGACTATTGACCGTAATGTTCCCTTTGGGAAAAGGTTCATCATCATAGCCAGTCCATTGATAATCGGATGGATCTTCTTCCTCACGCAAACCCACGTAACTCTCAGGCGTCGATGTAACAGGTTCAATTTCTTCGGTTGGTTGTTCCAATTCTTCAACCAAATGATTCAACTCTTGATCTAACTGCGCCTGATATTTTGCGATTTCAGCTTCGTCAATGAAGGCAAATTGTTCTTCATCTATTTTCCATGCATAACCTTGCAGATCTTTGTAAATATCGACCAAAACAGTATAAGGCTGACCATCGTATTGCAACGTCGCCTGAGCCTTAAAACTTAATCCCTTACGTTCTAATACTTTTATATTTTGAATCCGTAAATGGTACTGCCGATAATCTGGATTCTGATCAAACTCGTGCTGCATCTGCTGCTCAATCTGCCGAGATAATTCATCTGTCGAGACAAAATAACTACAACCAGCCAAACTTAACAGTAAAAAAATGGTGAGCCATCGAAACATATTGCATCCCCCATGATGCATTTATTCTTGATGAAAAAGTCAGACCGATCACAGATTCCGATCCAAACATTCCTCATTGTTTGCTTCATAATAGCCAATAAAACACACAGTACAAGCCAAATTATCAAGATTTCTCAATTTTATATTTAATTTTGATATCAATCACTTAAATTGCATTTTTGCTGTTTTAAAACACTGACAGCCTTGGTCTTTTGCTGACATATTTTTGTTGAAAATGACCATTTTGGTAGTGGTTTCCTAGCCTTCATATTTTCAATATGAAATCGATCCTATTGTGATTTATTCAATATAAATCCTGAAATAAAACATCTTAAATGCGCCATAAAAAATCCCCGAACAGTGCGGGGATTTTGAGGAATCAACTGAAATTATTCATCGTCCGTTTCAGGCTCATGATGTAGCGCATCATGTATAGCTTCCACCAATTGCTGTGCAATTTCTTGTTTTGACGCTTTCTCTAAATCACGCTTTTCCATTTGATATTGATCTGCGAAGAACACGGTCATGGCGTTTTCATCAGAAGCAAAACCAATGTCTTTCCGTGAGACATCATTGCACGCAATCATATCGAGTTTTTTTGCCACAAGTTTGCCTGCAGCATACTCTTCGACATTGCGTGTTTCAGCGGCAAATCCCACCATAAATGGACGTTTTGACTGCTGCGCAATCGTTGCAACGATATCTGGATTTTTAATTAAAGCCACATTGAGTTCATCGCCAGCTTTTTTGATTTTATGCTCTGCAACTTCTGCCACGCGATAATCGGCAACAGCTGCTGTTGCGATAAAAATATCACAGCCTTCATCTAACATTTGCAGACTAGTCTCTAACATTTTAATTGCAGACTGCACATTAATCCGTCGTACACCATTTGGTGTATCTAAACTGACGGGTCCTGCGATCAGCGTTACTTTAGCCCCAGCTGCATAACAAGCCGCTGCCAGTGCAAACCCCATTTTACCTGTACTGTGGTTGGAAATATAACGAACAGGATCTATCGACTCACGTGTTGGACCGGCTGTAATCGCCACATGTTTGCCGGCAAGCATGCCAAATTTTTCAGCAATGGCTCGCTGTGCTTGATGAAAATAAGCCGTTACTTGATCCGCCAAATCTTCTGGCTCAGGCATACGTCCTAAGCCCACATCTCCACATGCTTGAGAACCGGCATCGGGCATGATCACATGTACGCCATCTTCAACCAGTGTATTTAAATTACGCTGTGTCGCTTTGGCTGCCCACATTTGCTGATTCATCGCAGGGGCAACCCAGACGGGTGCTTTTGTAGCAAGATAAAGTGTCGAAAGAAGATCATCTGCTAAACCCGCCGCAAATTTTGCCAGCGTGTCGCAACTTGCAGGAGCAACCAATACCAAATCAGCCCAACGTGCCAATTCAATATGCCCCATGCCCGCTTCTGCTTCGGGATTGAGTAATTCGGTATGCACAGGATTGCCTGAAAGCGCCTGAAACGTTAGCGGGGTCACAAAGGCTTGCGCGCCTTGAGTCATCACCACGCGCACATCAAATCCGGCATCTTTTAATCGACGGACAAGAATGGCACTTTTATAGGCTGCGATACCACCAGTGACACCTAAAAGAATATTTTTTGTGGGCATTACACTTAAATCAAAGCTCACGAACAGGCTACCTATCTGTTGCAGTGGCGCTCACAATAGCATTAAATATGCACTGACCCAACAATCTGCTCCGAAAAAGCCGATTGACTGATAATAAAAAAGTCTAAGAATAATGAATAATTCAATTAAAAATTGGCCTGAACAAGAGCGTCCACGTGAGCGCCTGATTCAACAAGGCGCACAAAGTTTATCCGATGCTGAGCTACTGGCTATTTTCCTACGCTCTGGTTCCCAGCAGCACTCTGCTGTCGAACTCGCACGACTCCTGATCCAACATTTTGGTCAGTTGCAAGCGCTAATGGATGCGTCACTTGAGGATTTACGCCAGTTTCATGGCATCGGAAACAGTAAATATGCGCAGCTCATGGCGGTTAAAGAACTCGGAAAACGCTATGTGAGTCAGCATTTTCAAAATGAAGCCTTAGAATTGCAACATTCTGAACAATTACAAAATTTTCTTCGCTTTGAATTTTTAGCGGAACGTCAAGAAGTCTTTGGCGTGCTCTGTCTAGATGCGCATTTAAGAAAAATAAACTTTAAAAAACTTTTTTATGGCAGCCTCAATACCTGTGAAATTTCCATCAATCAACTGCTGCGTTATGCCATTTCTGAACACGCCAGCAGTATTGTCATTGCACATAATCATCCTTTCGGTCGTGCAGAACCCTCTGCTGCCGATCTGGAATTGACTCGACTCATTCAGCAGGCTTGTCAGCTGGTGGAAATTCGACTGATCGATCATTGCATTATCTCCACAGAAGGGAGTTTTTCCTTTGCTGAACATGGCTTGCTCCAAGCACACTTATCTGCATGAAACAGTTATTGACAAGTGCTTGAGCAAACCCGAAGATCATCATAATTTTTTAAAACTAGAAATTATCATTCGAACATGATCGTCCGTGACCAACCGAGTATTTTTAAACTGCTATTTTCTTGGCGAGGAACGATTTTACCTAAGGTTTTACCACCGCTCGGGATCGTTATGTTGCTGTCTGCCATTGTGGGCGGCTTATCCTATGTCGATATCTTCCATTTTACCGAATTTCCTTTGGTCGGCTTTACCCTAATTGGTGTCGTGCTGTCGATTTTTTTAGGCTTTAAAAATTCAGCTTGCTATGACCGTTGGTGGGAAGCTCGGCGTTTATGGGGCATTTTGATTGCCAATGCACGCCATTTTGACCGTGACTGCCGTTTACTCAGTCAAGGCCGTCGTGAACGTGTGATTCAACACGTGATCGTCTTTGCCAATGTTTTACGTGACCGACTCCGCCATCAAACCGCCAATCCCACTGAACTGGTTGAAACCAGCGGCATGAGCGCGAATGCCATCACCCAGTTATACCAACAAGCCAATGCACCGCAGTACACGTTGAGTTTGATTCAATGGGAGCTGATGCAGGCGCTTAAAGATGGTGAAATTTCAGATATTATTTATACCCAGATGAATCAGCATGTGATGGAACTCAGCACCGTACAAACAGGCTGTGACCGGATTGCCACCACGCCATTACCGTTTGCTTATTCGGTCTTGCTGAATCGAACCGTTTATTTTTTCTGTTTTGTCTTACCCTTTAGCTTGGGCTCTACTTTAGGTCTCGCAACCCCCCTTTTGGTCGGAATTTTAGCCTATACCTTTTTAGGCTTAGATGCGCTGAGTTCAGAGATTGAAGAGCCCTTCGGTACACAAAGCAATGACCTTCCATTGGACTCGATGGTGCGTACTATTGAAATTGAACTTCTTGGAACTTTAGGAAAACCCACCCCACCACCGATTCAAGCCAAAGATCATAATTTACTTTAATTAATCAATGCATATAGACCCTCGCTTACATAGCTTTGCCGTACACTTTTTTGGTATATCGAAGATATGTAAGTGAGAGCATTTAAGCAAAGCTCTCCCAGATTCCAACTTGCCCTTCTTTCACTCGAGGGATGTTGCCGAGTTTAATCCATGGCATATTGTCACCATGAAAATCACTCCCAACAGAAACTTTCAAGTTAAAGGCAGCAATCATACGATCCACCATTTGACGAGTCGATAATGGCTCAATTGCCGGTGGTAATTCCACTGCATCACCGCCCGCTTCAGCAAAGATTTCAATCAAATAACGAATATTGGTCGCAGATAAATCATAACGCGTTGGATGCGCCAACACCGCAAAGCCACCACTGGCATGAATCACCTCAATGGTTTCAGCAAGACTCGGACCTTCAAATTTTACAAAGGCTTTTTTGCCTTCTTTAATATATTTATCAAAAGCTTGTTGTGGACGCGCAACCACACCCTTTTCCACCAAAGTTTTGGCAATATGGGTACGTGTAACCCGATCTGGAATATGGTCGACTTTGGCAACCACATCGCTATAAATATCTTGACCAATTAACGGTATCAGTAAGTCACAAATCTGCCGAGCACGTTCCGCTCGAATACGCTTTTGATCCATCAATAAGGCTTGTAAGGGCGCAGGATTTTGCATATTTAAAGCGACGATATGCACACCATAACTTTTTTTGGTCGCAGGTCTCGACCACTGGCTAGAAATCTCCACACCAGAGATTAATTGCAGCTTTAATTCATGCGCAACCTGCTCTGCAGCCAACAATCCGTCCATCGTATCGTGATCAGTCAAAGCCAGCGTATGAATTCCAATAGCACTTGCGGCCTGCACCAGAGCCTCTGGTGACAAAGTACCATCAGAAATATTACTGTGTGTATGTAAATCTACGCCTTGCATCTCTATACTATGTCATTTATTTGATCAGATTTAGATACTCTAACATGAAAGCACTTTTAGACTTTGTGCCACTCATTATTTTCTTTTATTTATATAAAACTGTAGATCCAAAAGATACGCAGCACCCATTATTACAATTGATTGGTTCTGCTGGGGGTGTCGATAACAATAACATTCTTGTGGCAACATCAGGTCTCATCATTTCCATGCTTGTGGTTTATGGTGCATTGTTTGTCATGCAAAAATTCCGTCTAGATAAACAACAATGGATTGTGTTGTTCATGACCGTGATTTTTGGTGGTATTACCCTGATGCTAAGCGATGATTTTTATATTCGTTTAAAAGCCGTTTTACTGAACTTAGTGTTCGCAGGGGCATTTTTACTTTCTCCACTATTTAGTAAAGATAAGAAACCACTCATCGAACGTTTATTTGGTCCAGTCTTAAATTTAACCGCTGTCGGTTGGAAACGATTGAACTATGCTTGGGCTGCAATGTTCGTGGTGATGTCATGTTTACACACCTTTTTCGCTTATTTGTTTGCAGACGGAAAATATTGGGGTGAATTCACTGCTTTTGGTGACATGATCGTGATGTTTTCCTTTATCATTATTCAGTTTATTGTATTACGTAAATACTTTAAGACCTCAGAATAATCCATTCGGTCAAAAATCAGGAAAAGTCATGCCATTATTCGTCGTAAGCTGTACAGATAATGAAGGTACAGTGGAAAAGCGCCTTGCGGTTCGTCCTCAACATCTTGAACGTCTACAAAAACTTGATGATGAAGGTCGTCTGATTGTTGCAGGTGCAATGCCTAAAGATCCGGCAAACCCGCAAGCTGGTTTTTATGGCAGTACGATCATTGTCGATTTTGATAGTCGTGAAGCCCTAGACCAATGGTTGGCAGATGAACCTTTCCTCAAAGAAGGGGTTTATGGCCAAATTGATGTCAAACCATTTAACAAAGCATTTCCTAAAGGATAAGGTTCATGCGCGTCGTTGTTTCTAGTTTACTGGGCTTATCTTTAATTTGTTCAACTGCATGGGCTGAAGAACCGGCTCCTGCACCTGCTGTAGCCCCTGCTGCTCAAGCAACGACTGCAACACCTCCTCCAAATCCTGTGCCGCATACCATTCCTGCCAATAAACCGGGCATCATTAAAGTGGCGGCAACCGTCAATCCTAATGGTCAACCTCAAGATGCAAATCCATTGACCATTGAGCAATTGGCAAAAAATAAAGCGCTACAAGATGCCAAAGTCAAAGCGATGGTCAAAGACCAATCTGTACGCTTACAACAGCTAGAAAAAGCTAACCTTGAAGCCTTGGCGCAAAACCAAGAATTACAACTTAAAAATGATAGCTTGGGCGTACAAGTACAAGTGCTACAAAGTGAACGTAGTGCGCAGATGTTTTTATATGGTGGGACCACGCTAGGTGTTGGCGTGATTTTAGGTTTCTTATTGGCCAGTTACGTCTATACCAAACGTCGTCGTCAATGGTAATTCGTTTTTCTACTTCAATTTATAGGTTGCTTGAGTTTTGTCAGGTGCAATTCAGACTGCCGATCTCGATTGGCAAATGATCGATGGCATTGATATTCCAGTGTCTAAACAGTTTGGTGATGTGTATTTTTCGAAGGATAACGGCCTGCTCGAAACACGTCATGTGTTTTTAAAAGGGAATGACCTCGACACTCGCCTCGCGGCACTGACTGATTTTGAATATTTCAGTGTCGGCGAAACAGGTTTTGGTACAGGCTTAAATATTTTGGCCCTGTGGCAATTATGGCAACAGGTTCGTCCAGATAATCACAGTCATCTGCATGCCATTTCTGTAGAAAAATTCCCTTTATCTAAAGCAGACCTCATTCGTGCATTAAATGCATGGCCTGAATTACAACCTTTGGCACAGCAACTGATTGCGCAATATCCTGAACCTATTGCGGGATGTCATCGACTCAATTTTCCAGAAGAACGTTTTTCAATTGATCTTTGGTTAGGCGATGCACATGACGTTTTTCCGGTCATGGCAAAAACTGCTACGGTCAATGCATGGTTCTTGGACGGTTTTGCACCCGCCTGTAATCCTGACATGTGGGAAGAAAACGTACTCAAAAATATCGTGCGTCTATCGGACATTGGGACGACCTTCGCCTCATTTAGTGTGGCAGGTGTACTGAAACGCGGCCTACGTGAGCATGGTATTACCATTACACGACCACGTGGCTTTGCGCATAAGCGTGAAATGCTCAAAGCTTTTTGGCTCGCACCTGAAAAGTTAGATGATCAATCCGTAGTTGCTGACATACCCACCTTAGACGAAAAAAAAAAATCCTGAAATCCCTGTAGGTCATAAGCCCCGTCAAATCGCGATTATTGGCGCTGGCATCGCCGGTTTAAGCTGTGCTTGGGCATTTGCTCAACGTGGGCATCAAGTGCGTATTTACGAGAAATCAGCACCACTCAGCGGTGGATCGGGTAATCCTCTTGCCCTACTCAACCCTAAACTCTGTCCAATTGAACAAAGTGCTGAACATTTGATGACCTTGAGCTGGTTATATGCACTCAAGCATTATCAAAACTTCAAGGCATTTCGTCCCTTACAGATTCACCAATCTATTTTAAAAAATAAAGCAGAGCACCTTGATTTAGCTCAAGCTTATCCTTCAGAGGTATTAGCGGCTGAAGAAGGCACGCTAAATCAATTAGCCTCAACATATCCAACCTTGCTCCTCAAACAAGCAGGCGCAGTCAGTCCACATCAGCTTCGTGACCAAATCTTGGCACATCCACACATTGAATTGTTACAAGCAGATATTCAACGCATTGAGCAGCAACAAAATGGCGTTGCGCTATTTACACAGGATCAGCTGCTTCCATCTGCCGAGCATGTCATTCTCTGTGCGGCACGTGACAGTATGCGGCTACAAACAGATTATCCAGAGCTGCGTGCCATTCGTGGACAAGTCAGTTGGTTGAACAACCCCGCTCAACAAATGGATATGCATACAGCCTATAGTTATGGGGGCTATTGTATGCAACTGGATGCCGAACAGATGATTATGGGCGCGTCATTTTATCCCGGCCGTGATGACACCGACGTTCTCACAGAAGATCATGTGCATAACTATGAACTTATCCACAGTGTGTTCCCTGACTTTGCCAAAACCTTAGCACCGATTGAGCAATGGCAAGGACGTGCCGCAATTCGCGCACAGACAAAAGACTTTTTCCCAGTAATTGGTGCAGTCCATGAAGATCAGCAAATTTATAGCTGTAGTGGACTCGGTTCTAAAGGTTTCCTGTATGCCCCGCTCTGTAGTGAAATCATTGCCGCGCTGGTCTTAAAAGAAGCCTGCCCTATTCCAACACAGCTACTCGATAAAATTCATGCAGCACGTTTTATACGACGCGCCAAAGCCAAACAAAAAAACAAGAAGCCTTATTTTCAAGGTCAAGTACCCTCAGCACCACCTCAAGAAAAATAACCTGCAATAAAAAAGCGCCTTTCGGCGCTTTTTTTGATTCGATCTCATTTCCCTTGTTCCAAAGGAAGACCGGCATCACGAGCAGCACGCGTGCCGCCCATTAAGATTACATATTCACGTGAGCTGTCAAAACCCTCTAGTAACTCTGCTGCACGTGGAGCTTTACTTCCGCCACCACATAAAATGTAAATGGGTTGATCCGTTGACACCTGAGTCAGTGCATCTGATGACAATGCGTTGATCGGTCGGTTAACCGCACCTTTCACATGTGCTTCAGCATAAGCACTTGCATCGCGAACATCCCAGATAATCGAGTCTTCTGGGAACTCAAATGTTGTAATTTCTTGTTTACGGATCATTGCGCACTCCTTTTGATGTAAACAACACTTGGCAAATGAAGAAAACATCCCTAGCATCTCAGATATTCTTTCCCTTTGTAAAGGTCTAATCTATGCCTTCTTTTGATATTGTTTCCGAATTAGAAGTTTTTGAAGTAAATCATGCAGTTCAAAACACGCAAAAAGAAATTGCGACGCGTTTTGACTTCCGTGGTCAAGACGTTTCAATTGAGTTAAATGAGAAAAATAAGGAAATCAAAATCTCAACAGAAAGCGATTTCCAATGTGAGCAAGTGTATACCATGCTCGAAAATCATTTCTTCAAACGTAAAGTCGACATTCAAGCACTCGATCCACAAAAAATGACGGCTTCTGGTAAAAACGTCATTCAAGTGATCAAACTAAAAGACGGTCTTGACTCTGATACTGCAAAAAAAATCAATAAAGCCATTAAAGAAAGCGGCATTAAAGTGCAATCTTCCATTCAAGGCGACAAAATTCGTGTGACTGACAAGAAACGTGACACTTTGCAACAAGTGATGGCGTTCTTAAAAGAGCAACAGTTTGGTGTGCCGCTTCAATTTAATAACTTTAAAGACTAAGGCATTACATTTGCCATAGAGGACGACATGACACGACCAAACCGCCTACATAAAATCGTAAACGCATCATCTAAATTACCGAAAGGTCTTCAGAGTCGTTTGCTAAGTCAAGCATTTGGTCGCGTCGTGCCTATGGTCGGTACCGCTAAAATTCGTTATCAACATGTCAGCCCTGAGCGTGTTGAGGTGAGCATCGCCAATCATAAGGCGATGCAAAACCATATCGGGCAAGTACATGCCTGTGCCATGGCGCTGATCGCAGAAACAGCCACAGGCTTTGTCACAGCAATGAACGTCCCAGACAGTGCCATTGTCCTGATTAAAAGCTTCAAAGTTGATTTTAAACGTCCAACCCAAGGTGGGATGAAAGCCATCGCAACGCTTACACCCGAACAGCAACAACAAATGCAAAGTACAGAAAAAGGTGAAACCTTAGTACAGGTCTTCGTCACCGATGAATCTGGTGAAGCACCGATTCAATGTGAAATGCTTTGGGCATGGGTCGCAAAATCCGCTCTGAAAAATAAATAAATGTAAATAAAACTTACTTTTAGGTAAGTATAAGTTTTACTAAATTTCAGCAAAATCAAGACTGTTTTTTACTATTTATACACCGTAATTCCGCTCAATATGCTTGCACTACACAAATATATTGAGCACTTTATGAAAAAAATCATTCCCCTTTCACTCATCAGCCTGGCGGTGTTTTTAACTGCATGTCAAAGTAATATTCCTCCTACGCCAACGACTCCAAATCAAGCGGCTGATAGCAATATTCAAACCAGCCAAGCAGCGGAAAATAAGAAAATCGTGATTGATTTTTATGAAGGTGTCTTTCTTAAACATCAGGTTAAGACATATGCTGACCGATATATTGGCAATCAATATATTCAACATAATCCGCATGTACCTGATGGCAAAGCGCCATTTGTCGATTACTTCACCCAATATTTTAAACAGAATCCTGAAGCAAAAAACCAGATCAAACGTGCCGCTGCCGAAGGTGATTTGGTCTATTTACATGTGCACTCTACGCAAAATAATCAAGACCGTGGAGAAGCCATTATTGATATCTTCCGTGTTGAAAATGGCAAGATCGTCGAACATTGGGATGTGCAACAGAGCATTCCTGAAACCAGTGCCAATTCAAATACAATGTTCTAATTTCTCAGTCACTATTCATAAAAAAGCCACTCGATTGAGCGGCTTTTTTTTTGCGTCTAACTTTAATTAAGCTTGATCTGCAGCAAATTTAGCTTTTGCATCCGCAGGAATTTGACGCTTAGCACCTTTCACATCGACAGCGACAAATGTAAACACACCTTCGGTTACGCGAATTGGATCACGTGAACTGTCGTGACTATCCCAAACTTCAATCTGCATTTGGATAGAGGTATTACCCACTTTTAAAATTTTGGTATATACACTGATGACATCCCCGACTTTCACTGGAACGAGGAAGGTCATTTGGTTAATTGAAATCGTTGCACAGCGTCCTTGACTGAAACGCTCTGCGTGAATTGCACCGGCCAAGTCCATTTGTGACACGATCCAACCACCGAAAACATCACCACTCCAGTTGGTGTCTGCAGGCATCGCGATGGTTTGTAGGGAAAGCGTTCCTTCAGGTTTTACATGAGTTTCTGACACTTTAGCTCCTGGCGCTGACATTTATTGAGGTAGATTTAACTGCTGGTTGAGCCATTGTTGTAACTCACCAGCACGCATTGCACCGCTTATTCTAGCAATTTCGTTGGTTTTATTCATCAAAACCAGTGTAGGAATACTGCGAACATTAAATGCACCGCTCAATCGAGGGTTTGCTTCGGTATCAATTTTGGCAAAAACCACCTTCGGATTTGATTTTGCAACTTGTGCAAAGTGTGGCGCCATCATCTTACATGGGCCACACCATTCAGCCCATAAATCAATCAGCACAGGTAAATCACTATTGCTAATAAAATTTGCAAAGTTCTTTTCATTCAACTCGATGGGAGCCAATGGAATCAATGCTTGATGACATTGACCACATGCAGGTCCAACTTCGAGTTTTTCTTCAGGTACACGGTTTTTTGCACCACATTCAGGACACACAACGATCATTTAGCTGACTCCAACATGTTGATGTAAAAATTCTAATTGGGTTGTCATGGCTTTTTCAAACCATTGCCCATGATAAATATCAAAATGTTGCATTTCCCACTCATAATATTGCACATACGGTGCAATATTGGTCGCAGTTTCTCGGCTTGATTCGATGGGAATCAAACTATCTTCTTTTGCCGCAATAAAAAGTACAGGTATGCTAATTTTCCGGACATCCAAAATTGGACGATAACGGATTAACTTAAAAAAGGCCCGAGCCGGAATTTCGCCACTCCAATAAAAATCAGGATTGACAATCGATAAGTAGCCCGCATAACTATCTTCAGACTGTAAAAAACACAATCGATGTGGATGAACTACGGGTAAAGTCGTTGGACTCATCCCAACTTTAGACCCCATATAGTCCTGACTCGATAATTTTAACGCTTTAGGTAATTGCTGTAAGGGATACAATTTTGCACTTTCAGCGCCGTCGACAAATGGGACTTGTACCATCACCGCTTTAATATTTTTAAGCTCTGCCGCCAAACTAAGTACATAGCCACCACTCAGCGATGTTCCCCATAATACAATGCGTCTCGAATCAATCGATTTACGCTGCTGTAAATGATCGATCATGGTCCGCCAATCTTCAAGTTGAGCTTTAAGATTCACCAACTCTCTCGGACGCCCTGTGCTGCCCCCCCAATAGCGATAATCAAACAACACAACAGCATAGCCCGCTTGTACAAAGCGCTTGGCATATTGCACTAATTTAAACTGGCGTAATGCCGCCAAACCATGTGCCATGAGAATGACTGCAGGTTTTTCAACAGATTTTGGACGATAAAAGTCAGCAGCTATAACATCTTGTCCGCTTTTGACATACAGTGGTTCGACTGTATAGGCGTGCATACGCGCTCCATTGCGTTATTTTATGGTTGTAATCGCTTATAAAAATTTAAGAACATTCTGCTCAAGTTTGTGCTTAATGCTATCATAAAGCATAAATCTATGAATTAAATTATGGAGTGACTCAATGAGCGAAAATGTTGGTTTTGCAGGTCAAATCGGCCCAGAACATGTAGCGCAAGTGGTTGAAAAAGGCTTTAAATCGATTATCAATAACCGCCCTGACATGGAAGGTGGTCCTGAGCAACCAACCAGTGCTCAAATTGAAGAAGCAGCTCGTAGCGCTGGTTTAGACTATGTTCATCAACCTGTTGTTGCAGGTCAAATTTCTGAGCTAGATGTCCGTAACTTTGCTAATCATTTTAATGAATTGCCAAAGCCAGTGCTCATGTTCTGCCGTACAGGTAATCGTTCAAATAACCTATATCAACTAGCAAAACAGATGGATCTTTTGGATGACTAAGGCTTTCATTCAAAAAGCTTTATTGATCGCAACTTGCGTCTTTTCAGCACCCACATTTGCTGATAATAGCAGTCAACCCTTAAATGCAAATTTAAGTGTCTCAGGGCAAATGACCACAGATAAATTTTCAAGTTTACTCAAACAACTTAAATTTAAATCTGTGATTGTAAACCGACCAGATAATGAGGCGGGCAATGAAGTGACTGTTTTACAGTTACGAGGCATTGCTGAAAAGTCTCATGTGAGTGTTGTGTATCAACCTGTGCAAAGCGGTAAAATTTCTCAAACAGACGTGAAAGAATTTGCTAAATATTATAATGAGCTTCCTAAACCCATTTTGATGATTTGTCGTAGCGGTTCTCGTTCGACATCTCTTTTCAATCAAGCTAAGGCTCAAGGTTTGCTCAATGAATAAATTCGTGTTTACCGTTTTATTTACAACGTTGTTGCTAACAGGGTGTAATTCTATGAATGTACGTCCAACCGTTGGTGTAAGTGTCGGGACTGCACTTTGAATTGAACAGTCCCTACAATAAAAAACAGCGCCGAAGCGCTGTTTTTTTAATTATTAAGGACAACCGCTCAGACCGTATGGACTTGTTATGTTTGGACCAAAAGTACCATTTGAACTATAGTCAGTTGTTACTGATGGTAAACCCAAACCATAAGTTGTACGTGTAGGTAAAGTTGCAACTTCAGAAGAGGCACCAATTTGTACATTTAACCATTGTGCATAAATTTTCGGATAACGAATTGTAAAGTCAAATTTACCATCCTTATCAGTCGTGTAAGTCGCTGTAGCTCCTTGACCTAGGAAAGTTGGGACCTTAACAGGAGTATTACCTACTGGCGTACCTTCCGGTGCTGCAGAACACGCAGTAATTGGATTCGTAGTTGGCGCGATAACCACATCATCCGATGCATCATTTGGAGTGCCATTATTATCCATTGGAACACCATCATCATTGTAATAGATATTGGTATTGGTTGGATCAACATCATAATAGCTTTCGCCAGCTGCAACCCACTTAACTTTCGGGCTAGGTGATCCAACTTCTGGTGCTAATGCCCAAATATATCGACCTTTGAAATAAGTAGTAGGCGTAATATCCATTTCTACTTTTTGATTAGCTAATGGTTTCCCATCAAAATCAACAACACTTACCGACAAGTTACGAGTGTAATAAACACCATCATTTGATACACCTATCTCAGTTGGATTAACCCCAATCACAATTGAAGCAACAGGTTGTTCAACAGCTGCTTGCACGATATTAACCATACGAACCTGTACAGCATCTGTAAAACCTGATTCTTTATAAGTTGCAGTTAAACGTAAATTATCGGTATCAAAAGTTGCAGCCGAATATCCACTACTACGTGCATTTTCATCTACTTTTACAGTAAATGTTGCTTGACCATTTGCATCTGTTGTCAATCCTGAAGGGCCTTCAATGATAGCACCATTAACTAATTGGTCTATTACAGCTAATTCAACATACTTATTTGCAACACCGCCACCATTAAGGTCAACAAGTGTCACGGTAACCTCAGTACTATCTTCACGAACATTTAGCATCTGCTTATTTGTAGCAATGCGCAAGCTGTACTGTGTAGGTTGAATTTGAGGTGGTGGTGCAATAGTTCTAATGGCTTCTAACCGTTTAATTTGAGTTGCTACAGCACCAGCTTCATTGATATGTGTTGCTGTTAATTCAATACCACTTGCAATCAATAGGTCGCCATCAACTGTTGCACCATCAATTTCTACAGAGAAGAATGCATTACCATTAGAATCCGTCATGACTGATTGAGGCAAGCTAGTATTTGTAGAACCACCGCCCCCTGGTGTACCAATAATAATGCTTGCTGCATTGTTGGCAGCTAAATTCACAAGCTGATTTCTTAAAGGCTGTCCATTAACATCTGTCAACTGTACTGAAACAATTGAACGATCACCTTCTACATTTAAATTTTCTTTAGAAACTGAAAACTCTAAATTATTGGTATTAATCGCTTCATAAACTGTGAAATTAAGTAGTGCTTCTAATTTTTCACCTTTTGGATTCGTAATCGAGCCTTTAACTTTTATACCTGCTGTTAACAACGCTTGCTTAGCAGCATCCGTCATTTCCTTTGGTAAAGTAATCGTGACTGGTACTTGGCCATTTGCCGAAGTTAAAACTGAGTCAGCACTGAGCTTAACACCAGCAGCTAACGCTTCATTATTTAATGTTAGGTTAACTGGATAGCCTGTATTCGCTCCCAACTCATCCTTTACTGCGACTTGTAACTGGTAAGATTTTCCTAGCTCTAAACTAGAATTATCGGCTGTAAGACGTAGATTTACAGAATCCTTAGGGATCGCAACCTGAATTGTTCCTGTTTGCTGAATACGATCACCATTGCTAGGACTTGTACCAACGACAGCAAAAGTAATGCCATTTTTTAACAAACTTGGATCATACTCACCCTCTGACACACGAACAGTAAACTCAGCCTCACCCCTACTATTTGTTTTTAAATTAGTGTCAGACAGTGATACACGAGAGCCTGCTAATGTAGAAAGTGCAATTGACAATGAGGTATTCGGTATTAAATTACCATCCTCATCAATTGCTTTTACTTTGACTTTAACTTCACCACCCAATACCGAAACAGTTTGAATATCGTATTCAAAATTCAAATTTGCAAGATTAGGAAGTACAACAACGGGGGCAGTAACGTCGATTTTACGCGTTAAAGTATAAGCTGAACCATCAAGGCGATTGCCACGTACAGCGACTGTAATGCCATTTGCAACTAAATTTGCTGCTTCAGTTGCATTATTTGCTTTAACTTTTAAGCTAAATACAGCATTACCATTGGCATCCGTTGTCACACCAGAGGCAGATGAAAGTGATACACCATTACCCAAAGCTGCATCGTTTAGACCCAAACCAACTTTTTGGTTCGCAAAAGCCTTACCATCTGTACCAATTGCTTTAACGCTAACTTGTAAAGTTTGTTCCGCAGCTCCAGGAGAAACAATAATAGATCCAGGCATTTGTACATCTAAATAATCTAGATCAATCGAGTTTTGCTCTGTCGGTGCTTTAAAATTTAATATAATGGATTGTTGTGCACTGCTCACTGAACCCGCAGTTGCAGTCAAAATAATACCATTCTTTAATAATTCTAACTGACGATCACGATTAGCATTATTCACCTTATATGAATATTCAAATGTCGCATAACCATCACTAGATGTATTTTTAATTGCAGCACTCGAAAGACTTAGTCCTAAAACTTGTAAATCAGCTACAGGTAAGTTTGGCATAGAAATTTTAACGCTTTCTCCATTTAATGGACTTCCTTCAACGCCAATGGCTTTCACTTTAACTTGAATTTTTTGATCAACAGTATGATCAAAAGAAGAATTTATAGGATCAATTGCTAAATAATTTACTTTTTCCTCAGATTTTGCTTCATCTTCAACAGCAATTTTAATGCTGTTAGTCAAGTTATTATCTGAAGTAAAAGTCGCCGTGATACCTGCTTGTATTAATGCCGAAACAGCAGCTTCTGTTTTTGCATTAGATTTTAAGGTATAAGTTACATAACCATTTTTGAACTCTTGCTCAGCACTACCATCAAAAGTAATACCATTTGCAGTCGCCTCTTTATTTAAAGATAACGTTACTTTTCCTTTCGTTGCAGCTTGACCTTTGTTATTAATACCTTGAACGGTAATTGTAACTTGATCATCTTTCGCATTAATTTTATAAGAAGAGGCTACTTCTAAACGCTGTAGTGCTAATTGATCGCTTGCATCCGTATCATTTGTAATTACACTAATCGTATCTTGAGCGAAGATTTCATCATTATCTGCATATATTGCTTTTAAATTGATTCCTTGTTGCGACAAAGCAATTGGATAAGATGAATTTGATTTAATGGTGAAAGTTGCATATCCACTTGCATCCGTCACTTGTTCTTTCGGTTCAATTGAAACACCGTATGCTTCACTCTTATCAGTAAATGAAAGCTTGACTAATTTCCCAGATAGCGCTTCATCCTTACTATTTTTTGCACGAACTTTAACAGTCGTTACACCACCTTGTGCTGCTAAAGCTGCGTCAGCCTTAATAATTTCTAGCTTTTGGACCATTACAATTTGACGAATATCTTTAAACGTAATAGCACCTGAAACTGTTTTTTGTGCTTGAAATTCATCAATTAATTTAAACTGTAGTGATTGAGACTTAGCTGCAAATTGTTCTTCCATTTGCGCATCAGTTAAATCTGGATTAGCTGTAATAGTAAACTTCGCTTCACCTTGTGAGTTGGTAGCTAAAGTAGAACCTGAAGAAATAGAAAACTTACCTATCATATTATCTGGCAAAGCCAAGGTAACGGTTTGATTAGCTTTCGCACCACCATTAGTATCTGTTACACGCGCAGTAACTGTTGCAGAACCTTTAGGCAAGTCTAAAATAACGCCCTGCTCAATGCTAATATTATAATTACTTACTACTGTACTTTTTTTACTGATATTAAGCGTGTATACCTGCTTGATTGTTGTACCTTCAACAGCAGCTGTTAATTGTACCTTACCTGAACTAGCAGCTAAGGTTGGAATATTAAGATCAAAAGTAGAGATACCACCTTCACTCGTAGAAACCAATGAATTTGCACTAGTTACACCAATATTTTCTGGGTCAGATATAGATAGACGAACTGATTTATTCGCAATGCCGCCTTTATCACTATTTAAAACTTGCACAGAAAACTTAATAACAGAATTATCATTTGCACTTACAATAACATTACCCGCTGCGTCTTTTAGCTCAAGAACATTTAAACTTTCTGCTACTTCTGCTGAATTGTCAGTAGATTCATTTCCCGTTGAATTATTTCCACCATTAGATGAACTATTATCATCATTATTATAATAACCATCACTCCCCCCACCGCCACATGCAACCAAAGCTATTGAAGTCGCTAATACGGTTGAATTTACCCCTAATTTCTTTAAATTAGAAAAAATTGTCATGCTTACACCCACTGTTTTATTTAATAATTAGCGCCCTAAAATACACTTTTATGGCTTTGCTAAAATTTAATCAAATTAACAAAATTAATCAATATGAATAACAAAACTTACATAGCGAAATAATTTTAAAAAGTGTTCTTTTTCACATAATTCAAAGCATCTTTCGACTATAAAATCAGCAGAAACCTTAGGGATTAATATATTTTTATTGTTTTTCAACAAATTAAAAAAAATCTCTTCAATCTAAAACATTGCTTCTTAATAATGAGCTTATAAATTAAATTTAAATATTCTATTTTTAAATTAAATATATGTGGAATTGACATTTTCTTTAAATAAGGAAGACTAGTCTAAGTGCAACTTGAAAAAAATATATTATGTACGACATCATCATTATCGGTGCAGGAACAGCAGGCATTTCAGCCTATAAAGAAGCAATCAAAAAAACACAGAATATTCTTATCATTAATGATGGTCCTTGGGACACCACCTGTGCACGCGTCGGTTGCATGCCAAGTAAAATACTCATCTCTACTGCCAACCGTATGCACGAAATTGGAAATGCAGATAATTTAGGCCTTGATGTCAAAAGTGAAATTGATACCTCTAGCGTCATGCAACATGTTCAAACTTTACGTGATCGTTTTACACGAGCCACTTTAAAAGATGTTGAAAGTTGGCCAAGCCAACATAAAATTTCAGGAAAAGCTGAATTTATTAATTCAAATACCATTCAAGTAAATAACCAAACATTTAAAGCAAAATCATTTATCCTTGCAGTAGGTACAACGCCTGCTATAGATACAGAACAAAAACAAATATTAGGCGATAAATTAATTACATCAGATCAGATATTCGAATTAGAACAACTCCCAAAATCTGTTGCAGTTATTGGAAGTGGCGTCATCGCTTTGGAATTAGCACAGGCTTTAACACGCCTCAATGTAAACACCACCGTTTTTGCACGTAGTAGAAAAATTGGCTCCCTGAGTAGCCCCATATTACAAAAGCTCGCACAGGAAGAGTTAAGTAAAGAATTAAAGCTAAAGTTTGAAATTTTACCTGAACATTACTCTCTTGAAGGCGATCTAGTTCATTTAACCTATACTGAAGAAAACGTACAAAAGTCGCTACAAGTTGACTATGTTTTAGCTGCAACTGGCAGACGTACATTATTAAATACCTTAGGTTTAGAACGTATAAGTGCAGAATTTAAAGATATTAAAAATTTACCGATCAATCCGCATACAAAGCAACTAGCTGATTATCCTATTTTTATTGTCGGTGATGCACATACCAATACCCCTATCCAACACGAAGCAGCTCATGAAGGTAAATTTACAGTACAAAACTGTTTAAACTTTCCACAAATTAAATCCATCAAGACGCTAACCCCTCTAGGCATCTTATTTTCTACACCACAAATGGCAACTATTGGTCAAAGCTATAAGCAACTACAAGATAAAAACACAGAATTCGTCATTGGTTTCGTTTCTTACGAAAAACAAGGTCGTGCGATTGTTGCTGCTAAAAATAAAGGGGCTGCCGAAGTATATGTGGATACAATTAACCATACACTATTAGGAGCTGAGCTATTCTGTGCAGAAGCTGAACATTTAGCACATTTACTAGCTTGGATGATTTCAGAAGAACTAAGCATACATGAAATTTTGGATAAACCTTTCTATCATCCAACTTTAGAAGAAGGGTTAAGAACAGCATTAAAGCATGCACGACGTCAGTTAAGATAATTTTATCGTTCTATGTAAACTTATAGCGTTGGATATCCAACGCTTAATTTCCGTATCCCCCTCTATCTTTTTCCTTTCCCTTTTTCTCCGCACATAAAAAAACACCCCCTGGACTAGTCAGGGGGTGTTTCGAATAATGAGCTGGCGATGACTTACTCTCACATGGGTAACCCCACACTACCATCAGCGCTAAGAGGTTTCACTTCTGAGTTCGGGAAGGGATCAGGTGGTTCACTCTTGCTATTGTCGCCAGCACAACTGTTATGGATACTTGCTTAGTCTAATCTCAGAGCAGTGCTCTTCG
>NZ_MVKW01000009.1:0-89494 GCF_002018395.1 Acinetobacter sp. ANC 5600
CCATTTGTGCAGCACCAGTAATCATGTTTTTAACATAATCGGCGTGACCTGGGCAGTCTACGTGAGCGTAGTGACGGATTGGAGAATCGTATTCTACGTGTGAAGTATTAATTGTAATACCACGTGCTTTTTCTTCTGGTGCAGAGTCGATAGCAGCGTAATCTTTCGCTTCACCACCGAATTTTTTTGCACATACAGTTGCAATTGCAGCTGTTAAAGTAGTTTTACCGTGGTCGACGTGACCAATTGTACCCACGTTAACGTGTGGCTTATTACGTTCGAACTTAGCCTTAGCCATGAGATCTTCCTTTTTAAACTACTCATGCAGGGATACTGCATGAGCATTTGGTTTTTAACTATGAATTAGTTTGGGCTTATAGTAATCGAAAGATTACTCGTCGTCACCTTTTTTACCGCCAGATTGGAACTTAGCGATGATGCCTTCAGCCACGTTACGTGGTGTTTCAGCGTATTTAGCGAATTCCATAGAATAAGTCGCACGACCTTGAGACATAGAACGCATTTGAGTCGCGTAACCAAACATCTCAGCAAGTGGAACTTCAGCACGGATTGCTTTAGTACCGCCAGGAAGATCGTCCATACCTTGAACCATACCACGACGACGGTTTAAGTCACCCATGATATCGCCCATGTAGTCTTCTGGAGTTTCTACTTCAACTTTCATGATTGGTTCAAGAAGAACAGGATCTGCTTTCATGAAACCGTCACGGAAGGCATAAGAACCCGCCATTTTGAACGATAATTCGTCAGAGTCGACATCATGGTAAGAACCATCGAACAATGTCGCTTTGATGCCAACAACTGGGTAACCAGCAAGGACACCATTCTTCATACGTTCTTGGATACCTTTGTCTACTGCACCGAAGAATTCTTTAGGTACTACACCACCAACAACTTCTTCAGCGAACTCGTAGTCTTTGCCAGCATCTTCAGCAAGTGGTTCTAAGCGTACGTATACGTGACCGAATTTACCTTTACCACCTGTTTGACGAACGAATTTACCTTCTTGTTCAATCGTTTTCTTAATCGTTTCACGGTAAGCAACCATTGGTTTACCAATGTTTGCTTCAACGTTGAATTCACGTTTCATACGGTCAACAATAATGTCAAGGTGAAGCTCACCCATACCAGCAATGATAGTCTGACCAGATTCTTCGTCTGTGAATACGCGGAACGATGGATCTTCTTTCGCTAAACGGCCAAGCGCAACTGACATTTTTTCTTGGTCAGCTTTAGTCTTAGGTTCAACAGCCAATTGAATTACTGGCTCTGGGAATTCCATACGCTCAAGTGTAATGATGTTGTTTTCGTCACACAGTGTATCACCCGTAGTTGTGTCTTTAAGACCTACACACGCCGCGATGTCGCCTGCACGAATTTCTTCGATGTCATGACGGTCATTTGCGTGCATCTGTACGATACGGCCAACACGTTCACGTTTCATTTTTACTGGGTTATAACACGGGCTACCCGCTTTAAGAACACCAGAGTAAACACGTACGAATGTCAAGTTACCTACGAATTTGTCGTTCATGATTTTGAACGCAAGAGCAGAGAACGGAGCATCGTCAGACGCTTCACGAGAACCTTCGGTTTCGTCTTTGTCGTCTAAGATACCTTTAATTGCTTCAACGTCAGTTGGCGCTGGCAAGAACTCAATAACAGCATCCAACATACGTTGAACACCTTTGTTTTTGAACGCCGAACCACACATCATTGGTTGGATTTCACCAGCCAAAGTACGTTGACGAAGACCAGCTACGATTTCTTCTTTAGAAAGATCGCCTTCTTCCAGGTATTTGTCCATGAGTTCTTCTGATGCTTCAGCAGCAGCTTCAACCATGTTTGTACGCCATTCTTCAGCTGTATCTTGCAGATCAGCAGGAATGTCGCCGTATTCAAACTTCATACCTTGAGAAGCTTCATCCCAGATGATTGACTTCATTTCGATTAAGTCAACAACACCTGTGAATGTATCTTCCGCGCCCACTGGAACAACGATTGGCACTGGGTTCGCACCAAGACGTGTTTTCATTTGCTCAACAACGCGGAAGAAGTTCGCACCAGTACGGTCCATTTTGTTTACGAACGCAATACGAGGCACTTTATATTTGTTCGCCTGACGCCATACAGTTTCAGACTGAGGCTGTACACCACCCACAGCACAGTAAACCATACACGCACCGTCAAGAACACGCATAGAACGCTCAACTTCAATTGTGAAGTCAACGTGTCCCGGGGTGTCAATTACGTTAATACGGTGTTGGTCGAACTGGTTAGCCATACCTTTCCAGAAGCATGTTACAGCTGCTGAAGTAATGGTAATACCACGTTCCTGCTCTTGTTCCATCCAGTCAGTCGTTGCTGAACCTTCGTGAGTTTCACCTAGTTTGTGGCTCTCACCTGTGTAGAACAAAATACGTTCAGAAGTGGTTGTTTTACCTGCGTCAATGTGCGCAGAGATACCAATGTTACGGTAACGAGAAATTGGGGTTTGACGTGCCATGATTTCTAGCATTCCTAAATTTTGTTGTTTAAAACAGGACGCTTTAAGCTGCATAGCAACTTAAAGCGATTCGATGACAAAACAGTGACAACTGATTTGTCACCCTCCTGAATAGGGGCTGTTTTATCCGCTTAGAAACGGTAATGAGAGAAGGCTTTGTTGGCTTCAGCCATACGATGCACATCTTCACGTTTTTTGATCGCTGCGCCTTTACCTTCAGCTGCATCAAGCAACTCACCAGCAAGACGTAAAGCCATAGTTTTTTCAGAACGCTTAGCAGCAGCATCTACTAACCAACGCATAGCCAAGGCAGTACGACGGGATGGGCGTACTTCCATAGGCACTTGGTATGTAGCACCACCAACACGGCGTGCTTTTACTTCGACCATAGGACGAACTTTTTCAAGAGTAGTCTCGAAAAATTCAACTGGGTCTACTTTAGATTTTTCTTGAACGCGGTCTAAAGCACCGTAAACGATACTTTCAGCAATAGATTTTTTACCATCTTGCATTACGTGGTTCATGAATTTAGCGATTGTTTGGCTGCTGAACTTAGGATCCGGAAGGATTTCACGGGCAGCAACTACGCGACGTCTTGGCATTTTAATACACCTAATAAATATGACACTTCAGGTTACTCCAGCAGGTGCACAAAGTGTCATGTGCTTTCGCTGGCCTTACTATACGTCGCTTGGAATTTTCACAAAAAATGCAGAAATCAGACAAGCGAGACGATAAAGGATTGCAGTTCTAACGAACTAAGAAGTTAATCTTTTCAGATTATTTCTTAGGACGTTTAGCACCGTATTTAGAACGAGACTGGTTACGATCTTTAACACCAGCACAGTCTAAAGAACCACGAACGGTATGGTAACGTACACCCGGTAAATCTTTAACACGACCACCACGGATAAGAACAACACTGTGCTCTTGTAGGTTATGGCCTTCACCACCGATGTAGCTAGAAACTTCGAAACCTGAAGTTAAGCGAACACGGCAAACTTTACGCATTGCTGAGTTAGGTTTTTTAGGTGTAGTTGTGTAAACACGTGTACAAACACCACGACGTTGTGGACAAGCCTTCAACGCAGGAACTTTAGATTTTTCAACTAAAGTTGTACGACCCTTACGGATCAACTGATTTGTTGTTGCCATTTGGCAATTCTCCCGTTAATAAAAAGCCCCAAAAAATACTACTTTTTGAGGGCATGCAATTGTAAGCGAAGACTTAAAATTGGTCAACAATATACGATCATCGAAAACATTTATTCATCATGATTTGCGCAATTTTTCACCCACAAATAAATAGTTTATTTTTCAGAAGAATCTGCTGATTTTTTTGTAACTTTATCTACGGCTGCTGTTTTGGCTTTACGCGGCTTAGTTTTAGGTGCAGCTTTAGCCACAGGGACATCATCTTCCTGCACGGCTTCCAACGCATCAAACTCATCTTTTTCAGCTAAAGCAGGTTTTTGCGCAGCCCCGGGTGCATGAGGCTCAACAACTTTCTCCGCAAGTGCCTCCAAACCTTCTGAGACTTTTTGTTCCTGCTCTACTTCCACTTCGGCTGCATCAGAGTTTTTAACTTGTGCTTTTTTGATGACTTTTAATGCGCGGAGACTCTCATGACCTGTAACATCTATAGTCTGATCTAGTACAGGCTCAGCCAAATCCATATCTTTCGCCTTAATACCTTCTAGTAATTTAGGTGTTGCTTGAGCAAGCAACTCAAGAGAACGCTCATAGGCATGTAAAGGTGACAAGCTAATATCCTGATGCTGCAAAATATATTGGCGCGCATTAGAAAAGACTTGCTGTGCCTTCTGATTCACTTCATCCACTAAACGGCGACTATACACCACACTTACACCAACGCTCGCCACAGGAGATAATCGTGATAGCTGATTTAACAATGAAACTTTTGGCATTTGATTGAGCCATGCCCACTTAAACTGACCATTTTCATCTAGTACATATTTTTTCAATGCTGCTGCATCAGTGTCTGAACCCACCAATTGCTGCAATTGATGTAAATCACTATTTTGTAGCGTGCTACTCAGGGCTTTAATCGCCATAAGTAAGGTTTGTTTTTCTGCAATTAAACTCAGGTCGACCTGTTTAAAAATAAACTGAACAATATCTTGATCACTTTCTTTACTTAAGTCGAAACCATAAGAACGCCCAACTTGATAAATCACTCGCAAAGTCATAATCAGTGAAGCAGGAATATCAATACTTGAACCGATGACACCTGTCGCACCTGTTAAAGCCCCTTGAATTGAAGCAATCCATTTATTTTGCTCGCCCAAGGCCTGACTAATGCGACGTGAACGATCGACATCTTGTGTCAACTCTTCTAAATCACGCACCCCAGCTTCATCAAGCACCGCATCTACAGATGAAATATCCGAACTAAAATGATTAAGTCGATCAAATAAATAATCAGAAATTTTGTCACTAAATTGAGGAGCAACAAAATTAGCCACATTATTTACAGTATTAAAATGTCGACCGAATAATTGTCTAGAAACATTTGGAACGTGTTCACGTAAGATTTGCTGAGGATTATCATATTTTTTTACATCAAATACGCCCGCTTGCCTTGACTGACCCTCCAAGGTTTGACCATTTTTTTGAGGTTGAATGACCTTAGTTACGGATTCGGGTGCGACATGATTAATGATGGACACCCCAGTAGAACTGAGCTTTTTAGCCACTCCAAAGGCGTTTGAGAGTAGACCTGCCGTTGGTTTATTATTCGTTTTCACCATTCCCTACCTCATTAAAACTATTCTTGAAATTATTGATAAATACTAGGTGTAGTCAAACTTTATCACAACTTGAATATGTATCTTTAAGTTAAGTTTTTTGCTGCAAAGTTGCAAATTAGCTCAGTCAACAATAGGCATAGGATTTGCCATAAGAATTCAAAAAGCTTTCTGCTATCATTATTCCAATCAAATTATATGAGTTCGCCTATTTAGAAAGTTTCCTTCGTATACTTTCTATAGCTTGCTCACACACTACCTATAAAGGATCTGTAGATGAAACGTGTTGTAATCACTGGTATGGGCATCAACTCATGCATTGGTAATACATTAGAAGATGTCACTCATTCTTTGCAAAACGGGATTTCTGGAACACGTTTCAACCCAAGTTATGCTGAACTTAATTTTAAAAGTCATGTCAGTGCGGCTGCAGAACAAAACTTTGACGGTATTGACCGCCGTTTAAAACGCTTTATGGGCGTATGCGCAATGTATGCATACAACTCAGCTTTGGCTGCGGTAGAAAATGCAGGCTTAACAGCAGAACAAATCGGTGGTAATCCACGTTACGGTATTGCGGGTGGGTCAGGTGGTGGTTCAACTGCATCTGTTGTTGAAATGAAAGAACTTCTAGACACCAAAGGTGCACGTAAAGTTGGTCCATTCTTTGTACCACGTAACATGACCAACACCATTACCGCAAACGTGGGTGTGGCATTTAAAATGCAAGGTATTGCACATACGATTACTAGCGCTTGTGCAACATCTGCAGATGCCATTGGTTATGCATACAACCTGATTCAATTAGGCAAACAAGACTTAATGCTTGCCGGTGGTGGTGAAGAAGACCATTGGTCACAAAGTCTTTTATTTGATGCAATGGGCGCACTTTGTTCAAAATATAACGACACTCCAGAGACTGCTTCACGCCCTTACTCTGCTGACCGTGACGGTTTCGTGATCGCTGGCGGTGGTGGCTTCGTTGTACTAGAGTCACTTGAACATGCTCAAGCACGTGGTGCAAACATTTTGGCTGAAGTTGTCGGCTATGCAGCAAATTCTGACGGCGCTGACATGGTTGCACCATCGGGCGAAGGTGCGACGCGTTGTATCCTTATGGCTTTAGAAGAAGCTAAACAACATGGTGTAGATACCATCGACTATGTTAATACACATGGTACATCTACTCCGGCAGGCGATGTCACTGAACTTAAAGCGATGGAGCGTGCTTTCGGTGTAGGACAAGTTCCTCCGCTCAGCTCAACCAAGTCGATGACAGGTCACAGCCTGGGCGCTGCAGGCGTACAAGAAGCGATTTATTCTATTTTGATGATGCAAAATGACTTTATTGCACCGAACATCAACGTGACTGAACTTGACGAAGGCGCAAAACCTTTTGATATCGTACTTGAAAAACGTGATGCAAAATTGAATACTGTGATGAGTAACAGTTTTGGTTTTGGCGGTGTAAACGCTTGCCTCGTTTTCAAAAAATGGGAAGCTTAATATAAAGTTTGCTGCTTTGGCGCTTTGCTGCCAAAGCACACACCCACCGCCCTTTTAAGGGTTAATATATGGATGCTCCATCAGATGCTTTCCTCTGGGTAAAAGCATTGCATATCATCGCAGTTGTTTGCTGGTTCGCAGCGCTATTCTATCTCCCTCGCCTTTATGTCTACCACGCTATGAGTGATGATGCTACGAGTCATCAGCGCTTTCAAATCATGGAACGTAAGCTATACCGCGGCATTATGTGGCCCGCTATGATTGCTACATTGATCACTGCGCACTTCCTCGTAGATTGGGGTGATGCAACACGACACTACCATGAAGCGCTTTGGTTCTACTTAAAAGTGGGATTGGTTGGACTATTGGTGGTTTATCATTTTGTTTGTGGTTATTACCGTAAAAAGCTTATCGAAAATGCACATTATAAGTCGCATAAATTTTGGCGTTATTTTAATGAAATGCCCACTTTGATTTTATTTGCGGTTGTTATTTTAGTTGTAGTAAAGCCAAGCTTCTAATATTTCATATTCAAAAAAACCTCCAAATGGAGGTTTTTTTGAATTCATAGACATCAAATAAGCAAATTAATTAAAATAATTAAATCTTCATTATTTCAATGTCTTACGCTTAAATAATTTTTTTTGTAGCATAAGCTTTTGAAAACTTAGACTAAAGTCTAAGCCATCTCAAGTAAAGACAAATATCTTTTCAATTTACCTGTTGCATGCAACATGCTAGTATCTATTTTATAACCAATTCAGATACTCACTTGTACTGTAGTCAGACCAACTACTGTCCCGCTTAGCTGATTCTTGGTTAATCAATAATGTCGCTGTATTGATGATATGTGTACGCATGCAATCTGCAGCCTTTTGCGCATCACCTGCAACTACCGCACTATGTAGTTCCAAGTGATCTTCAAAAGTCTGCATGCAGTTTCTTGAAGATGGAATAGTTGCAGAACCTGCAATCAAAACCTGATTTCGCGTATTACTGATAACGTCAATTGCCTTTTGATTACCCACAATTTGCAGCAATGCCAAATGATAGTCGCGGTCCGCTTTTAAAGTTCCTGTGATGTTTTCTGATGAAGCCTGTAGCTTGAATTCTTCAAACAAAGTATTCAAGCGCTCAATATCAGCCTCTGTTCGAACCTCTGCTGCACGATGAATTAGCGGAACTTCCAGCATGAGGCGAATTTGGAAAGACTCAATCATGGTAGGAAATGAAGTGGGAATAATGCGAATGCCTTTGTTCTTTTCAATTTTTACAATTCCAATCTTTTCCAGCATTTGAGCAGCTTCGCGAACGGGTGTGCGTGAAATGCCGCCCAGCATCTGACCCAATTCGGTTGCAGAATATAAAACATTGAATTGCAAATGATTATTAATAATTGCGTCCTGCAATATTTCAAATGCTTCTTCCGTCAATGTTTTAGGTTTTTGAATCAATTTCATGCTGTTTTACAAGGGAATAAATATGACTAACAAACATTATGCCATCATCGGAGGGGGAATCAATGGATTAGCTGTTGCCCGACAACTCCTTCTCGATTTCCCTGATGCCAATGTAACAGTCTTTGAAAAAGAAACAGAAGTTGCAATGCACCAATCTAGCCACAACTCAGGCGTTGTCCATGCGGGTCTTTACTATGAGCCAGGCGGCTTAAAAGCGCGTTTGTGCCGACGCGGTGCGGAATTGGTTCAGCAATATTGCACAGAAAACAATATTCCTTATGATGAGTGCGGCAAAGTAGTTGTTGCACTTTCAAAAGAAGAAGAAAGCCGTTTAGATGCCATCTATCAAAAATCGATTGCCAATAAAGTGCCTGATGTCCGCATTTTAACAGGCAACGAAATACAAGATGTAGAGCCAAACTGTATTGGCACTAAAGCGTTGTATTCTCCACGTACAGCCATTGTGAGCTATGGCGAAATTGCACGTCATATTGCGCAAGAAATTAAACAAAAAAATGGCACAATAGTCCTTGGTCGCAAGGTCGTGAACTTAACCGAGCAGCACAACAAAATCACCGTTCACTTTGAAGGCGGCGACCATTATTCAGAAGCATTTGACTATGTTGTGACTTGTGCAGGCTTACAGTCAGATCGTTTAGCAGCAAACTCTGGTGATATTGAAACTCCCAAAATTGTGCCTTTCTTTGGACAGTACTATGTCATTGATGAGCAATTTAAAAGCCATGTCAAAGGCCTAATCTACCCAGTGCCTGATCCTAAATATCCATTTTTAGGTGTGCACTTCACCAAACGCATTGACGGTCAAATGACCATTGGGCCAAATGCATTTATTTCTTTCGGCCGTGAAAATTATACAGGCAATAAATTCAATCTTTCAGATATTTACGACTTTCTAACGTACAAGGGTTTTTGGAAATTCTCATCGAAAAATATGTCTGCAGCTATGCGTGAACTTAGAACCGTACTGAGCCAGACTAACTTCGTTTCTGAAGCAGCCAAATACGTACCCTCACTTGCCGATGTATCAGTTGAGCCTGCAACACGCGGCATCCGCGCGCAAGCCATGGAATCTGATGGCTCGCTAGTAGATGATTTCGTCATCCGTAAGCAAGGCAATATTACCCATATCCGAAATGCACCATCTCCAGGGGCAACCTCATCCCTTGCGATTGCCGAATATATTGTTCGGGAAATTATGACGCACCACTAATTCATCAGGACACTCACTTAAAGGAATATTAAATGAGCAACATCAAAGAGACAGAAATCGAAAAAAAGAAGCGGCTAAAGAAGGTAGCCACTGCAACCATCGTTGGCTCCATGCTGGAATGGTATGACTTCTACCTCTATGCAACCATGGCTTCGATTGTATTTAGTAAGGTTTTTTTCGATAATTCAGATCCGGGCAGCGCAACCCTAAAAGCTTTTGCAACTTTTGCAATCGGCTTTATTGCCCGCCCTATTGGTGGTTTATTCTTTGGCTATTTTGGCGATAAATATGGCCGTAAGAAAATGCTATTTGTCACCTTTTTATTAATGGGGCTATGCACCACTGCAATTGGATTCATTCCGACTTATGAATCCATTGGTATTTGGGCTGCGGTATTACTGGTATTCTTCCGTATTATTCAAGGTCTTGGTGCGGGTGCGGAGTTTGCAGGCGCTGCCATTACATCTTATGAACATGCCTCTGAAGATAAGCGCGGCAGCCAAGGCGCTTGGCCTGCTCTCGGTCTAAATTTAGGTTTATTGCTTTCATCTCTAACCGTATTCTTGCTGACTTTAAATGGCGATGAATTCTTGGTGAATGGCGGCTGGCGTATTCCATTTATCCTTAGTTTTGTTCTAGTCCTTGTGGGCTTATGGGTTCGGAAGAGTCTGCCAGAAACTCCTGACTATGAAGAAGCGCATGTCACCAAAGCTAAAGTGAAAAACCCATTCAAAGACATCATGAAAACCAACATGAAAGGTTTAGTGGTGGTGTTTATTGCAGCCATTGGCTACAACGCTTTGAGCTACATCTTTAAGACATTCTCCTTAGCCTATTTAACGCAATTTCAAGGCGTAAGCGCGCATGTCACATCTTTATCTGTGACCATTGCCAGTTTAGTGGCAATTTTCAGTGTGCCTTTCTTCGGCTGGCTATGCGATAAGTGGAACAGCAAAAAAGTGCTGATGATGGGCGGCTTTCTATCTGTACTCTTTGCCTATCCATTTATGAAACTTTTAGAAACGGGTGACAGCACTTCTATCTATATTGCGATTGCAATTGGTACAGGTCTTTTAGCACCAATGATGTTCGCACCACAAGGATCGTTCCTCAGTCGTCAATTTGCTGTCGAAAACCGCTCTACTGGTGTAAGTTCAGGTCGTGAAATTGGAACAGCCATCGCTGGCGGTTTAGCCCCTTTAGGTGCACTTTCCATGGTAGCTGCATCGCCAACACACTCAACAACCAGTGTTATTATTATTTTGGGCATCTCTGGCATTTTGGTGGCAATTGCTGCATTCTGCGATCAGGGCTATAAGTTTTCCAAACATAAAAATTAATATGGTGTATATATAAAAAAGGCGCATAAAGCGCCTTTTTTATATTGTCCATTTTTACATTGCTCATATCTAAGATGAGCACTGAATAACAGCCCCTCCCTGCTTAATATTAGGCAGGAATACGCAGCACTTGCCCTGGGAAAATGTCATCGGCATTTTTTAACAAAGGACGGTTCGCTTCAAAAATTTTATTGTATTGATTTGCATCACCATAAAATTCTTTAGAGATTTTAGACAGATTATCCCCCGACTTAACAGTATAGAACTTACTTTCAGGCTCAGGACTCGTCACTGTTAACTGATCATCCACTTGCGCCACATGATCAATATTTCCTACTGCTAAGATAATCTTTTCACGATCTGCTTGGCTTTGTACCTGACCTTTCACTGTTGCTAGATCTGAAGTCCCGTTATAACTCACAGACAAGCCTGTTACAGGTAAGCCCAGTGCTTTGATATGACCCAATAACTTATTGGCAATTTCTTGTGCAGATGGTTCAGAAGGTGTTGCTGGCGCTGCCTGAGGTTCTGCAGGCGCTGTATTTTTTTTACCAATACCTTTTACAAAATCAAAAAGACCCATGTTTTTCTCCGTTGTTTTTACTGTTTTAAATCATTTAACTATTGTTCAAACTCTATTTTTATAGCTAAAAAATAACCGCTTTTGAGTTGTTGTTGGTGACAGAAACGTAAGCTAATGTAAAAACAAAATATTCGGCATAAAAAAAGCCACCGAATGGTGGCTTTTTAAATCAGCATCGCTGAAATCTAAAATTAACCTAGTTTCTTAGAAACGTAGTCAATTGCAGATTGTACAGTAGTGATTTCGTTTGAATCTTCATCAGGAATAGTGATGTCGAAATCGTTTTCGAAAGACATAACTAATTCAACTAGGTCTAGAGAGTCTGCACCTAAGTCATCCATGAAAGAAGCTTCGTTTTTGATCTCGTCTGCTTTAAGACCAAGTTGTTCAGCTACTGCTTGTTTTACGCGTTGTTCGATATCGCTCACAGGAATTCTCCTCATTGCTTGTGGCGTTTTTAATGCCGTTAGTTTAATTGAATCTAAATCGTTTTGAAAGTTTATACTTGAGCGCTTAGCTCATGTATAAACCACCATTTACATGTAATACAGTTCCGGTAATGTAACTTGCCTTTTCAGAAGCAAGAAAACTTACGGCATTTGCGATATCTTGTGGCTCACCTAAACGGTTTAAAGCCACTTGATCACTCATCTTTTTACGAATTTCTTCGCTTAACTGTTCTGTCATTTCTGTTGCAATAAAGCCCGGAGCCACTGCATTTACAGTGATTTGGCGGCTTCCCATCTCTTTTGCAAGGCTGCGACCAAAGGCCTCAATCCCTGCTTTTGCAGCAGAATAGTTTGCTTGTCCTGGGTTAGCAAAATGTGCAACCACAGAACTAATATTAATAATTCGGCCAAAACGTGCTTTGGTCATACCCTTTAAAACACGTTTAGAAAGTCGATAAACGGCTTTCAAATGAATGTTAAGAATGTCATCCCAATCATCTTCTGACATACGAAGTAACAAATTATCTTTGGTAATACCAGCATTGTTCACCAAAACCAATACAGAACCAAAGTTTTGCTCAATGTCTGATACCAATGCATCAATTGCAGTTGCATCACGTACATCTAGAACTTTACCCGCACCATTTTCAGCAAAAGCAGCAGATAATTTTTCCGCACCCGCTTCTGAAGTTGCAGTACCTACAACAAAATAACCGTCTTGAATCAATTGCTGAGCAATTGCTGCTCCAATCCCTCGGCTCGCACCTGTTACTAAAGCAACTTTGCGTTCTTGTGTCATGCAATTTTCCCTTCTGCCACTAAAATGGCATTCAGTGCATCTTCCATACGACCTTTCGTGTCGAGTGGGAATGCTTTTTTAATATTTGGCAAACGTTTTGCGAGATTCGCAAGGACATTACCCGGACCACATTCAGCAATGTACTGAATACCTTGGTCTTGCAAATACTGCATGGTCTTTGTCCACTGTACAGATTGGTATAACTGTGCAGTTAACGCCTGACGTAATTGCGCTACATCAGTCGCGATTTCAGCGCCTACATTTTGTATTACAGGTATAGTAGGCAGCTCAATGGCAGTTTGTTCCAATGCTGTCGCAAACTGTTCAGCAGCAGGTTTCATCAATGCACAATGCGATGGCACAGAAACCGGAAGTGCAATTGCCTTACCGCCATTTTCTTTAGCAGCAGCCATAACCGCTTCAACCATGGCTTTATCGCCCGCAATGACAACTTGACCTTGTGCATTGTAGTTTGCAGCATCTACTGAACCTGGTCCTTCTGCTTGAGCACAAAGTTCAATGACTTTGGCATCATCTAGACCCAAAATTGCCGCCATTGCACCTTGACCTTCAGGTACAGCACTTTGCATTAACTGACCACGTAGGTTCACCAGTTTAACGGCATCACCTAGGCTCATCGCACCTGCAGCAACCAAGGCGCTGTATTCACCTAATGAGTGACCTGCAAGGTATTTCGGTGCAACACCACCTAACTCTAACCACACACGCCATAAAGCAATACTGGCAGTCAGTAGTACAGGTTGAGTAAATTCTGTTTGGTTTAACCCTTCACCACTTTGAGCAATTTGCCAAAGATCAAAGCCAGCCGCTTCTGATGCTTCTGCAAATGTTGCTTGCACACTACTAAACTGTTCTGCAAGTTCAGCGAGCATGCCGACTTTCTGTGACCCTTGACCCGGGAACACGAATGCAGTTTTAGTAGCTTGAGCTGCTTGCTCGAGTTGTTTAGCAGACATAAAAAAATCCTTTATCAAGACTGGTGAATTTATGCTATTTGGACATTTATTCAACACAATCCCATGTAAGCTTGTTTCAGGGACGGAAATTTAACACTTAATTTTTGTCTTTGTAATTGCCAAATGCAACAAAAAATCGGTACAAAAAAAGGGAGCTTAAAGCTCCCATTTTTTCTACTAAGCTTGACGCTTAATACATCACCAATTATTCAGCAGATGCTTTAGCGAATAATTGACGACCACGGTAGATACCATCTTTAGATACGTGGTGACGACGGTGAGTCTCGCCAGTAGCTTGGTCTACAGTTAATGCATTCTCGGTTAAAGCGTCATGTGAACGGCGCATGTCACGGCGAGAGCGACTTTTACGGTTTTGCTGAACGGCCATGATGGCTCCTTACAAAGATCGAAAAAATGGATCAGAACAAATTCGATTGTCTTATACTCAAGAGTATAACACAAAAATTAGTTAAGTTTACCCTTCAAACCTGCCAAAACATCAAACGGGTTGTCCCGTTTTTCTTCAACAAGCTCTTCAGCGGCAGGTTGATGCTTATGTTCACAAGCGTCATGCTTAGGTGACAAAGGCATCAACAATAACAATTCATCCTCTATCAGTGAGAGTAAATCAGCAGTCGCAGGCGCATCATATGAACCTTTGGTTGTTGCTTCACTTTCACCTAAAACGATGAAATCAGCATCCTCATCCAAGCGCTCTATCAGTGACTCGTCATCTACAAGAGCTAGATGAAAACTTGAAACAAGTGGGATCTCAACAGTATCCAGACAACGCTGGCATTCCATTGGAACATTTGTTTCAACATGACCATCTAGCCATACAATACGATGATAAGCATCCATTGATAGCTTACAGTCTATGTTAATCAATTGATCATCAATTGATCCAACAGCTTCACGAGCAATACGAACAAAGCGAGATAATGGCAGTGTTCCTGACCATTTAAAGCCCTGTTCAGCCCATTTAAACGGCTCAATCTGTGCCGGAAAGGTATTTGCTGACATAATTAAGGCGGCAATTCTACAAATTCATCAGTACTCTGTCAAAGATTAAGATACAATTTTGTACTTATTTAGACAGACCATTTGGGTAACTTAAGTTATGCATCTGTTGCAGCCGCAAACAGAAGTGAATGTTTCATCACTTATGAGCACAATTTCAACGCTTGATTCTGACATTTCAACCGACCAAGTGCAACTCTCGGCTTGGGAGAAACTTTCCACAGAAACAGAACACGTCGATTGGCTCATCTTACACTTTAATCATTGGTTTTCCCACCTGAATGTGTGCTTAGTGAAAGGTGACTGTGAGCCCGAGTACTTTCCTGCCGATTTAAACGGCCCTGCCCGCATTCAATTTGCTCATGGTTATTTCAATAGCGCTTTGCATGAAATTAGCCATTGGACTATTGCTGGCGAGCAACGCCGTTTACTTCCCGATTTAGGCTATTGGTATGCACCAGATGGTCGTAGCAAAGAGCAACAAGCCCTCTTTGAACAGGTAGAAATTAAGCCCCAAGCGATCGAATGGTTATTTGCCAAAGCCTTTGGACGTAAGTTTCGTGTATCACTCGATAACCTCACTGGTGAAGGAGGAGATGGCAGCAGCTTTAAAGATAATGTCTATGCACAATTACAGGCTTATTTTAAAGGTGAAGCCAAACTTCCACGCGATGCTTGGCGCTTTATCCAATGCATTTGCCACTGTACACGTGCTGGCAAAATGTTACAGGCGAATGAATTTCAACGTGAAATGCTTGATTAAATTATACAATTTGACTGCATTTCACGTTGCACAAAGCGAATAGACCGCGACATAATGTCTAGAGCTTTTAATAATAAGAGGAAAACGACATGTTGCATTTAAGAATACATCCGGAAAATCCTCAGCCCCGTTTAATTACGCAGGCCGTTGAACGGATTCGTGCCGGCGATGTGGTGGTTTATCCTACAGATGCCGCCTATGCCATCGGTTGCCAGATTGGGAACAAAAATGCCATGGAACGCATTGCCCAAATTCGTCAGCTCGATGCTAAACATCAATATGCGATTATTTGTGCAGATTTATCTGACATTGCCACGTATGCCAAAGTCGACAATGCCATGTATCGTCTATTGAAAAATAACACCCCTGCTGTCACCACCTTTATTTTGCCTGCGACCAGTGAAGTTCCTCGCCGTTTAATGCATCCTAAAAAGAAAACCATTGGACTGCGTATTCCGAGCAACCCGATTTGCCAATTATTACTCAAAGAATTGGGTGAGCCTTTATTAACATCGACCTTAATTTTACCGGGCCAAAAAGAACCGATTGATGATCCTTACGAAATTGAACTGCAAATCGGTAAACGCATAGATGTATTGATTGATGGCGGTTTAGGTACTTTAAATACCACTAGCGTTGTAAACCTTGCAGGTGAATACCCTGAAGTGATTCGCCGTGGTGTCGGTGATGTCAGTGCCTTTGAATAGCATGTACTGTTAAATACATGCTGTTACCGATCAGAGGCACAGCATGTAAAGGTCATCTGCTCAAAACGCGGTTAAAGCACCTTTCGATAAAGGAATCGACCTGATGACTTTATTTCAGATTTTACTCAAGCTCCAAAATGCGATAGACCTCAGTGTCTCCGAGCAAAACAGTCTCAATCATTTTGCTATATATGCCACTGAGCCTTGGACTTTAGAATCCACGGCTCAACTAAGGGCAATAGATAAGAATTTAATTTCACCAATAGCGACAACACAGCCGCAAATTTTTCATTATTTTCTACATACATCAACTGTGAAATCGCTGTTTAAACGTAGAGCTAATCAAAACCTCTGTTCGCAAGCGCAGTGCCAACTCATCATCGAATTTGCACTTGAACAAAGGGTCTTACTAACAGGTTCAAAGCCTTGATCGTGTACTTTTGCTCAAGCGCAATAAAGCTGCATAAATTCTTTTAAGTGAATTTTTTGTTGTCCCTGCTCATCAAAATTATTTGTATTGAGCCATGCTGTATAAGCTTGAGACAATATTGGCCAATCCTGATCCAACATCGCAAACCAAGCAGTATCACGGTTACGACCTTTCACAACAACATGCTGACGAAACAGCCCTTCAAATTGAAAGCCAAAACGTAAAGCAGCATTTTTCGACGGCGTGTTCAAGTCATCACACTTCCACTCTACCCGTCGATAACCTGCTGCAAAGCACGCTTTTAACAATAGATAAATGGTTTCTGTTGCGGCTGTTGATCGCTTCATTAAACTTGAAAAATAGACATTGCCAATTTCGATGACGGCATGTACTGGGCGTACATTGAGCAATCCAATCCACCCTACAATGGCATCACCGACCTCAATGACATAATGCATCGAACCGGCAAAATGAAAGGATTGCTGAAAATAATCACGCAATTGCTGGATGCTTTGAATTTGAGAATAAGGCAAATACGTCCAACAGCCTTCATCGGGTTCTTGTTGTACTGTCTGCCATAGCCGCTGTAAAAGACTATCATCAAGCTGATCGGGCAACATCGGAATAAGTCGAACAGATTGCCCCACTTCGGTTTTACATCTGAACTGGCAAGGTTCAAACTGCGCCAACGTCATCCCTACAGACTGACCCCATTGATTATATTGTTGTGGCATAGCAAATATTCTTTTAGTCAATTCATTCAAATCATTTCATAATGGACGCCCATCATCCAGACATCACAGCTTAAATGAGTTCATGGATTGATGAGTGTATTTTTTACAATTAACACAAGATGTGATCGATATCACAGCTTTAAAATTTTACATGTGTATAAATAAAGCCTATTCCCTATAAATTTTAAGTTTTTTACCCAATTCAACCGTTCAGTAATTTCTTTAAACGCATTTTTCCATTACACTATTCCCTATAACTTTTGTGCTTTTACTTTCGATGTGAGATCGAAGCGAAAGCTGTCTGCATGCCTTTGAAAATTCGCGTGGCCTATAATTGCAATGAACCAAACTGTCCATAATTCTATGGAAGATGCTCCACACATTCGCGTTTTGGATGAGTGGCAAGAAGCTATTCCAGAAGATTTGTACATTCCACCCGCTGCATTTGAAATTCTATTAGAGCATTTCGAAGGACCACTCGACTTTCTGATTTACCTGATTCAAAAAAATGGCTTCGACTTATTACAAGTCGATATTGCCCCGATTGCATCCCAATATTTGTCTTATATGGATGCAATGAAATCTCTAGATATTGAATTAACTGCAGACTATATGGTTATGGCAGCCCTATTGGCCGATTTAAAATCGCGTCTATTATTGCCAAAACCTAAATCGACCGCGGCACATGAACAAGATCCTAAACAAGAATTGATTGACCGTTTAGAAACGTATTTGCGCATCAAACAAGCTGCGGAAAGATTAGGTCAAATGTCAGTGTTGGATCGAGATACTTTCGATACCAATGTCAGTTTAGGAACGATTGTCGAAACCAATGATGGCTATGATATTCAATTACTTCGTGATGCCATACTCTGTGTTTTTAATCGACCAGAACCGGTTACCCACCAAATTTTGCAAGAGCCTGTCTTACTCGAAGAACGTATTGCTTATATTGAAACTAAGCTAGCGTCAGGTGAAGTATTAGATTTTGCGGACTTACTCAAGCCAAGCCAAGGTCGCATGGGTGTTGTCGTGACATTTATGGCTGTATTAGAACTGACACGCCAACAAAAAGTCCAAATTGTCGCATCAGGTGTAGAAGCACCGCTTGCAATTCAGGGAGCACGTGCATGAACACTGAACTTAAACAGATGACTGCGGTGTCTTCAGAAGATAATCTGCATGAAATTTTGATGCAGCTTGAAGCCATTATTTTTGCCAGTGAAGCGGCAGTGAGTATTGCCCGTTTAAAAGAGGCTTTCCAAGACCGTTTCAGTAAAACCGAATTACGCCAATATTTGCAGCAGCTTTCAATGCTGCAACACGGCAGATCAATTGAACTTGTTGAAACCGCTCAAGGTTTCCGTTTTCAAGTACGTGCAAAATATCGTAATATTATTGCACAGACCTGGCCTGAACGACCAACTCGTTTATCGCCATCCTTGCTCGAAACTCTTTCTGTCATTGCTTACCATCAACCGGTAACCCGCGCAGATATTGAGCAAATCCGTGGGGTGACCAACAATAGTCAAATTTTACGTACGTTATTTGACTGGAACTGGATTAAAGAATCTGGTTTTCGTGAACTCCCAGGACGACCCGCGTTGTTAGTTACAACGCCTCAATTTTTAAATGCTTTTGGTCTAACCTCTTTGGGCCAATTGCCTCCCCTGCAGGATGCCAAGGAAGCTTTTATGGCCCTCGATGCGAATGCACCGAAGTCATAAATAGGTGAACTGTTGATGATAATTTCTAAGGTTATGCTGTCATGAGTGAAAAATTGCAAAAGGTGCTCGCACGCGTTGGTTTGGGTTCTCGCCGTTATATGGAAGAAGTCATTGCCGCTGGTCGTGTGAGCGTAAATGGGCAAGTTGCCCAAGTGGGTGAACGTATTGAACCGGGTGATGAGCTTCGCATCGATGGTCGTAAAGTTCAGTTCCAAATTGAAGACGAGATTCGTCGCCGTGTGTTGATTTACTACAAACCAGAAGGCGAAATTTGCTCACGCAATGACCCTGAAAACCGTCCAACGGTATTTGAACAATTACCTCAAATTACAGGTGATCGTTGGGTAATGGTAGGTCGTCTAGATATCAACTCTACAGGTCTATTGCTGTTCACGAATGACGGTGAACTGGCGAACCGTTTAATGCACCCTTCTAGCGAAATCGAACGTGAATATGCCGTTCGTGTCATGGGTGAAGTCACTCCTCAATTAAAAAACAACATGTTACAAGGTGTTGTTTTAGATGATGGCCCTGCAAAATTTGAGTCATTCTCTGAAATTGGTGGTGACGGTATTAACCGTTGGTATCAAGTGGTCGTAAAAGAAGGTCGTAACCGCGAAGTTCGTCGTATTTTCGAATCTCAAGGCTTAAAAGTGAGCCGTCTTTTACGTACACGTTATGGTTCAGTGATTCTGCCACGCGAACTGCGTACTGGTCGCTGGATCGAGCTAGATAAACAAGATATCGACAACTTAACCAAGTCTGTTGAGCTTAAACCACGTCAAGGTACTGGCCTGTTTGGTATGGCTAAACGTCGTACTGAACGTATGCAAGACAAACCAATGGCAGCACGTCGTGGTGGTTACTTACGCCAACAACGTCGTGACAGTGACGAAAACCAGCCACAACAAAGCAATGGTTATCAAGACAACCGTGGCGAACGTCGTACTGGTCGTACTGAAGGTGGATTCCAAGGCAATGGATTTAATCGTTCAGAGCGTCGCAACGACGGTTTCAACAATAACCGTAATGATCGCAACAGTGAAAACTTCGGTAACCGTGAACGTCGTAACGACAATTTTGGCAATCGTGAGCGTCGTAATGACTCTGTGCCAAGTCGTGCATTTAGCGGAAACAACAAAGGCTTTAAGAAATTTTAATTTCTTAAGCACAAAAAAACCGCTCATTTGAGCGGTTTTTTTATACCAACACTAAACAAATTGTTCAGTGGTTTGTGGAATCGCACTCAGCAAACGCTTGGTATATTCATGCTGAGGTGATCGATACAACTCATCCGAGTTTGCAATTTCAACGATATCACCATGGTTCATCACCATGATTTGGTCAGAAATATATTTCACCACAGATAAATCATGTGAAATAAAGATATAGCTCAAACCAAATTCATCTTGTAAATCTTGTAATAAATTAAGAACTTGGGCTTGAACCGAAACATCTAGGGCAGAGACAGACTCATCACAGATCAAAATTTCTGGCTTTAAGGTCAAGCATCGTGCAATGGCAATACGTTGACGCTGACCACCAGAAAACTCATGTGGGTAGCGATAAAATGCTTGGGCAGGCAAACTGACACGTTCAAGCAAATCAAACGCCATTTGCTCGCGTTCAGCATCATCCTTTCCTATCTGATGCACTTGCATCGGCTCCATCAGAATTTGACCCACCGTAAAACGTGGATTAAGCGAAGCATATGGGTTTTGGAAAATGATCTGTATTTTGCGCTGATATTGGGTAAATTCTTTGTCACTCATCGCCAAAATATCATGACCTTCAAACAGCGCCTGACCACCTGTCGCTTCCTGTAGACGCATCAGTAAAAGGCCGATTGTGGTTTTACCTGAGCCAGATTCTCCAACCAACCCGAGCGTTTTACCTTTCGCCAGTTGAAACGAGACACCCTTGACCGCCTGATATTCATCCTTACCAAATAAACCCTTGCGACTATAAAACGATTTTTTTAAGTCTTTGACATCTAAAATAATCTGTTCATTACCCGTAAGACCACGCGTTCGTTGTCTACGGGTTTCCTCAGATAAATGCACATCCTCAATCAGCTCATCACCATTTTGACGCATAAAATCACTGATCATCGGTAATTTATAAGGACGTTCTGACATCTGCGGACGGCACTTGAGCAAAGCTCGAGTGTAGATATCTTTAGGATGATCCAGCACTTCATTGACCAAGCCTTGTTCACGGATTTCTCCATGACGCATGACAATCACCTGATCGGCAATTTCGCTTACCAATGCTAAATCATGCGTAATGAATAGCATCGACATCTCACGTTTCTTTTGCAAGGCTTCAAGTAAATCTAAAATTTGCTTTTGAATCGTCACATCAAGTGCTGTGGTTGGCTCATCGGCAATCAATAACTTCGGCTCACATGCAATTGCCATTGCAATCATGACACGTTGCTGTTGACCACCTGACATTTGGCTAGGATAAGCATCAATTTTCGTTTCAGGAGAAGGAATACCCACTTCCTTCAATAATTCCAAAGTCCGTGCTCTGGCTTGCTTACGCCCCATACCTAGATGAAGTCGTAATACTTCGGCAATTTGATCGCCCACCGTAAAGACTGGATTGAGTGACGACATCGGTTCCTGAAAAATCATCGCAATATCTTTACCGCAGATATTACGCATTTCTCTTGGAGACAGACTCAGTAAATCCTGCCCTTCAAAAACAATTTTACTACTTGCATCTATACGGCTTTGATCACGTGGCAACAGCCCCATAGTTGCCAACGAGGTCACCGACTTGCCACTGCCAGATTCTCCCACAAGTGCCACAGTTGTATTGGCAGGAATGTCAAAAGATATTCCTTTGACCGTTTCGATATAGCTTTTATCTTCGGCTTTAAAGCTCACTTTCAGGTTTTGAACACTGAGGAGCGTTGGTTTAACAGTTTGATTTTGTTTCGTCATCCTTTACTCCTCCTTATTTCAATTTTGGATCTAATGCATCACGCAGTGCATCAGTAAACATTGAAAATGCCGTAACTAAAACCGCCATTGCTACAGATGCTGCGATAAGCTGCCACCATTTACCTAAAATCAATTCACTTTGTGCTTCATTAAGCATGCTACCCCATGACACAACCCCAACAGGAACACCAAATCCCAAGAAGCTCAAAATCACTTCTGACTTAATAAAGGCCACCACTAAAATCGAGATTTGCACCAATGCAATATGACTGACGTTCGGAAAGATATGCACAAAGATGCGTCGGAAATGACTCACCCCTATCGCTTTGGCAGCGAGCACATATTCACGCGAAGTATGTTTCATATACTCTGCACGAATCAGACGATACACCCCCGTCCACCCAGTAAGTCCTAGAATGAGGACAATCGATAAGATCCCCTTTTGCTGTAGTACAGCTGCAATCGCAAGAACCAAGAGCAAATACGGAATCGAGGTAAAAATGTTATAGAACCAGTTTAAAATATCATCGACCCAACCACCGAAATAGCCAGAAATTGCCCCTAAAATTGTCCCAATCACGACAGCAAGTAATGCAGCTACCACGCCAACAATAATAGATGTTTCAGCACCTTTAATGGTTTTTTGCAGGACATCCTGCCCCCATTTATCCGCACCAAACGGTAAAGTTTGTTTTAGCTCGCTTTGTTGATCTAACAAATGGCCACCCAATTGCTGATCAATCGCTTTCATATCTTCTGCTAGTGGATCGACAACTCCATAGTAGTCAATTGCATTGGCACCACCTTGCTCAGTCGCAATCTCTGCATTCAGTTCAGCAATTACATCTTTTAAAGGATCAACAGGATTTTCAGGCAATGCCATATCTTCTGCTGATGCTTTGGTTTTGGCTGTTTCATTGAGTTCCGCCCCAATAAAACTTGGAGGTGCATAACTAACAGCCACTTCTTTATTCCAATTGGATGCAACCATGCCTGTCATCGACAATAACAACACCACGAAATAGCACAGTACAACGAACAACGACACCATCGCTAATTTATCGGCCTTTAGGCGTCGCATCGCCAACTTCCACAAGCCAGTCGATGCAGGTGTTGATGCCGTTGCTTTGGTCTTATTGAATATTCCTAGCATAGGCCACCTACTTCAACTGAACGCGAGGATCGACAAGTTTATAAATCAAATCCGCGATTAAGTTAAAAATCATTGTAGCCGCTGCAACGTAGACCGTAATCGCCTTAATGACAGGGAAGTCACTGCGTTCAACAGCAATAATGACTTCACGACCAATACCCGGAATACCAAAGAATCGTTCAATCAGGAAAGCGCCTATCAGCAGTGCCGGTAGACTCGACATGACATCGGTAATAATTGGAATTGAGGCGTTACGCAGTACATGTACACCTAAAATACGGCTTTCACCCACACCTTTTGCGCGCGCAGTTCGAACATAGTCTTGATTGACTTCATCCAATACAAAACTGCGGTATAAGCGCAAAGTTGGCGCAATACTTACCACCAACATAATTAAGATAGGCAGTAAACCGTATTTAAATAAGTTTTCGCTAAAGTGATCACTCCAGCCTTGAACAGGGAACCAACTCAACTGATATGCAAAAACATATTGAAAAACAATAATATAAACCAAAATACTGATCGACATACCAATCGTACAAAGCATCATAATCATACGATCGGTTAATGTGCCACGAACTGAAGCCACAGCAAGTGCCAAACCAATTGAAATGATCATTTGCAAAATGGTTAAAGGAATTAAAATCGTCAGTGACGGTCCTAGACGGGTCAAAATAATATCTGACACCGACTCACCTGTACTCCAACTCATTCCATAATCAAAAGTTAAAATCTGCTTAATGAAAATCCACAATTGGACATAGTAGGGTTGATCAACCCCCAACTGTTGTCGGATGTTTTCAATTTGCTCTGGGTTCGACATTTTGCCTGCTAGAATATATGCAGGGTCTCCACCTACCCAGTTAAATAAGAAGAATATGAGCAGAACAACCCCCAACATCGTTGGGATCATCTGCCATATACGCCGTATGATATATGCCAGCATAAAGTTGTCCTTACTTCACTCGTTGCCCAGTAATTTCATCAAAGAAAGCTTTGTTATCAGGTTTACGACCTAAGAAATCATGCACCAGTTTTTCGGCTTCATATTGACCACCTTGCGATAAGATCGTTTTACGGTAGCGTTGTCCCACTTCAGGGTTATTTAGGTTATCTCCGAAAGCAGACAACATATCGAGTGCCATCACTTCAGACCACATATAGCCATAATAGCCAACTTGGTAACCGCCCATGATATGGTTGAATTGTCCTGGGAATTCAGTGCTTGGGACATAGCCTAAAGCTGTCTCGCCTTCCATTTTCTTCCAGACATCTAAGGGTTTAACACTCAAAGCATCTGATGAGTGAAGCGCCATATCATATTTTGCATACAAGGCTTGACGTGCATAATGCAAACCACGTCCATAGCTATGAACCGCTTTTAATTTATTAATCAGTGCGTCATCTACAGGTGGACACGCTGGATTACAGTAATTTGCGAGTGTAGATAAAGTTTCTTTACGACGCGCCCATTCTTCATACATTTGTGAAGGTGCTTCTACAAAGTCACGCTCTACAGAAGTCCCCGATTGGGATGCATAGCGTGTATTGGACAAAATACCGTGTAAAGCATGACCAAACTCATGAACAAAGGTTTCAAGTTCATCACTATTTAAACCTTTACGGTTAAAATTGGTCACCAAAGCAGAAATCGGTTTACGCTTAGTCAAGGTACTGCCACCTTTTACGCCCCAAACAGCCGCATGACCATACTTCCCTTCACGTGGGTATTTATCGATGTATAAACCACCAAGCAACTCACCGGTCTTTTTATCTTTTACATCATAATATTCAACTTCTGATTGCCAAACATCGACTTTCGCAGGCTTAAATTCAATGCCATAAAGGTCAGATGAAATGGCAAAAATCCATTCTTGAGATGCTTGGGTTGGGAAATAGTCACGCAATTTTTCTTGATCGATTTGATACTTTTCTTTGCGAAGTTTTTCACTCCAATAACTCTCACTCCAGCGATTGATTTCAGCTTTTTCGAGTGGAATTTTCAGGCTTTTCGCTTTGAACTCACGTAAAGTCTCAACTTCTTTTTTCTCTAAAGGTGCCACCGTTTGATGAACATCGGCTAAGAACTTATTCACTGTTTCAGGGTCTTTTGCCATACGGTGTTGCAACACCCATTCGGCATAGCTTTTTTTGCCAAAGAGCTGCGCAATTTCATAACGTAAATCCATTGCTTGCTTTAACAATACTAAGTTTTTCTCAGTACCACGACGCGTGAATGCAGTTTGGTAACGCTTACGCGCATCATCGCTTTCTGCTAGTTCCATAAATGGACGGTATTCTGGGTATTCAAAACCGAGCAAATAATTGCCCTTTTCATTTTTCTTTAAGCCCGAAATATAGCTGTCTGGCAAGCCTTTCAACTCCGCCGGTGTAAACTCCAGTTTTTCTTTATTATCTCGTACATTACGCGCATATTCTTGTTCAATTTTTGCTAATTCATCAAAGATAGCTTTCAAACGAGCACGTTTTTCAGGTGTAAATTGTACCCCTGTATTTTCAAAACCATCCAAGATGTCTTGACGCATTTTTTTATCAATTTCGTCATTGGTTTTGAGTTTTTTAATTTGCTCGTAAAGTTTTGGATTTTGATAAACCGAAGTTTGAAACTCCATAATTTTAATTTCACAATCTTCCGCCGCCTTACGTAAAGCCTCATCAGGATCGACGTTACTATATAGTCCGATTGGTCCATAAAAATCTTCAAATTTGGCAAAAATTTGATCCCACTCCGCCAAAATAGGTGCTGCTTTTGCATTATTTTTTATCTTTTTTTGCTCAAATGCCGCTAAATCTGTTTTCACTTGCTGAATTTTGGCATCACACAGCGCAGGTATTTCTTTGGCTTGGAACTTTGGCAAAGTACTCCGTATTGAGTCTTCGGCTTGAACGAATTGGCTAGCGCCGATCATCAACATACTGAGGGTGGTGAGTTTCAAAGCTTTATTTTTCATAATTTCTCCAGTTTTGTTCCATTTTATTTTTTCGGGTCAATATCGATATACATCCATTCTGTTGCCAAAATTGGATGCTTTTTATAACCAATCACGCGTGGTTGCGACAACACACTACGGTAACGTGCATAATTAATTTGGACAGGCATGTACACTTCTAATATGCGTGACATTTTCCGATAGATTGCATCACGCTCCGGTCCCGGTTTCATACGCTGCGTCTGTTCATATAAACGGTCGTATTCAGGAATTTTTGAACAGCCGTTGTTGGTGACATTGATATTTTTGCCATAGAACAATTGCATAAAATTGTCTGCATCTGGATAGTCTGCGATCCATGCAGATGCTTTAAACATGGTTTTACACTGTTTTTCGGCTTTTAAAGCTTCTGCAAATGGCATCGACTTTGTTGTCATTTTAATTTTGATGCTATCTAAAGTTTTCTTCCAAAATTCGCCCAACTGCTGACTACGGCTACTATTGCCCGATATCGTCATTTCAATCGTAAGCGGTTTACCATTCGGTTGAGTACGCCAGCCATCTGCGCCGACTTTATAGTTATAACGATCGAGCAATAAATTTGCCGCTTTAACTGAGTATGGAATACTCGACTTATAATTCGGGTCATAGCCGACAACGCCGAGTGGAATTGGGCTTTGTAATTTTTGTGCATCACCATTCATCAAAATTTTGATTTGATTATCTGCTGAATAAGCCATCGCCATTGCACGACGTAATGCAATTTTTTCTTTACTAAAACCTCCAACCACAGGGTTTTGCATATTCCAATAGTGATAGTCGATAGAGGGGTCAGAAATCCGCGACATTTGGATGCCTTTTTTAGCCAACTCAGGCTTTAGCTCTCCATCTTTTAAGGCTTGTACCGACAAATCTCCATCTAGTACCAACAAATCCGCTTCATTTTTTGCAAAGGTCAACCAACGTGATTGTGATTCTTCCATCACCTGAATATCAATCACGCCAATTTGCGGCATTTTTTTGCCTTGCATGGCTTTTACAATCTTTTCATCTTTGGCATCTGATGCTTTAAAGTCCCAGACAAAGCCACGATAGTTTGGATTGGCCTTTAAAATAATTCGTGAACCAGGTGTCCAGCGTGTCAAAATATATGGCCCTGTGCCCACAGGTTTACCCATCACAAAACCCGCTTTGTCTCGATATTTTTCGACCACTTCACGTGCCATGGCCGATGCAGGTTGATGAGCCAATAACATTGGAAAGTTTTGATCTGGAGAATTTAATCGAATGACAAGGGTATACCGATCAGGGGTTTGTATGCCTTCAATGGGCGCATCATAATCAAACTTACCTGTTTTTTTCGCCTTTTCTAGAACCTTCTCCATGCCTAAAATGCGACCATCGAGTAGCCAACTGTTTGGTGAGCGAAGTTGCGGATCGACTAAACGTCTAAAGGTATATGCATAATCAGCCGAGATTAACTCTCTTTTCTTACCCTTAAATACAGGATCATCAGCAAAATAAATGCCTTTTTGCAGGCGAATGGTATAAGTCAAACCATCAGCACTGATTTCCGGCATGGCAGCAGCCGTTTTAGGAACCAACTTTGCCGGCGATGCTAAATAGTCATAAGTATATAAGGTTTCAAAGATTGAGGTATTCACATGTGCAGAATACAGATCATGTACGCCAACTGGGTCAAAACCTGTTTCTGCGACAGGAAAAATATGACGTAAAACTTTATTTGGATCTGCTGGATTCTTTGCCAATGCTAATGTCGGCATCGCACTGAACAACACTCCCCCCATCAAACACGCTGTAGCAAATTTGGTTAGCGTAAAATTCGAATTTCGCTTCATTGTAATCCTGACTCAATTATTTTTTACTAGGCTGAATATCGAGATATTGCCAACTGGTGTTCATCATTGGATGTGTTTTATACCCCTGAATTTCAGGGTGAATTAACCAATTACGAATCCGTGTAGAATGGATAATCCAAGGGTTATCCGCTTCAATTTGACGGTTCATTTTTTCATAAAAAGGTTCACGATCTTTAGGTTTCAACACAATAGCTTGCTTATATAATGCGTCATAAGCTTTAGATTGATAACAACTTAAATTCCCTTGTCCTGAATTTGGCCCATATAGTAATTGAGCAAAGTTCTCCCCTTCAGGATAATCTGCAATCCACGCTCCAGACCACATCATATATTTACATTGCATTGCTTCTTTTAAATTGTCAGCAAAGTTACTGACCTTAAACTGTACCCGTATCCCAATGGCATCGAGATTTTTTTTCCACAACTCAGATTGAATCACCGATTTAGAGCTATTTTCAGTATTTATTTTTAAGGTCAACGCTTTACCATCGGGCAAGGTTCGATAACCATCAGCACCTTTCTTATACCCAAATCGATCCAGTAATTTATTGGCCAGCAATGGGTTATATCCCAAACTACTGCGATATTTTGGATTAAAGCCACTCACGCCTTCTGGTAAAAACATTTCAGCCTTTACGGCCTGCCCTTGATATAACTGTTTAATCGATTCAGCTTGATTGTATGACATGCTGATGGCACGGCGTAAAGCTATCTTTTCAAGGCTTTGACCACCGACAAGCGGGTCTTGCATATTGAACATGCTGTAGGTGATTTCAGCGTCTTTATTTGGATAATGCTTAATGCCGAGCTTTTGCATATCAGGCTTAAGTTTATTTTGAGAATCTAAGGCTTGTGGGACAGCATTTGAGGTCAATTTATCAAAGTTTAGCTGCCCTGTTTTAAATGCTAACCACCGTGACTGTTCTTCTTCAATAATACTGACGGAAACCTTGCCGATTAGTGGCATTTTCTTCCCGTTCATTTCTTTAACTAACTGATTGTCCCAAGCGGTGCCTGTCGATTTAAAATTCCAGACAAAACCACGATAATTCGGGTTTGCAACCAATTCTATCTTGCTACGTGGAACATATTTACTGAGCTGATACGGTCCTGTTCCCACAGGATGCTGTGCAATTTTATTGCCATAAAATTCAACAACTTCTTTTGAAATTGCACCAAACGTAACATAGGCCAAAATATATTGAAAATTATAGTCAGGGCGCGTCAAAGTAATTTGCAAAGTATAAGGATCTATCGCTTTTAGGCCGGCAATAGCCGCATTGTAATTAAATTTTCCTGACTTCTTTGCATCCGCAACGACCGCATCCCCTCCTAAGATTTTGCCATCAATAAATGAATAGGTCGGAGAACGGTTAGCTGGATCTAAAATTCGTTGAATCGCGTAAATGTAATCTTGCGCAACTAGCTCGCGTTTTTTTCCCTTAAAGGCTGGATCATCTGAAAAATGGATGCCTCGTTTGATTTTGAAGGTATAGACTTTTCCTTCTTGTTCAATCTTTGGCATCGCTTCAATAGTATTTGGAACAAGAACAACAGGACGTGCTAGATAGTCATATTTCAATAAGGGTTCAAAAATGGCTTCCGCAATATTGCCACTATAATAATTATAGGTTTTGACCATATCAAAACCATCATCCGGTGCTTCAAATGCAATATTTAAAACTTTATTCGATTGTGCAGAAGCTTGAACCTCGGCCATCATCCCTGTTGAAATTAATAATGCAAGGAGCGCTATTTTAAATTTTCTAGTTTCCAAACCTTTTCCTTTCTGATGATTTTTTAATAATACAAAGCCGCAAGCAGACTTTAAATAAAGCCACCTTTACTAAAATAAAATAAACCAGTTTAAATTAAGTTTTAAACGTAGAACTTAATACAGTAATTAATATAAAGCGAAATTCATGCCACCACTCCTTGGTTGAAAGTTATCTGAATTAAATATCCTTTTAAATTCATTTTTTAAGATAAATTTATACTAATAGCGACTTTCCGAGTAAAGCTCGTTTTTATCAAAAATTCAACTCTTGTTGTTGAACGCATCCAAGCATATTTTGCACAAATATAATACATTCCTGATTCATAATGGATCATGTTCAGATGAAATGACAGACAACAGACAACTAAGCCACTGAATTTATGGTTTTTATTTTTTATTTATTTCTCTTATTAACATTATAAATCAAACACATAAATATGAATTAATTCACACTTTTTAAGGTTTAATTTGCATCTAATCATGTTTTTAAAAAAAATTTTGATCAAAAGTTAAATTCCTGATAAAACCTAATTAAAAGGATAACTTTAAAAAAAATATACTTACCGTTCATCTTAAAGTTCTCCACTTTAAACTCAATAATGTAGATATTTATCAGTATTTTATATTTGAAAATAAAATTTAAATATAAATTTGGCACTTGAATTGCTTAAAAAGAATCAAGCAATATCGCTAACTACAACAAAAAGGAATACTTTTACTATGAAAGAGAAAAAAAATGCTAAATCAGTGGGGGGCACACCATTTAGCAAAACAATACTTAAATTAAGTACTCTTAGTTTAAGTATGCTGTGTTTATCTTTAGCGCATGCAGCAGAAACAAATGAAGAAGAAACAGTAAAGCCAACGAAAGTAGCCAAAGTAACTGTGACTGGTTCATCCATTAAAGGGGTTTCTGCTCAAAGTTCTTCACCTATTACGGTGATTAAAGTTGAAGAATTAACTAAACAAGGGGTTACAACGACTGAAGAAGCCTTAACTAAAATTAGTGCGAACCAAGCGGGCTACAGTACAGCGCAAAACGTTGGTGCAAGTAATACGTCAGGCTCAACAGCGAACTTACGTGGCTTAGGATCAGATAAAACCCTCGTCTTACTTAATGGACGTCGTTTGGCTTATAGCCCATTTAGTACATCTGAGACCAACTTAAATACTATTCCGCTTGCAATGGTTGAACGTATTGAGGTTTTACGTGATGGTGCCTCTGCAATTTATGGTGCAGATGCAATCGCAGGTGTAATTAACTTTATTACAAAAAAACAATACACTGGCTTAGGTATTAGCGGTGGTTTACTCAAACCAGAAGATAAAGGCGGCGAAGAATACGATGTTTCGATTTTTGGTGGCTATGGCGACTTAGATGAACAAGGTTTTAACGTTTATGGCGCAATTGACTACCGTAAAGCCAAAGAAATTATGGCAAAAGACCGTAAAGTCAGCCGTCGTGGTGGCCTTCTACCTGAGTTAGGTATCGATGCTGGTTCAGCAAATGGCTTCCCTGCTAACTTTCTTGATCCAAACGGCGGGCCTTTAGATGCTGACGGAAATCCTGAAGGTGTTTTAGCGAACCCGTATGGTGGTGCAGCCAATTGTAATAATTTAACCAATGTCACTGAAGATGGCGGACTCTGCTTCCTTAATACGCAAGCTTTAATTGGTATTCAGCCAGAAACTGAGGACTTGTCTGCAATTGGTCGTGCAACCATCAAACTTAGCGATAACTTCAACGCTATTGGTGAATATGTCTATGCAAAAAGCAAAGTGACGACATCTATTGCTCCAGACGTCTACAGCCGCTCTGTCACGATTCCTAAAAGCAGTCAATATTATCCAGGCGAGGGTATTACCCCTGGTGTTGATGGTCTAAGTGGTGATCCATTACAACTTTACTTACGCTCTCAAGCGGGCAACCGTGTTTCACAATCTATCAATGAATCTCATCGTATTTTTGCTGGACTTGAAGGTGAAGCATACGGTTGGGATATCAACGGTGGCGTAACTTACGCAAAAGGTGAAGCATCAGATAGCTTTGTTAGTGGATACTTAAATCGTAACAAACTACAAGAAGGATTAAATGACGGCACAATCAACCCATTTGGTCCATCTGCAGATGCTAACGTTTGGACCTCATTAAATGTGAGTGGTACAACAAACGAAGCAACACTTGATTCCACAACATTTGACTTTACCGTGAGCCGCCCGATTTACACCTTACCAGCTGGTGATGTTGGTTTTGCATTTGGTGGAAGTTTTACAACTCAAGATTGGGAAGCAAAAGTAAACTCTGAGTTAGTACGCCTTGTACCAGGTAGTGGTATTGACCCTGACAAACCTCTGAGTAAAGGTGACCGAGATATTACTGCCGCTTTTGCTGAGCTTCAAATTCCAATTACCAAAACAATTGAAGCTCAACTTGCAGCACGTTATGACGACTACAGCGATTTTGGCGACACTTTCAATCCAAAAGTCGGTATTCGTTGGGAACCAATGAAGCAACTTATGTTCCGTAGTACCTACAGTACTGGTTTCCGTGCTCCAAGCCTTTGGGAAATTAATGCGCAACAAAGTAAAACCTACACTGGCGCAAAATATAACGACCCTGTCCTTTGCCCAGGCGGTAAACCAACCTCAACTCAATATCAAACCGAATGTAATACTCAGTTCTACCGTATGCAAGGTGGTAACCCAGATCTTCAACCAGAAGAATCTAAAACATTTACAGCCGGCTTTGTTTACGAACCAATTAAAAACTTAGTTTTAGCTGTTGATTATTACAACATTGAAATTGACGAATTAGTTGGCCAAGTGGGTGAAACTTCAATTTTTGAAGATCCTGAGAAATATGCTTCATTATTCGTGCGTGGTGCCGATGGTCGTATTGAATACATCAATACCATTCTAATGAATACAGGGGGTATTAAAACTCAAGGTATCGACATTAGCTTAGATTATCTTTCACCATTAACCGCGACAGGTCGTTTCGGCTTTGGCATTAATGGTACCTATGTCATCAAAAATGACTATCAAGAAGAAAAAGATGGTGCTTGGGAAGGCTTAGTTGGCGTGTATGACGATCCAGCTGTTTTACGTTGGAAACACACAGCAAATCTAAACTGGAGTTATGAAAACTGGAAAATGATTTTTGAACAACAGTTCTTCCGTGGTTATGACGACCAAAACCAAACTGGGAAAGCACAGTTCGACAAACATCGTGTTCCTGACTACACCCTTTATAACATTGCAACAACTTACAGTGGATTTAAAAACTTAGAGCTCACTGGTGGTATCAAAAATATCTTTGCTGAAGAACCTGCAGCATCGAACGTTTTAGATAACTTCCAATATGGCTATGACCCACGTTATAGCGATCCTACTGGTCGTACATTCTATGTCCGCGGTACTTACAAGTTCTAAAAGCTAAATTTGCAAGTACGATTCTAATAGGAATCGTACTTGCACTATTTATTTAATTAATTAGTCAAACATAAAAAATGCAAAAAACACTTATATCTCAAGTGCCAATTTCACTATTGATTGTTTGTCTCACATTTCAGGAGTAGTAATGGGCAAAAGCTTTTCCGAATTAGAAAATAATTCCGGCAAACGCCTGATCGGAATTGGGGCAGTCATTCTTCTGCATCTCATTGTACTCTACGGATTAATTACTGGCCTGTCCAAAAAAGGTGAGAAAACTGTAGAAGAACCTGTTGAATTAATCATTATTCAAGATAAAAAACCTGAGCCAGAAAAACCGAAACCAATTGAAAAACCACCTGAATTACCAAAACTCGTTAAGGAAGTGCTCAAAACACCAGACCCTCAACCTGAACAAAAGGTCGTTGAAAAAGCTGCACCAACTCAAACAGTTAAAGCCGTTTCAACACCTACGCCTACAGCTTCCCCATCTCCTAGTCCTGTGGCAGCACCAGCACCAGCACCAGCACCTGTAGCTGCAGCAGCTCCAGCACCTGCCCCTGCTCCAAAACCAGCTGGAGAAACACGTGGTGCTTCTGAAGGAAGTGTTGGATGTAAAGAACCACCATATCCACGTGAGGCCGAAATGGCTGGAGAAATAGGCACAGTCCATATTTCTGTTCTTGTTGGTACAGATGGAAGTGCAAAGCAAGTGAAGGTTAAAAAATCGAGTGGTACTAAATCTTTAGATAAATCCGCAAGTAAAGCATTCAGCTTATGTACTTTTAAACCTGCACTCAAAAATGGTGAGCCAGTTGAAGATTGGTATGAACTTGAATACGAATTTAAACTTGATTAATAAATCTACAAAAATTTGGAGAATATGAATGAATAAAATGATGAAATCTGCACGTATTTTTGCATCTGCTACAGTTTTAGTAACAAGTACATTACTCCCACTGCAAGCTGCATTTGCTGAAGAATCTGCAAATACTGCAACAACACAAGTAGAAACTACGAATACAACAAATACACCTGCACCGCCACCAATGCCTACAGCAACCAAAGAAGTCTATAACCCGTATGGCTTAGAAGCACTATGGCGTGAAGGTGACATCGTTGCTAAATCGACACTCTTTATCTTGGTCCTGATGTCGATTGGAACTTGGTACATCATGGTCACTAAATTTATTCAACAAGCTAAAATTAAACGTCAAGGCAAAGAAGCCGAAGCTAAATTTTGGGATGCTGCTTCAATTGATAGCGCTGCTGAAACGCTTGATGAGTCTAGCGCCTACCGCTTCATTGCAGAAAAAGGCATTAATTCAACTAAAAAACATGGTGGCAACCTGTTAGAACGTATCGACTTCAACACATGGGTGACTATTTCAATCCAGCGTGCTATCGATAAAATTCAAAGCCATTTAAGTGGTGGATTAGCTTTTCTCGCAACTGTCGGTTCGACTGCACCATTTGTGGGTTTGTTCGGTACAGTTTGGGGTATTTACCATGCTTTAACGGCAATTGGTATTTCAGGCCAAGCATCTATTGATAAAGTTGCAGGCCCGGTCGGTGAAGCCCTAATTATGACGGCAATTGGTTTGGCTGTAGCAGTACCTGCGGTTCTTGGCTATAACTGGTTAACGCGTCGTAATAAAGCAGTTCTAGATAATGTTCGTACCTTTGGTTCAGATCTACACACCGTACTTTTAAGCGGTGAGATCAAAAACAATAATAACGACACAAAATAAGAGAGGCATCAGCCATGGGAATGATGGTCAATTCAGATGGTGACGAAGATGATGTAATTTCAGCCATTAATACAACACCTTTGGTTGATATTATGTTGGTGCTGCTCATTATTTTCTTAATTACAGTACCTGTTGCAATCCATACAGTTCCGGTGAAGTTACCTGAGGAAAAAAACACACCTTATGAAACTAAACCGATCAATATTCAGATTGCTGTCAATAAAAATGGCGATATCTTCTGGAATGAAAAATACATTGCAGATAAAGACACGCTGATCAGTCGACTACAAGCGGAAGCTAAAAAGCGTCCGCAACCTGAAGTTCATATCCGTGGCGATCAGGTGACAAAATATGAAGCGATTGATGAAGTCATTAGTGCAACACAAGCAGCAGGAATTGGCAAAATTGCTTTTGTCACGACTCCTGTTGCCGCACCATAATCGGATGAGGGACAAGGTATGGGAATGAATGTCGGTTCCGATAAAGACGATGATGTTATGTTGGACGTCAACATGACGCCATTGATCGATGTGATGTTGGTTTTGCTCATTATGTTTATTATCACAATTCCAATTCCAAATAACTCGATCAATATTGATTTACCAAACGGTACGCCACCGCCAACCAATGAAAAGCCGCCTGAGCCGGTCACCTTACGCATTGATGCGCAGGGTAAATTATTTTGGAATGGTCAACCCGTTGCCAATAAGCAAGCTTTAGAAACACTTTTTGCTGGTGTTGCACAACAAGCAGATCAAGATACGATCAAAGTGCAACCTGACAAAATGACAGAATATAAAGATGTCGCTATGGTGATGGCAGCAGCACAACGTTTGAATGTCAAAAAAATTGGTGTCTCAGCAAATCAATAATTGCTCTCCAACAAAAAAAGCCAACTGATCACCTCAGTTGGCTTTTTTAATTCTTCACAGAAATCTATACAGTTAGTGACTCAGAAAGAAACTCTTATTATTTATTAAGTATTTTTCTGCTTCCAAAATTCATATAGCTCATGATCACAGTTTGGCTTTAACTGACTAAAACTCAACCCTTGCTGTTCATGTGGTTCAAGTCTTAATTTTTCGGCAATCTCTGCTGTAGATAAACCATAGGCTTCTGCATCAGCATTTGAATAGGCATACACAATTTTTTCAACTCCAACCATTCGCAGAGCTGCCAAACACATTGGACACGGTTGTCCGCTCGCATAAACGACACAGTCCTTCAAAGACGTCGTATTTAAATTTTGTGCGGCTTGTCTTAATGCATTTAACTCGGCATGAGATGTCGGATCGCCCGAGATTAATATTTGATTCACCCCTGTACTCACCACAACGCCATGCTTAACGATCACAGCACCAAATGGTCGGCCACCTTGCTCAATATTTTCTTTCGCAAGTTGAATCGCAAGTTCTATAAACGCATGATCCGTCATAAATACGCCCAATTATTGTCAATATAAAGAGTTAGCCCATTATGCCAATACAGGAACATCAATCCATAACGCCTCTGGAAAGTGTTTGGCTAAATATGCTTTTAAATATTCAGCAGTATCTTTGGAAATCAATGCATCTTGCGATTCATGATTTAAATTATAAGCCAGTGCATAAAGTGCCAAGCCACGACTTTTTAGTGCTTCCAAACTTAAAATCGTATGGTTAATGCTGCCCAAACGACCTGATGTCACCAAAATAACGGGATATTGTTTCTCTACAACATAGTCGATGGTTAAAAGATCCGTGGTTAATGGCACCATCAACCCACCCGCACCTTCGAGTAAAACGTTGTCATATTTTTCAGTTAAACGTTTTGTAGCGTATTCGATTTTAGCAAAATCAATGTCACGTCCATCAATTTTGGTAGCAAGATGTGGCGACGCAGGATAACTAAATATTTCAGGCATCGTGAGTTTGGTTTCATCTTCGACCAACAACCCCGTACCCATAATTTGACGATGTTGTTCTATATCCTCAGAAATATCGACATTGCCTGTTTGGATCAACTTTTGCGTGATCGTTTGCGCCCCTTGTTCATTCCATATTTTAGCCAAATAGCCCGTGGTATATGTTTTACCGATGCCTGTATCGATCCCACTAATGAAATAAACTTGCCCTGTCATGGCATTCTCCGTGCAATACAAAAAATCGGATGATAGGTCAGTGCATAACGCATCTGTCCAGTCTCATCACGCAAAGAAAACTGTTGATATGCTGAATAAAAATCAAAGAGCGATTGTTTCGTCCAACGAAAATGTGAGGCTGTCGCAGTCACACCTGTCGCTTTTAAATGCTGCAAAACCTGCTTTGGATGATCAAAATATAATGCCGTTGTCTGCTCTGAAAGATGCAGAATTTCAAAACCTTTTTGACTTAATATGACTTGAAGCATATCAACATCGAGGTAATCCAAACCCTGCCCAGTCAAAGCTTTTATTTCCTGTAAATTCTGCTGCCCAAAGGTCGAAAAACAAAAATATGACTCTGGATTTAAACTTTGAAAGGCTTTTTCGACAATGCCTGCAAAGTTCCCTACCCATTGCAAAGCCGAACTGGATGCGATCAAGTCGATATGCTGTGGAAATTCTAGTTGTTCGATATCTCCTAGCCAGTACTGAATCTGTGGACTTGAGGGAAAATGCTGTTGAATTTCTGCATACAGATCATTTAAAACCAAATGATTGATTTGCATATTTTCCAGCATTAAATGGCTTAAATTCCCCGAGCCACATCCAATTTCAAAAACGGTTTCTACGGGGTGATTTTGCAACTTTGGACAATACTGCTGCATCAACTCAAATAAATGTTGAGCAATCTCTTTTTGTACAACGGCATGTTCAGCATAGCTGTGCCCTGCCTGAGCAAAGCGCAACGCCACTTGGGATTTATCAATCTCAAAATTATTCACAGGTCACTCACAACAATTGAGTCAACTGATCCAAATCAGTTTGTGTAATCTGAGCAGTGAGTGAAATGCGTAAGCGCGAACTATGCTGCGGCACAGTGGGTGGACGTACAGGCATGATATAAAAACCTGCCGCTTGCAAAGCTTGAGCCTTGGCAACAGTTTTATTCGACTCGCCAATAATGACCGGCACAATATGTGATGTAGATGGACAATCAAAACCTTTGGCTTGCACCGCTTGTTGCAAATTTTGACTGATTTGCTGTAAATGGTGACGCTCTGCTTTTAAATTTAAAACGTTCTTGAAAATAAAATCTGTCCACGCCATACAGATCGGGGGCTGTGCGGTGCTAAAAATCAACGGTCGCATCGAGTTAATCAAATAGTCACGAATAATCGCATGACAGATGAGATACCCCCCTATTGAAGCCAGTGCTTTACCAAATGTCCCGACTAAAAGATCAATATCATCAATCGTCTGATATTGTTCAGCACAGCCTAAACCACGCTCACCGCGCACACCGATCGCATGTGCCTCATCGACATACAACATCACTTTGGGAAATTGTTTTTTGATCCGTACCAGTTCAGCCAAATCGGTTTCATCACCATCCATACTGAAAATCGATTCAGTCACCACAATGATCCGCTCAAAAGCCTCATCTTCATGATATTTGCATAAAAGCTGAGAAAGATGCGCCAAATCATTATGGCGATAACGTACATATTTCGCAGTCGATAATCGGATGCCATCAATCAAACTGGCATGAATTAACTTATCCGCCAATATCAAGGTTTTACTGTCTGCCAGTGCAGGTAAAATCCCGATATTCATATGATAGCCGCTGTTAAATAACAGTGCAGATCGACCATGAAAGGCATCACTTAATGTTGATTCAAGTTGTTCATATTCAGAAAAGTTTCCTGTCAATAAACGCGATGAGGATGAACTCATCCAGCATTGACTATTCGGTGTTTCATCAAAAAATTGCTCACGTAGCTGTGTATTTGCAGCCAGTCCCAAATAGTCATTCGACGATAAATTCAGCATGCGCTGCTGATCTATTTCAATCCAGCGATCAGTCTGAATATTGGAGCGAAACTGACGAAAGTTACCTTGAGTTTTTAATTCATCCAACTGTTCTGCATAGTGATCAAGCATACTCATGCTGCTTTCTCCCCCAGTCCTTGCACCACTTCTTGCAATTGCTGCAACAACACAGCCAACTGCTGCTCAGAAATAATGTACGGCGGCATCACATACACCAGTTTACCAAAAGGGCGCACCCAAATTCCGTGTCGCACAAATTCCTGTTGCAAGGTTTTCATATCAACATTAAAGGTCAATTCCACAACACCAATAGCACCAAGTATTCGCACATCTTTGACATGTTCAAGCGATGAAAGTGCTAGTAAATGAAACTTCAATTGAGCTTCGATACGTCGAATATTGGCTTGCCAATCTTGAGAAAGTAGCAGTTCGGTACTTTTTACAGCCACAGCACATGCCAACGGATTTGCCATAAAGGTTGGGCCATGCATAAACACACCAGCTTCGCCTTGGCTGATCGTATTCGCAACTTTCTGCGTGGTTAGAGTTGCAGACAAGGTCATATAACCGCCTGTCAGTCCTTTACCAATGCACATAATATCTGGCTCAACTGCGGCCCATTCCCAAGCAAAGAGTTTTCCTGTACGCCCGAAACCTGTCGCGATCTCATCGAAGATCAGCAAGATATTGTATTTTTCGCAGAGTAATTTAGCTTGGCGCAAATATTCAGGATGATAAAAACGCATGCCGCCAGCACCTTGTACAATCGGCTCCAAAATCAACCCAGCGATGCTGGCATGATGCTGAGCCAAAGTTTGCTCAAGAGCTGTGATGTCATCAGGATTCCATGCATCGTCAAACGCCGTTTGCGGAGCAGGTACAAAAATACGATTAGGCAAACTTGAACCAAAAATCTGATGCATCCCTGTCACAGGATCACACACAGACATCGCATTCCAAGTGTCGCCATGATAGCCAGAACGTGGTGTGATAAAATTGGTTTTATTCGGTTGATGCAAAGACGTCCAATACTGCACTGCCATTTTCAAGGCTACTTCGACAGCAACCGAACCTGAATCAGCAAAGAAGATTTTATCTAAACTGGGCGGGGTGATTTTTAACAGTAATTTAGCCAGTTGAATCGCGGGATCATGTGTCAATCCACCAAACATGATATGAGACATCTGTTGCAGTTGATCGGTCACAGCTTGATTTAGCTCAGGATGGTTATAACCATGAATCGCACACCACCATGAAGACATACCATCAATCAATTGACGACCATCTTCAAGCTCAATCATCACCCCTTGCGCACGTTTCACTTTAAACGTTGGAAGGGGCTGAGTCATCGATGTATAGGGATGCCAAATATGCTGCTGATCAAATTGTAGATCGGTTAAATTGGCCATCCCTCACTCCATGTATCAGGCTTAAACATCAATGTGGCAAGATGTTAAACCCACGGCAAGGAAAAATAAATTGCCATAAAGCCCAGCTATTCAGAGATTTGTTCTATTTTCTTTAAATATTGGCAGATTTTGCAACTTATGACTTCAGATTGAAACAATGGAAAGCCATGTGAGCCAGAAACAAATTCAGTCTCCAAAAACTTTACAGCTAAATTACGCAGTAAGCGTTCAACTTTGTAACTAACTAAATAATCTTGCTTAGCAAACAAATGGTATTGATGACCAGTGTAATTTTTCAAGATACTGACATTATTAAGCTTCCCCAAACAGTTCAATCCTGCTCGAAGCACATCTAAATTTTGCGCTTGAATCAAACTTTGCAAGGTGATGAAATCTTGCTTAGTGCTATCAGTACCCTGACAAACCATATAACCAAACTTCTTTAAGGTAGAAATAGCATCCTGCTCGAAAGATTGTTTGAAGCTTTGAAAACTCGCTTGATCCATCGCAGCGGGCCACTGTTCATGAGCCACAAAACTTGGATTTGAGCCTAATGTGATCAGCACTTTCTGTTGTTGATATTTTTTTTGAATTTCATCTACCAAAATCGTCGCCAATTGACCACCAAGGGACCAGCCAATAATCACATCAAATTGCTGCGCCAATTCAACTTTCTGTTCCAGCACTGCTAGATTTAAGGCATCAAAAATATTCCATAATTCGACCTGATAACCTTGAGCGATCAATGCCTTCTGTAAAGGAGCAAGTAATTTACGACCGCCGCCCCAACCAGTAATAAGTAAAATCTGTTGTTTCAATGCAAACTCTAAAATTAAACGATTCCAAATAGTATAAAAGTTCAGAGCACGTTTGATAGTGGCATTTCAGCACATCAACCGGTTTGCCAAAAGACATTCGAAATCGACTTCAATAAATATAAAATCAGCTAGCCTACAGCGCTTTAAAATTTGCTAAGATCAGATAAAGAACAATATAAACTGATGCTCTATGAAAGTTTCTTCATTGTTAAAAATCTGTTTCATGACATGTGCTTTAATAGCAACTACCCAAATCACAGTTGCTGAAACATCCATACTCAGCACCAATCAAAACAAACAAAAACAATGGGTAGGCACACCCGCACCCAACTTTAAATTGCAAGATCAAAATGAAAAATGGCACGAACTGAAGCAATATCAAGGGAAATGGCTCGTTCTGTACTTTTACCCTAAAGACAACTCACCCGGTTGTACAGAAGAAGCCAATCAATTTAAAACCCTATATCCACAATTTTTAAAAAGTAATGCTGTTGTTTTGGGCGCAAGCTTAGATGATGTTGCATCACATCAAAAATTCTCTAAATCACTCGGACTTCCCTTTCCAATTCTTGCCGATCAACAACATAAACTGGCGACACAGTTAGGTATTGTACGAAACTTAGGGATTTTGAAAGTTGCCAAACGTGAAACCTTTCTGATTGATCCGAAAGGCATTATTGTGTATCACTACAGTAGTGTGAATACACAGACACATGCGGCGCAAGTTTTGGCAGATATCAAAAAACTACAACAATAGTTTTCATGACTTAATAAAAAACCCAGCAGAAGCTGGGTTTATTTTGATATTTTTTAAATTACATTTGAGACTGAATATAGTTTGGAAGACCAATGAGTTCGATCAAACGCATTTGCTTTTCAAGCCAGTAGGTATGATCTTCTTCAGTATCTGACATTTGTTGACGGAGCATATCACGGGTCACATAGTCACCCTTTTCTTCACACAATTTTACGCCTTGAGCAAGTTTCTCACGAACATGATATTCAAGCGCCAAATCCGCTTTTAAACAAGTCACAACGTCTGTACCGACTTCAATATCATCACGATTCATATTCGGCGTTCCTTCAAGGAACAATACGCGACGAATCAATGCATCTGCATGTGAGCCTTCTTCTTGGCTTTCATGATCGATACGTTCAAAGATTTTACTTAAGCCCCAATCTTCATACATACGGGAATGAATTAAGTATTGATCACGAGCAGCCAGTTCGCCACCGATCAGCATATTTAAGTAGTCTACGACTTCTGGATTGCCACGCATTTTCTTCACTCCATACCCTTTTCAAATATTATGGACAAGTTTCAAAATGAATGCAAAATATAATTTTTGTAAGCTTATGATTTTTATATAATTTAAATGATAAACATACGCATTTGCAGTTCAATTCCGCGCATTTTTCACATATAAAAGAAGCCCTTGCAGAATATTCAAGGCATTTAGAACACGAAATAATCAAAAATCGCTGGATGCTGTTTTTTGTAACAATTAACAATACGTCTTGTTTAGCAAAAATATCTCCAGATTGATTCAACACACTGTGCTTATCGCTATAGGAAACTTTATACTGATGCCCTATGCATTGCTGTCAAAGACAAGGCGAAAATCTCCAACGAAGACGGACTTAAGCTGAAGTCCAACGTGCTTTCTTCCACGCTTGCTGTTGCCTTAAATCTAAAAAAGTCCAAGCGACAAAACGGCTTTCTTTTTGTCCCTGCGTCATTTTAATGGTTTTCACATCCACTGCACCGCTCTTCGCTAAGGCCTTTAAAAGCACTGGCAATGTTGTTTTCTTGGAAACCAGCGTACTAAACCAAAGACATTGTTCAGCAAACTGGATGCTCTCTTGTACCATTTGGCAGACAAATCGCTCTTCGCCGCCATCACACCAGAGTTCGTTCTTTTGACCGCCAAAGTTTAATACCACCTTGCTCCGATCAACTGGCTTGCCCAGTTTTCTTAATTTTTGCGTTGCTGTCGCGTTGGCTTCATCTTGCGAGGCATGAAATGGTGGATTACACATGGTCAAATCAAAACGATCTGAAGGTTTAATCACACCATTAAAAATATTGCTCGCTTTTTTTTGCAATCGAATCTGAATGCCTTTACGCAGATTCGGATTGGCCTCCACAATAAATTGAGCACTTTTAACCGATGCAGCATGTATGTCTGAGCCTACAAATTTCCAGCCATAGCTGCGATGACCAATAATCGGATAAATACAGTTCGCACCAACCCCAATATCTAAGACTTGAACGGTGTGTCCTGTTGGAATCTGCCCTTTGTTGTTGGCACTTAACAAGTCAGCCAAATAGTGAATATAGTCAGCCCTGCCCGGAATAGGCGGGCAAAGAAAATCTTTGGGAATATCCCAATATTGAATGCCATAAAAATGCTTAAGCAATGCTTTATTGAGCATTTTCACAGCGTGTGGATCAGAAAAATCTACCGATAAATCATTATATTTATTTGGGCTGACAAAAGGTGCAAGTTCCGGACAACTCTTGATGAGTTGAGGAAAATCGTAACGACTGCGATGCAGATTTCGTGCATGTAATTCCGATTTTTGCTGCGGAAAAGATTTCTTTGCTTGCGCCATGTGTATGCCAATATTCAACGGGAGAACAGAATCAACTGATAAGGCAGGATCTATACCTACAAATTAGTCAATATTGTACGTGAATTTGACCATCAATGACGCCCCAATCCTGTTATTTGTCTATCTTCAGAATGAATAACGACTTGGATAACTATTCATATTTAATCTGGACATTTTTGTTTGCTATATCATTAAACAAAACCGTGAAACATGAAGAATCAACAAAAAGCCCCATCGTTGATGATTGGGCTTTTTATATAAGTATAAGATAGTGATTTATATGAAATAAAAAATAGAATTTCGTATAAGGTGTATTATGTTAATTTTAAGATGCAGAGGGTTTAGGGCGTAATTGTTTAACCCACTCATTCGGAACACCATTAAAATGATCTCTTAAACGATCTTCTACATGTTCAGGATCCCATACAGCAGCACGTTCCAAATCTTTTACTTCTTCATATGTTGCTGGAATATCGATACCTTCAGTTCCATCTTCATAATAAATAGAAATTGAATGATCAAACATATCTTGCTTAAAGAAGTAAACCTTCTGTTTTAAATCGTCATTTAATTCTACATTCCCAATAATATGCCATTTCTCGGATTTAAATGCGTAATTCATGACAGGTACTTTAAACAAAATCGAATGTGATGTTATGAAATTAACATTCAACTCTAAATTTTTCGTCTGTAAATTGTAGAACCCTGCCAATGGAGATTTTAAAACTATGCCATAGCCATAGCTTAGATTCCCCAAATTAATTGCAATCACATCACCTTCTTTAATTCTCTTACGTTTTGTTCTTTGTTCCATAATTTCTGATCTACTTACCAAAATCTCAAATACATTCCTGCAAATAATAAGGTTCTGTCACATTAAGAAACTAGCTTAATTTACTATTGAGCTTTACAGAAGCTAATAGAAATAAACTATTTAACATAATGGCTGTTATACAAAATGAAGAAGCCTAGACCGAAGATCTAGGCTTTAAATTTAAAAAATATATAAAAATTAAGTCTATAGTATCAATTTTTTCAACTTCGCATCACGTGTATTATGCTAATTTTAGAGAAAATCAAGAATCAGTTGGAATAATCAATGACATTAAAAGCGTTATATATAGAACTTTATTATGGAGAATATTCTTACTCAGAAAGGAGAAAAAAATTAATTGAATATATTGATAACAATGAAAATACTCCTGCTGAATTACTTGAACTATATCCTAATTATGAACCACTATTACTCAGTGTAATACAGATAAAAGATTCTGAATTTTCATCCAATTGTTTAGAAGCCGAAATATTGGCAGCTAAATTCTTTTTAGGTGTTTTAGCTGACTATAAAAATGGTAATTTAAGCCCTCTTAAGCTATGTAAAATTTTTAGTAATTTAGAAAAAGGGTTCCTTGATGCACCAAGAGGACTTGAAAATAACATAGCTTACTATCCCGAATGGATAGGTGACCTCTATGACGCTTGTGACTGGTGCGATGAAACATGGACAATCGAAAATTCACCTCATTTAATAGATGCTATACAGCATCAGATTAATGTCATTCATGGGTGGCTTTTGAAGCCTATTTAACATCATAGAGGTTATACGAAATAAAAAACCAAGACCTAAGATCTAGGCTTTAAATTAAAGCGCACAAGTTAGATATGACTCTTTGTCCATTTTTCTGTGAGATTTTGCGTCCATACTCATAAGAATATACATCTATCCAACATTCATCCCATATTCGCATATTTTAAGATCAATAAAAAAGTACTTTTTCAGCATTCACATGCATTCTCTGCTGAATTTAGTGCGCATTAAACCCAATCATCAACATATATTTTTTCAAATCAATCAAAGACAAAACTAAATATTCTCAATATGATAAAAAAATGCGTCTATTAAAGTTGAAGAATATGAATAGCAAGACAACAAGACAGATACTCGTCACAGGCGCCACAGGCTATATTGCCAGTTGGGTCATTAAAAATTTACTCGAATTAGGTCATACAGTACATGCCACAGTTCGTGATCTGAATAAAACATCAGGTTTTGCACACCTCGAAAAAATTGCAGCTGATACAACTGGCACTTTAAAACTGTTTCAAGCCAATTTATTGGATGAGGGTGCATTTGATTCAGCCATGCAAGGTTGTGACATTGTGATCCACATGGCATCCCCTTTTGTAGTGACCAACTATAAAGACGCAATAAAAGATATTATTGAGCCGGCCATTTTAGGTACTGAAAATGTGCTCAGCAGTGTCAATAAAACTGAGTCAGTAAAACGTGTTGTCGTGACTTCAAGTATCGCATCAACCTATGGTGATGCCATTGATATTCTACAGACCGAGCATAATGAATTTGATGAATCGCATTGGAATACCTCCAGTTCAGAAACTCATCAGCCTTATCCATATTCAAAAGTGATGGCTGAGCGCAAAGCGTGGGAAATGCAAAAAGCACAAAACCGTTGGGATCTGGTCTGTATTAATCCAGCACTGGTCATGGGGCCATCTTTAACAGCGTCAACACAGTCAGGAAGCGTTGAAGTACTACAACAGTTTGCCAATGGTATGACTTTGGCCGGTGTTCCACCAATGTGGAATGGAATTGTCGATGTTCGCGATGTTGCCGATGCGCACGTACAAGCCGCTCTCAATCCCGCAGCGAGCGGACGTTATATTATTAGTGGCGGCACACTAAGCCTATTAGACATGGGCAAATTATTACGCGCACATTTTGGGAATAAATTTCCATTTCCGCGCAATACCTTACCGAAGTTTGCCTTTAAGGCATTTGGCCCTCTTGCTGGCTTCCCACGTAAATTTGTTGAACTCAATATGGGCTACCCAATTTACTTTAATGCAGATAAGAGCAAGAAAGAATTAGGGATCGAATACCGCAATATTCAAAACAGTGTGGTTGAGCATTTCCAACAACTCCTCGATGACGGTGTGGTGAAGCAATATATTCCGTGAATAACTCATCAACAAAAAAGCCACCTTAAATAGGTGGCTTTTTATATTAAAAAAATTAAACTAACTTAGAAATCAAAAGTCACGCCGACTTTATAGGTACGTGGACCACCCACTAAGGCATAACCTGAGTTGAATGTACCTTCCCAATATTTCTCATCAGTCACGTTAGCAATATTGGCTAAGAATGTAGTATTTACACCACCCAAATTGGTTTTATAACGCGCACCTAAATCTAAGATTGTATAGTCTGGTAGTTTAAGACTATTAGTTTCATTTAAATATTGTTCACTCACATAATTTGCACGCGCATTCACATTTAATCCATCTACATAAGGTACTGCATAATCTAAGCCAAGCGTTGCGGTAAAGTCAGGAATACCATATATCGAATTACCTTGATTAGTTACACCCTTTTTCACCGCTGCTTTGGTATATTCAGCATCGATATAAGCCAAACTACCCATCAGATTTAGACCTGTATAAATCTCTCCTGAAAATGCCCATTCCACGCCACGTGAACGTGTTTCTGCATCATCTGTGGTAATTTGATTGATTGTACTATTGGGTTGACCATCAGAATATGAAGATACCATGGTCGATGGTTTTTCAATTTGATAAAGGGCAAATGTATTCAACCAAGAACCTGCTTGATATTTTGCACCCAATTCATATTGCTTAGTTTGAAATGGCGCGAAAGTAACATTATTGTTAGCATCTGCAACGTTATTCACCGTTACCCCTTCAGAAAGTCCCTCTACATAGTTTGCATAAATAGAAAGATTCTCACCAAAAGGTTTAACCACAACACCTAAGCTAGGCGAAATTTTATCATCTTGATAGCCAGTCTTTCTTTGTAAATTCTTGGTATCGATATCCTGATAGCGTGCACCGACAATCAGCTGCAATTTATCATCTAACAGGGAAAGCTGATCAGTAAGAGTATAACTAATATATTTATTATCCAATAATGAAGCCATAAGTGGCTTACCTTCAGGCATCATTTCATTAGAGCTAGGATCATAAATATTAGTCGGATACTCTACTGGTGTTGCACCTTGCCCGCTATGCTGGCTCGTTTTGCGTTCCAAATAGTCTGCGCGTAAACCCAAAGTATGTTTTATTGCAGCGGTACTGAAATTACTAACTACTCCAAAATTCGCAGTTGTGTTCTTCTCATTCATACCTACACGGTAATATTGAGAAGTTGCATCGCCAGTATTACTATCATTTACAATAAAGCGTGTACCAAAGATATGACCACGATATTTTTTCTCGACTTGACCAACACCAGCATTAAATTGCAACGTATCATTAAATTTATATTCTCCTGATAACCCCGCAAATTGTGTATTGGTGTGACCTTCTAAATTAGAGAAATAATTAGTATCCCCTTCAGGAGCGTCCATTAATCGTAAAGGCTTAGTGCATTTTTTGGGATTAGTAATTCCTTCACATGAAATGAACCCTACCATCGCAGGTGAACCACCATTACGATCATCACGTACCGCATAGGCATCAAAATTAAGTTTTAACTTATCCGTTGTATAGTCTGCAGCAATTGCACCTGATGCATGTTTATCTTCCATGCCTTCAATAATGTGCTCACCTTGACCATAAGCACCATTCACACGTAGACCAAATTCTTTTTCAGCACCAAAACGTCGCGAAACGTCAAAACCTGATTGGTAAAAACCACCTTCTTCCATTGAAGCTGAAACTTGAGTTTTTTCTTTATCTGCACGCTTAGTTTTAGCGATGACCACACCACCGACCCCGCCAGCAGGCGACATACCTGCAACCAAGGCATTCGGGCCTTTTAAAACCGTTACCGAATCTAGAAATTCAGTCGGTACGCGTCCATAAGGCGCCATACCGTACATACCATTGAGTGCAATGTCATCGTGATTGATGTCAAAGCCACGAATATTAAAGTTTTCGTTTAAATGACCTTGGTTGGTTGTAATACGGATACTCGCATCATTTTTTAATACTTCACCAACAGTCGTAGCCTGCTGTTCTTCAATTAACTTTTCACTATATGCAGCAACGCTAAATGGCGTATCGACAATTTTTTTATTTCCCAAAGCACCAAGTTCTGTCTGCGCTTTCAACTTACCATTTGCAAGTTGCTTTTCTGCAGGTACCTCAATTTCAATTGTTTCAAGCACGGTTCGCTCTGCTGCATTTACTACTGCAGATGTGCCCACCCCTAAGATCGCGATTGAAATCGTACGGACTAAATGAGTTTTTGGAAAATTGATCATTGTTGAACGCTTAATTTATTTGAATAATAATCATTATTATATTTAGAATAATTCTTAACTGCATCATGAATCTCGATGATAATATTTTTTTAATGAAAAATATAAATATTCATTTTTTATAAATTGTAGATAAGACAAATGTAAATAATTGTTTATTATTAATTTTATAAAAAATAAAAACACAAACTGTGCATGTTAAATTAAAGTTCTCAGGCAAACAAATGATTAATTAATATACAAATAATTTGAATTTTTACATACTTAATTGCTACATGAATAGATGTATCCATTTACATCCTACGATTATTCAAAAGTTAATAAGGCATTTTAGTTAGTGCCTTTTAGCCAAATTTAAGTCTCTTTTTTAATTTTTTAACAAAAAAAAAGCGACTCAAAAGAGCCGCTTTTTTATAACCGAAGTTAAACTCAAATTATTGAGCTTGACCAGGTTGAGCCACTACAGTACGGCTACCAGAAATCGTAGCGAATACGCGACGGTTCATAGCACGGCCTTCTTTAGTGTTGTTGTCAGCGATCGGTTGATCCCACGCGAAACCTTGAGTAGATAAACGAGCTGGGTCAACGTTGTATTCGTTAACAAGTGAAGATTTAACAGAGTTAGCACGAGCTAGTGATAAACGTTCGTTTAGAGCACGTGGACCAGTGTTGTCTGTGTGACCTTCGATTTTAGCTGTAGCATTAGGGTATTCGCCTAATTTTTCAGCTACTTTAGCGATTTCAGGTTTGTATTGATCTTTGATGTTTGATTTGTTTGTATCAAAGAACACACGAAGTTCCATGTTAAGATCTTCAGTCAACTCTTGAGGAGCTGGAGCAACTGGAGCAACTGGAGTTACAGGAGCAACTTCAACTACAGGAGCAGCAGGTTTCAAGTGACCGCCAAGAACTACGTTAAGACCAGCTAAAGCTGTGTAGTTCCAGAAATCTTCATCGATGTTGTAAGTAGCACGAGCTTCAGTACGTAGAGATAAAGCATCGTTTAAGCGCCAGAAAGCACCTAGACCAGCATTACCCAAAGTACCTTCTTCAGTAGTACCACGGTCAGCACCTAAACCACGAGCAGCAGCTTCGTCAAATTTGTATTTGTAGTGACCAGCACCTAACAATACATATGGCTTAACTTTGCTGTCATAGTTTTTAGTGATCAAATCAGAAGTAGCATAGAAGTTACCGTTGATTTGAGTTTGTTTGTACTCACCCCAATCAGTATCCACATCGCCTTTAACTTGGTTGTATTCAGCTTCGAAACCTAACCATGGAGTTAATTCAACACCAAGTGCTGCACCAACAAACAAGTCGTCTTGTAGCTCTGGACCTTCAGTAAGGTTGCCACGGCTGTTGTTGTGTTCAGAATCTTGGAAAGTGTAACCAAGCATTAATGGAGTAACAGTTACGCCTGCGTTTGCAGCTGCTAAAGGAGCAGCTACGAGCATTGCTAATGCAATACGACTCATTTTCATGGATTTATCCTCCAGAGATAACAATTGTTGTTCAAGCTCAAGCCGAAAAATTGGCTATCCTGAGATAGGCTTTCTTATACCCCAGTTTTTTTTTTAAGCTATTCACGCTGAATCATACAAACACTTTTTTCTTTTTCCAAGTGCTTGATTAATCTAATCAAGTAAATTATTGACAAAATTACTTACAATTTCCGTTGTAATTCGGTAAATTTTTACTCAATTTTGAGCAGTGAATCGCCTATTGTCACTTGCTATTTTCATTTTAACAGCTTTATCTAAAATTGAGTAATAAAATTCTATACTCAAAATTAATATCGCCATTAAAAACACATATAACATTAAACATATAAAAACAATATTAAATTTTGGATTAAATCAATGCCTTACAACAAAGAAACCGGCTTTACTCTATTTGAACTTTTGGTCTCAATCGCGATTATGGTCATTATCGTGACGATAGCTTTACCACATTTCAACAATTTAATGGCGCAGCGAGAAGCGAATAACATCAAATCGACTATTCAAAATCACAATGCATTCGCACGGGCTCAGGCCACAATTTATCACTCCAATATTGTGATTTGTCCTAGTCTTGACTTTAAACTTTGCCAACCTAACAACTGGAACAGTGGACTGATCATATTTATTGACAGTAATAAAAACCGTCAAGTCGATGCAAATGAAAAAATATTACGACAAGACAAACTCAACTTAAAATATGGCGATCTGTCTTGGCGTGGGACTTTACACATTCCGAGCCTAACCTTTCAGGCCAGCTCCGGTTTACCCAATGGTTCAAATGGTAGTTTCTACTACTGTTCAAAATCAACGCTTCAACCGATCCGAGCAGTCTTAAGTCGAATGGGACATTTACGATTTGAAAACCCAGCCAGTTGCTAATTTGAGAACCGGCGAGTCCATAGCAGCCTTCTAAATTTGCTTTATTCCTGTTCAATTTTACTTATACTGCTGACGTATTCAAAAATTAATGTATAAGAAAATGGAGATATGTAATGACTGATATCGTCATCGTGAATGGAGCCCGTACTGCAATGGGTGGTTTTCAAGGGAGTTTAGCCGCTGTCACTGCACCAGAATTAGGCGCAGTTACGATTAAAGCAGCCATCGAACGCGCGGGTTTACAACCGATAGATGTTGAAGAAGTCATTATGGGTTGTGTGCTTCCGGCTGGCCTGAAACAAGGTCCTGCCCGTCAAGCGATGCGTCAGGCTGGTCTTCCAGATTCAACTGGTGCCGTAACCATCAATAAGCTGTGTGGTTCAGGTATGAAAGCTGTTATGCAAGCGGCAGATATGATCAAGGCAGGATCAGCTCAAGTCGTAGTTGCAGGTGGTATGGAGTCTATGACCAATGCCCCTTATGTTTTGACCAAAGCACGAGCTGGCTACCGTATGGGCCACGGTGACGTTAAAGATCATATGTTCTTAGATGGTTTAGAAGATGCAGAAACGGGCCGACTCATGGGTTCTTTTGCGCAGGATATGGCAAACACAAAAGGCTATACACGTGAACAAATGGATGACTTCGCCATTCGCTCGCTTAAACGTGCTCAAACTGCAATTACTGAGGGTTATTTTGCTGACGAAATCGTGCCTGTCACTGTTTCAAGTCGTAAAGGCGATGTGATTATCGATAAAGATGAACAGCCTTTTAACGCCAATATCGAAAAAATTCCAACACTGCGCCCTGCTTTTGCTAAAGATGGAACAATTACCGCTGCCAATGCCAGTTCTATTTCTGATGGTGCGTCTGCTTTAGTATTAACATCAGCAGAACAAGCATCAGCAAAGGGCTTAAATCCACTAGCGAAAATTGTGGCTTATGCATCAAATTCACAGCATCCTTCAGAATTTACTATTGCACCTGTAGGCGCAATTCAAAAAGTTCTAGATAAATCGGGTTGGAATGTTGCTGATGTCGATTTATGGGAAATTAATGAAGCTTTTGCCATGGTCACGATGTGCCCTATTGATGAATTTAAATTAGATGCTGAAAAAGTAAATATCAACGGGGGTGCTTGTGCGCTTGGACATCCTGTTGGTTCTACAGGTTCACGCATTATCTTAACGCTGATCCATGCATTAAAACGTACAGGCGGTAAACGTGGTATTGCAGCGCTGTGTATTGGCGGTGGTGAAGCGACTGCTGTGGCGATTGAATTGCTTTAATCCTCTGCTGACTCCCTTCACAAAGGGCGATTTAGAGGGAATATTCTTTAATCCTCCCCTAACCCCTCCTTTAATAAAGGAGGGAGACTGAAAATCCCTCTGTAAGAGGGATTTTTTATGCTTACATTTTAGACATAAATTGTTCACATACAGCTCAGCCAAGGCTCTTAAAATAAATGTCGACATAATAAAAATGGATGACCTTTATGCAGCTCAATCACTACTTGAATTTTCAAGGCAATACCGAAGCAGCCTTTAATTTTTATCGTTCTGTATTTGGTGGAGAATTCCTCAATGTGATGCGTTATGGCGATATGCCTGCCGAGGAAGGCATTTCACTATCCGATGCAGATCGGCAAAAGATTATGCATATTTCCCTACCAATCAATGAATTTACCGTGCTGATGGCCTCAGATGTCAACGAACAATTTTGTGCACAAACCAACCAAACCTTTACCGTAGGCAGCAATCATTATATTTCGATTAATTTAGAAAGCAGTGAACAAGCTGAAGCCAAACGATTGTTTGATGCATTGTCCAAAGGAGGCTCTATAGAAATGCCTCTCGAAAAGACCTTCTGGGACGCGCTGTATGGCGCATTTACCGATCAGTTTGGCATTAAATGGATGGTCAATTGCCAGCTTAAAAATGAATAATCACTCATTAAAAGTATTTCGATCAATAAAAAAGCCTCCGAACGGAGGCTTTTTTAATCAATCATGGCACTTAAGCACCTGTTTGATAATGCGCTTGCGGCACTGCAGTTGAAGCTTGATATGGATTGGTAAAATCATCTAAGCCAGCAGCAGCTTCAGCAATATCTTTACCTTCTTTCACCACAAAAGTATCGAAACCTGAACGCTTCATGTAGTTCAACACATCTTTGAATACATCACCTGTTGCACGTAGCTCGCCTTGAAAACCTTGGCGACGTAACAATGCAGCAAATGAGTAACCTCGACCATCGTTAAAACCGGCAAATTCGATGAAAATAGCATCTAACTGGTCAAGCGGGAATTCATTGGTTTCAGGTGAAGCATCCACCGTTACGAAAAGTGCTTTTTTACCAGACACATTCGCAAGTTGATCTAACTGCTCAACTGTTAAAACCACGTCACCTTGTGGCAACACACCATCTTCACCAATGACTTGGTAAGTATTGTCTGCAATCGAGCCATCTTTAGAGAGGACTTGTAGTGCTGTATTAAGCATATGCACGCTCCTTAAATGGTTGGATGCCAACACGGCGGTAAGTATCAATAAACTCTTCGCCTTCTGCACGAAGGTCTAGATAAGTATTTAAGATTTCTTCAATGATGTCTGGTACAACTTCGGCTGCAAATGATGGGCCTAAGATGTCACCAATTGATGCATCATGGTCGGCATTACCACCCAAAGTGATTTGATAGAACTCAGCACCCTTTTTATCTACACCTAAAATACCGATATTACCGACATGGTGGTGACCACACGCATTCATACAACCAGAGATGTTCAGATCCAATTTACCTAAATTGTAAATGGTATCTAAGTCATCAAAACGACGTGTAATGGCTTCAGAAATTGGAATCGATTTCGCATTTGCTAATGAACAGAAATCACCACCTGGGCAGCAAATGATATCGGTTAAGAACCCAATATGCGCACGTGCAAGATTGTGTTGATCAAGGATTTTCCATAGATCAAACAAATCTTTTTGCGGTACATCCACAAGCGCAATGTTTTGCTCATGTGTGGTACGGAACTCACCAAAGGTATATTTGTCAGCCAAGTCAGCAATCAGGTTCATTTCTTCAACAGTCATATCGCCCGGTGCAATACCCGCACGTTTCAAAGAAATCGTAACGATGCGGTAACCTTTGACTTTATGTGCATTGGTGTTGATGTTGAACCATTGTTTAAATTTCGGCTCTGCGGCAAATTGCTCTGCGAAATCTTCATCCGCATAATCTTGGTAATCAAATGGTGTGAAGTTCTCATCCATTTTCGCCAAGGTATCAGCATCGATTTTTAACGTTTTGATGGTATGTGCAAATTCAGCTTCAACTTTCTCTGCAAATACTTCTGGTGTTAATGCTTTCACCAAAATTTTGATACGCGCTTTATATTTGTTATCACGACGACCGTGTAAGTTGTATACACGAAGTACCGCTTCTAAATAAGCAATCAAATCTTCACGTGGCAAGAAGTCACGAATAAAGCTACCAATCACTGGTGTACGGCCTAAACCACCACCAACTTTGATTTTATAGCCAATCTCGCCTGCTTCATTTTTCACGATATACACACCGATATCATGGAAAGACGTTGCCGCACGATCAGTTTCTTCCAGTGCTGAAACTGCAATCTTGAACTTACGTGGCAAGAAAGCGAATTCTGGGTGGAAAGTTGACCATTGACGAATCAATTCACACGTTGGGCGTGGGTCAGCAATTTCACCCGCAACCACACCTGCATATTGGTCAGTAGTTGTGTTACGAATACAGTTACCCGAAGTTTGAATCGCATGCATTTGAACAGATGCGAGCTCTTGTAACATATCAGGCACATTTTCTAGTGCAGGCCAGTTAAACTGAATGTTTTGACGAGTAGATACGTGCGCATAACCACGGTCATAGTCCTGAGCCAATGACGCAATTTTACGTAATTGTTTAGAATTCATCAGGCCATAAGGTACTGCAATACGTAGCATCGGTGCATAACGCTGTACATAAAGGCCGTTTTGAAGACGCAGTGGACGGTATTCATCTTCCGTCAATTTACCTGCTAAATAACGTTCCGTTTGATCACGGAACTGTGCAACACGTTCATTAACCAGTTGCTGGTCAAAATCAGTATATAAATACATGGCGTACAGCTAGTAATTTCTATTATAACAATGCACAGCATAACGAGATTTTATCTATCAAGAAAATGCGTTTTTTACATATTTAATAGCGATTTTATTGATAAGACTGTCGCAATTTCACTGATATAGCGGATTCCGGTCATTTACTTTTTATTTATTAATATATTGAATTATTTCTCCATTACTTAGCATAAATTTACATAAAGAATTTAAGCCAATAAAAAGCCCGATAAATAGGGCTTTTTATTTAGCGATGTAAAATCACTTATTTTTTATCTGGTAAAGCATACGCAACAAGGTAATCACCAAGTTTTGTACCAAATGAACCATGACCACCAGCCATGATCACAACATATTGTTTACCATTTGCTTCATAAGTCATTGGAGTCGCTTGACCACCTGCGGGTAGACGACCTTCCCACAAAGTATCACCATTCGTTACATTGATTGCACGGATATAGTTATCTTGTGTTGCGCCTACAAACATGACATTACCAGCAGTCGAGATTGATCCACCAAGACCCGGTACACCAATTTTCACAGCAGGTAATTGGAACAATTTCGGTAAACTATCACGAATTGTACCTATACGTTTTTTCCAGACCACTTCATGTGTATTTAAATCTACACCTGCAGTAAAGCCCCATGAAGGTTGTTTACAAGGTAAGCCAAGTGGTGACAAGAATGCTTTGATTTCCACCCCATAAGGTACGCCATACATCGGTTGCACGCCTTGTTCAGTACCCGCACCTTTCGCAGTTTGCTCACGGTTTGGATCTGTAGGAATCAACTTAGTCACAAATGGCAAGCCAATTGGGTTCATCACAGCAACTTGACGGTCTTGGTTCACCGACATACCACCCCATTCAAATACCCCAAGGTTACCTGGGAATACCAATGTGCCATTTTCAGAAGGTGGTGTATAAATACCGTCGTAGTTTAATGATTTGAAATACACACGACACATCAACTGGTCAAACATAGTGGCACCCCACATTTGTTTATCAGTCAATTTATCTTTTGGTGCTAAATCAAAATCAGAGAATGGTTGAGTTGCAGAATAATGCTCACCTTTAGTTTGTGGACCACGTTTTACAGTTTGTGGAACTGCTTTTTCGGTGATTGGCACAATCGCTTTACCGGTACGACGGTCAAGGACGAATGCATTACCTGTTTTGGTTAAGACATAGATCGCAGGAACAGTATTACCCGATTTATCTTTGATATCTGCCAATGAAGGTTGTGATGGTACATCCATATCCCACAAATCATGATGCGTGGTTTGGAAATTCCAAATTAATTTACCTGTTGATGCATTTAATGCCAACATTGAGTTTGCATAGCGTTCATCTAATGGCGTACGGTGACCACCAAAAATGTCTGGTGTGCCTACACCTGTTGGCACATAAACGATGTCAAGTTTTTCGTCATATGCTAAAGGTGCCCATGCATTCGGTGAGGCTACAGAGTATTTTTGACCTTCGCCTGGCATGGCATTTGGATCTTCCGCCCCTGTATCAAAGATCCACAATAATTCACCGGTATTGACATCATAACCACGGATGACACCAGATGGCTCTTTAGTCGAGAAGTTATCGGTAGTTGAACCGCCAATCACAATGGTTGTGCCAGTAACCACTGGAGGTGAAGTTGGGATATAACCACCCGGATACGGATAAGGCATATCTTTTTGTAGATCGACTTTGCCGTTATGACCAAAATCACTACATGCTTTACCTGTGTCAGCATTGACTGCAACCAAACGACCATCATTTACAGGCAAGATCACTTTGCGCGGACATTCAGTTGAAGTCGAGCGTTTGTTCTCTAAGCTTTTTGCAAACTGAGTGGTATTTGCTGCGTCAAAATAAGACACACCACGACATGTTAAATGTTGATAGGTATTGTCCGCTTTAAGTTTTGGATCGAATGCCCATTTTTGTTTACCTGTCGCAGGATCAAGTGCAATTAAACGTTGGTGAGTTGTACACATAAACATGTCATTGCCGACTTTAATCGGAGTGACTTGGTTTGTGGTTTCACCTGAGTCATTTTCTGTTGGTAACTCACCTGTACGGAAAGTCCATGCTACTTCTAAATCTTTAACGTTGTCGCTATTGATTTGGGTGAGTGGAGAATAACGTACACCACCTTGTGTACGACCATAGGCAGGCCAATCTTCAGGAGCAATACCCTCAATCGCTTTGGCTGTTTGAGGTTGTGCATTTTTAATTTCACCGTGAATTTCTTGCGGATCATTAAAAATTGAATAGATCATCACGATAATCGCAATCACCAGTGTGCCTGATAATGTAATTTTCGCAGTTTTGCCATTTTCCATACCGCGTGTCACGGCAGGAATCAGTAACCAAAGGCCCAATAAGCCTAAAATATCAAAACGCGGTGCAAGCGCCCAAAAGTCAGAACCTGCCTCCCAAAGTCCCCAAATCACTGTACCCAGCATCAACGCTGCATAAATGTATAAAGAACTGTTTTGAATTTTTCTTAAGTATATTGCTGAAGCCAGCATTAACAGGCCGGCGATAATGTAGTACCAAGAACCGCCAAGGACTGCCAGCCAGATACCACCAATCAATAGAACCAAGGCGAAAATTGCCATCACAACGACGGTAAATGTTCGCATCCCAGTCCCAGTAGATGGGTTGCTCATGTTGACCACCTCTATTGTCGAATGTTGTATTTGGTGCGTGAAACACATTCAACACACCACCGTTTTTATGTCGCAAAGAGAAGTTGTTACAAAAACAATTCAAGGGGAAATATCGTAATTTTTCTCAGAATTACCGAATTGCTTTTATAAGAACTCTAATTGAACATCAATTAAAATGCTGTTTGAAATTTGATACCGCCGACCCACGCATTCTCACCATTTTTGTAAGCACCGACGTGACGGATATATTGAATATTAGGACGAATAGTCAGCCAGTTTGCCGCATGAATACCGTAGTAAATCTCTGCGTCATACTCTTCACTTTGTAGGCCGCGTGCATCGACGCTGTTATTGGCAATATTGGCATCATTCACATCATCATTAATGCTGATACGACCTAAACCAATCGCAATTTCATCCTGAGGACGTGCATCGAATGCACCTTTGTAGACCAAGCCAATGTTTTGCATATCACTCACATTATTGGTGTCTGAGTCATGCACGGTGACATTCACAAAACCGCTTAAGCCACGTGAAGCATCGTCTTTGTGTGCTGTCAGTTGTTGTTTCGCCACAATCCAACCGCCTTGATGGTGATCTTTTTCATTTACTGGGCTATCAATGACATCGGCATCAGCGGTACTGTAGTAGTAACCTGCACGGTATTCACCCGGAAGCTTTTGTGTCCCCACTTTTGGAGTCCACACCACTTCAGCAGGAATAATCGCACCTTTAGAACCATCGGTACTCAAGTTCCAACCTTTACCACGTTTTAGATTTTCAGGGTTGTATTCATAAACCCCGACTTGTGCGTAGAGTTCAGGCTGAATGTTATATTTCACGCGAGCAGCCCATTGGCTGACTGGCCAGTTGTACCATTGGTCACCGACCCAGTTACCCACTTGTGAGCCACAAAGTGCTAAGTTTTGAAAGTCACAGTCAAAGCTGTTGAAATCTTCACCTTCACCGAAACGACCGACTTTAATATCTAATTTTTGGTCTAAGAATTTTTTCTTGATCCAAAAATCAGTCAAACGCCAAGTTTGACCACGACCCCACACTTCTTGTGTTGCACTTAAATGACCATTTAATGCATCTGAAGTTTGAGACAATGAACGACCATTACGTTCAGTGATATTGATTTGCGCTTCGGTATCTTTCCAACCCGCAATTTTTTCTAAATCGAGATGTGCCCCGATCGCGAATTGGTCCGCATATTCAGTGCCATGACCAGAAGCATGCTTTGCATCTAACAAAGTGGCTAATTCGCCACCATAACTAAAACTAAAATCGTAACCTTTCTGTTGGAGAGCTGTTCGTTGACCGTTCCAATCACCGAGCATCCATGGGCTTTCAGAACTGAAAGCATCTGCAGTAGTTGCCGCTTGGGTTGCTGAACCCGCAAGCATTATTCCGAGGCTAAGATATAAAGATCCAAGTTTACTCACAGCTATTTTCATTTGGAGACCTATATACCAATTGTGTTAATAGTTCATATAATACTCTCACATTTGTATAATTTATTTATTTTTTTGTTAACAACTCCCAATATTTACACAGATATTTATCTAATTAAGAGATTTTAAAGGTTTTATTGTTTAACTTATCACCTTTTTTTATACCATTCATAACCAATTATCCGCACCTAAAGTTTTACCCACATGGGTATAAATCAATGCTGATCTAGAAAATTTAATCGGACATGCCAGTTGAGTTTGTGTCATTGTGTCGCCTTCTTGTAGCGGAACTTCAACACACCAATGCCGCTCTTGGGCCAATTGTGAATTTAGAGCTTCGTCCAAACTTAAAACTGGTTCCACACAGACATCTTGAGAGGCAAAAATCTTTTTCCACTCAGCCCATGTTTTGGTTAGTATTTTTCGGGCAATTGCATGCTTAATTTCAGTCTGATCTTGTGAATCAAATGACATGCCTTGCGTCGCTAAAGCGGGTAAATCGAGAATTTGCGCCAATCCATGTAAAAACTGTGGCTCCAAACCACCTATAGACAGATAACGACCATCTTGGGTTCGATAATAGTCATAGAAACTTCCGCCATTCAGATGTGCCGTCTCTGCCGCGGTTACCGCATTGGCAGCCAATACGCCAGCTGCAGCCATATTGTTCAATGCGACGGCACAATCGGTCATGGAAATATCAATATATTGTCCTAAACCGCTACGGTAACGCTCAATCACCGCAGCTAAGATGCCAGTAATTGCATGCATTGATCCGCCTGCCACATCGGCGATTTGAATCCCCATCGGTGGCGGGCCACTGTCTTGGCGTCCGCTATGACCTGAAATGCCCGATAAAGCCAAGTAATTGATGTCATGCCCTGCACGGTCTTTGTAATGTCCGGTTTGACCATAACCCGTAATCGAGCAATAAATAAGTCGCGGATTAATTTCGGCCAAAACTGCATAATCCAAACCCAAGCGTTGCATGACACCTGGACGAAATTGTTCTACCACAATATCAAAATCTGAAATTTTGGCTTTGATCAATTCAATACTTTTCGGATCTTTTAAATCTAATGCGATGGATTGTTTATTGCGATTTAAATAACTATGCGCTGTGGCTTGCCCATTGGCATAAGGTGGCATCAAACGAACTAGATCGGGACGCGTCGGTGACTCAATATGCACAACTTCCGCACCCATGTCAGCCAAATACAAGGTCGCAAATGGCCCTGGGAGTAATGTCGAAAAGTCGAGTACTTTCAATCCTTTTAAAGCAGCTTCCATGGATATTTTTCTCTAATTGTGTAGATTTTTTATCCATGGTAGAAATATAAAATGATTAAAACAATGTCATGTTCAGCCATTTACCTTGATAGTTTCGGCAATTTACCATGTAAAAATGGCAAAACCGCTGTTGTAAATTGCCATGATTTCTTTTTTTAGCGTCATTTAGGTCAAACATTTGTGAACATTAAAGAGACTGAAGGATTAAACATGAGTCGTGATACGATCAGTATCCATTTCGTCAACGCAGCCTTAACAGGTGTGAAACGTCTCGGCATGGATGTCGAAACTTTATTGTCTCATGTTGGCATTGAGGCTGAACTTCTACGCCAACCCAAAGCGCGTATTTCACCTGAACAATACACACGTTTTATTAAAATGTTGTGGATGGTGACCCAAGACGAACATGTCGGTTTTGATATTCAACCGCGCCGCTTGGGTACTTTTGCCATTATGTGCCAATTGATTATTCATGCAAAAACCCTCGGTGATGCACTCGAATTGTCTTCGCAGTTCTACAAACTGTTTGGTGATGAATGGTCGGTGACACTAGAACGTGATAAGCACGAAGCACGTTTAGTTCCTCAAATTCCAAAATCTATGGACCCAGACCATTTCATTACAGAAAGTATGCTGATGATTTGGCATGGTCTCGCTTCTTGGTTGATTGAACGTCGTCTGCCTTTAGAGCGTGTTCACTTCGGTTATGAACGTCCTGAACATGCTGACGAATATGATGCCTTGTTTTTTGCACCTGTCATGCAGTTTGATACACCACGAACTGAAATTACATTTGCAGCGGATTATTTAGATTTACCCATTCGTCAAAACGAAGAAACGCTTGAAGAATTCTTAAAAGCGGCTCCTGCACAGTTATTGGTTAAATTTAAAAATACCAATTCATTAACATCTCGTATCCGTGATGTGCTGAAGAGTCAAATTGGCGAAGAAATGCCAACCTTGAACGATGTTGCTTCAATGCTGTATCTATCGCCGCAAACACTACGTCGTCGTTTAGCCGCTGAAGGTAAGAGCTACCAAGGTGTGAAAGATGCCTTACGTCGTGATGCTGCAATTCACTTATTGCTTAATCCAGACTTAACGCTTGAAGATGTTGCACAGCAAGTCGGTTTTAGTGAAACCAGTACTTTCCACCGTGCATTTAAAAAGTGGACCGGTGTAACACCAGGCCTATATCGCCAATTACATGGTTATCACTAAGCAATATTCAAAAATAGCATTCTCTAAAACCTGATCTCGATCAGGTTTTTTTATTTCGGAAAATCTGCACGTTGTTTTTGACAAAGCAATGGATCGACGGGCGTGATCACGCGTTTGCCATCCTGTATCCGATACATTTCTGCCTTGGTCACATGATCATTTCGATCATACTCACAGGCTAAACCGCCCGTCCCCTCATCTGAGGGATGAATGCCATAGATCATAAAAACATAAAAACCGATCATGCATACAAAACCTAAGCAGCCTACTAGTACTAGCCAAGCCAGACCTTTCAACACTCGCTTCACATTTTTATGCATAAGCAGATCTTCAATATGTACTGAATCGATAGCAACTGATCTTAACCGATCCTCGCTTTCAATATGCAGGTTGATTTTTATCTTATTCAGCAGCAAGCGTTGACCAAAAATATCAAACGACTCGCCCGTTCTCATCATTGCACTAGGTTGATTAATCCGTACACTCAAAAAACCAATAAAAATTTATAGATCATAGGGACAGGATTATGAGCGAGGCTTACATCATTGATGCCATTCGCACACCGCGCGGCAAAGGAAAAAAAGACGGTTCACTACATGCCGTTAAACCGATTAGCCTACTGACCGGTTTATTGAACGAATTACAAAACCGACATCAATTTGACACCGCTGCAGTTGACGACATTGTACTGGGCTGCGTGACCCCCATTGGTGACCAAGGTGCAGACATTGCAAAAACCGCAGCCATTGCAGCAGGTTGGGACAATGATGTGGCAGGCGTACAAATCAACCGTTTTTGTGCATCAGGTTTGGAAGCCGTAAATATGGCTGCACAAAAGGTGCGTTCTGGCTGGGAAGATCTGGTGGTTGCAGGCGGTGTAGAGTCGATGTCTCGTGTGCCGATGGGCAGTGACGGCGGCCCTTGGGCGCTCGATCCTGAAACCAATATGGCTTGTGATTTTATACCACAAGGCATTGGGGCAGATTTAATTGCCACCATTGACGGTTATAGCCGAGCAGATGTGGATGCCTTTGCAGCCAACTCTCAGCAAAAAGCCGCAGCAGCCCAAGCCAAGGGTTATTTTGACCAATCTGTCATTCCGGTTAAAGACAAAGCAGGCGTCACTGTTTTAGCCAAAGATGAATTTATTAAACCAACGACCACAGCAGAAGGCTTAGGCAAACTCAACCCAAGTTTTGCCATGATGGGTCAAATGGGCTTTGATGCCATCGCCTTACAAAAATATCCTGAAGTGGGTGCGGTCAACCATGTACACCATGCAGGCAACTCATCGGGCATCGTAGATGGTGCTGCCGTGGTGTTGCTTGCCTCTGAAAAAGCAGTCAAAGAACAAGGTTTAAAACCACGCGCCAAAGTGCTGGCAACAGCATTGGTAGGTGCTGATCCGACCATTATGCTGACTGGCCCTGCACCTGCTGCACGTAAAGCCTTAGCCAAAGCTGGCTTAACCATTGATGATATTGACCTATTTGAAGTGAACGAAGCTTTTGCAGCAGTCGTGATGCGTTTTATTACCGAACTCAAAGTTGATCCTACCAAAGTTAATGTGAATGGCGGTGCAATTGCATTAGGACATCCGCTGGGTGCAACAGGCGCCATGATTTTAGGCACCCTGATGGATGAACTGGAACGCCAAGGTAAAAAACGCGGTTTAGCAACACTTTGCGTGGGTGGCGGTATGGGCATCGCAACGATTATTGAGTTGGTATAAGGAGAATAAAAATGAGCGCAATTCAATTTGAAAAAAATGCCGACAATATCGTCATTTTAACTTTAGATTCTCCAAACCAATCTGCCAACACCATGAATGCAGACTTTCGCACGGCACTGGCTGAAACGGTAGACAAACTGCAAGCAGATGAAAATATTGCAGGGATTATTTTCCGTTCCGCAAAAAAAACCTTCTTTGCCGGCGGTGATTTAGACGAACTGATTCAAGCTACACCTGAGCATGCAACTGAATTCTTCAATATGATTGAAGAGATGAAAGCCAAACTGCGTTATATCGAAACCCGCGGCATTCCAGTTGTCGCAGCTTTAAATGGCACAGCGCTTGGCGGCGGCTGGGAGTTAGCTCTTGGCTGTCATTATCGAATCGCCCTTAATGATGCTAAAGCGAAATTTGGCTTACCTGAAGTAACCTTAGGTTTACTGCCGGGTGGTGGCGGTATTGTTCGTATGGTACGTTTATTGGGTCTGCAAAATGCATTTCCGCTCTTGATGGAAGGCAAACAAATTGGTGTCGAAAAAGCCAAATCATTGGGGCTGATTCAAGACACTGCAGATAGCCTTGAAGAATTGATGGACAAAGCCATTGCGTGGGTCAAAGCCAATCCAAAATCACAACAGCCCTATGATGTAAAAGGCTATAAAATTCCGGGTGGCTCGCCATCAACTCCAGCGGTGGCACAAATGCTTGCCATTGCCCCCGCTATGCTGCGAGATAAAACCAAGGGCTGTTACCCTGCGCCTGAAGCCATTATGTCAGCTGCGGTTGAAGGCGCTCAGGTGGATGTCGATACGGCGCTCACCATTGAATCACGTTACTTTACTTACCTTGCAACCGGTCAAATTTCTAAAAATATGATCGGCACCTTTTGGCATGGTCTCAACGCTATTAAGTCTGGTGCAAGCCGTCCAAAAGACGTTGCGAAATGGCAAGCCACCAAAGTCGGCATTTTGGGTGCAGGCATGATGGGTGCAGGCATTGCTTATGCCACAGCATCAAAAGGCATTGCGGTTGTACTCAAGGATATCTCTGTAGAAGCTGCTGAAAAAGGCAAAGCCTATAGCCAAAAACTGCTAGATAAAAAAGTATCTCAAGGCCGTTTAAGTGCAGAAAAACGTGATCATGTTTTAGGCCTGATTCATGCCACTGCAGATGCTGCCGACCTACAAGGCTGTGACTTGATCATTGAAGCTGTGTTTGAAAATGTCGAACTGAAAGCCAAAGTGACGCAAGAAACAGAAACCTATTTGGCAGAGGGCGGTATTTTTGCATCCAACACCTCAACCTTGCCAATTTCAGGCTTAGCCAATGCATCTCAAGATCAAGCAAAATTTATCGGTCTGCATTTCTTTAGCCCTGTCGACAAAATGCAATTGGTCGAAATTATTAAAGGTAAAAACACATCGGCTGAAACCTTAGCCAAAGCCTATGACTATGTACAGCAAATTAGCAAAACACCAATTGTAGTCAATGACAGCCGTGGCTTCTTTACCAGCCGTGTCTTTGGCACCTTTGTGCAAGAAGGTTTACGTCTACTGTCTGAAGGCGTACACCCTGCCCGCATTGAAATGGCTGCACTAAAAGCTGGCATGCCTGTAGGCCCATTGGCGATTCAAGATGAAGTGTCTTTAACACTCTCTGAGCATGTTGCAAATGAAACACGTAAAGCCCTACAAACCGAAGGCAAAGACCTGCCTCGCTCAGGAGCGGATGAGGTGATTCAAACGATGATTCATGAGTTTGGCCGTAAAGGTAAAGCTGCCGGCGCAGGTTTTTATGAATATCCTGAAGGCGGTAAAAAGCACCTCTGGGAAGGCTTGAGTAAATGGCAGAAAGATAATGCTATTTCTGAACAGGAAATGATTGACCGCTTCCTATTTGTACAGTCGCTCGATACGCTACGCTGCCTAGAAGAAGGCGTACTTGAATCAACAGTAGATGGTAATGTCGGATCAATCTTCGGGATTGGTTTTGCCCCTTGGACAGGTGGTGCACTTCAATTTTTAAATCAATATGGTTTGGAAAAAGCGTTACTTCGTGCCAATACACTAGAAGCAAAATACGGCGAACGCTTCAAAGCACCGCAATTGCTGAAAGACAAAGTGGCGAAAGCTGAGCAGATTTAATTATTCATTTTCAGCATTCGTTTTGTGATGTGAAATTACATTAAAAAGGAGCTTCGGCTCCTTTTAATTTTCCTTCGCATTCGCGTGTTTGCAAACAAATCTAGATTTTACGCTAACTCTCATCTGTTTTATGTTATAAAGTAACAAGTTTTTTGATTTCTTTTTATCCGATTGAGTAGCTTGTTATGACTGATCATACTTCTCCTGAAAAATCACCGTGGGGCTGGAAAGCACTGATTATCTTCTGTATTTTAGGTGCGCTATTCATGGGTATTTTCTGGCTTGCTGTGACCAATGAACCAGACTATATGCCGAGCCAACAGAAAAAAGACAATACTCAACAGCATGCATTTAAAAATGCCCCTGTGATGTCAGAAGAAGCGTTGAAAAAGGCGCAAGCTGATCAAGCAGCTCGTGAAGCTTCTGCGCCGACTGCAGCAGATATGCAGATGACTGAAGAACAACATGCACATATGGATGACATGAGCCCTGAACCTACTGCATCGAATGATCATGGTCACTAAGCTTTGACCTCATCTATATAAAAAAACGCTTAAAATATTAAGCGTTTTTTTATATAGATGTCCAATTTTACGTATTTAAGCCAAAGCCATGTACATATCTTGATGCGGAATACCACAATCTAAATATTCAGCACCTTCAACAACAAAACCTAAAGCTGCATAAAACGGTATAGCATGCACTTGTGATGATAGTTTTAAATATTCACGTTGCTCTAATTTCGCTTGTTCGATAATGGCTTGCATCAAGATTTTACCAATACCCTGACCGCGATAGGCCTTTAAAACAGCAACACGACCTATACTGTTATTTTTCAACAAACGTGCAGTTGCAATAGCTTTCATCCCATCATGAACAATAAAATGCAGTGAAATCGCATCTTCTGCATCCCATTCATCTTCGGGCGATATCTGCTGTTCTAAAATAAAGACCTGTTCACGTATCGGCCGAGCTGCAGATGCCAGTTGCTCCCACGGACCAAATTGAATATTTAACTGCTGCATCCCTTCATCCTTTAGCATTTACAGCCAATATCTTGCTGGTCCCATTGATCATTCAACAATAATTCTAACGAATGCTTTTGAATGCCATACATGTCTTTTAAAGCTTGGATCTGCGCCAATACCGCTTGATCAGGTTCGACATAGTCTGCACGTTTGGTTGCCAAGATCATTTTATTTTTACTGGTATGTTCAAGTGCCACAAATTCGAAAACTTTGGTTTCATAACCATATGCTTTCAATAAAAGTGCACGAATCGTGTCGGTGAGCATTTCTGCTTGCTGACCTGCATGAATGCCAAATTGCAACATCGGCGCAAGTACTTGCGGCGCTTTTAATTGCGGACGCAGTTCTTTATGACAACATGGCGCACACATGATCATTTGCGCATTTAATCGAATGCCGGTATGAATCGCAAAGTCCGTTGCCACATCACAGGCGTGCAGCGCAATCATGACATCTAAACGCTCAGGCGCATAGGTACGAACATCACCTTGGAAAAAATCCAGTTGGCTGAATTTCGACTGCTGCGCAACGCTTTGGCAAAATTCCACCATTTTTGGATTCAGCTCAACCCCAGTCACTTTAGGCACTTGCTGGTGTTTTGCTAAATAATCATATAATGCAAAAGTTAGATATCCCTTGCCTGAACCAAAATCCACAACATGTAGAGATTGATCAGTCTCTTTAATCTGACTTAAAGCGCCTGAAAAAATTTCTACAAATTTATTAATTTGTTTCCATTTACGCGCCATGCTCGGAATAATTTGTGCTTTGGCATCCGTAATACCGAGTGGCTGTAAGAAATAACTGTCTTGATCGACATAGCGATGTTTTGCTCGATCATGCCCTTGCTGCTCCGTAGGATTTTTCCCTAAAGCAGGCTGCTTTTTGCTAATGCTTAGCATGGCTTTCTTTTTATTTTTTTTGAGCTGAATTTCTTCATCCAAGGTCATCAGGTTGGCTTGCTTACAACAGCTCAATAAACTTTCGACTTGTTGATACGCAGATGCAATTGGATAATTTTTGGTGATGTCTTGGGTTTTATAACGATATAAACAGCTAAGAAATGACTCACCTTGCAGCGAAATGACTCGTAAGGTCATTTTTTCTAATTGGTCTAATTCACCTTTATACTGACTCAAGATCATGCGATCAAAACGCTGTGTTTCAATGGCTTGCTGAAAGGCCGCTAAAAATTGCTGCTCTTGCGTAGAGGGAGAAGCCAATGATGACATAATATAAACCTAGATAAATTTGCAAAACAATTTTAAATCTTCTTACACCAAAAGCAAAATTGAATTACTATACATGTGTATATTTAAATTATTATAAAAGATACGTTATGAATCCTCCCCATCTTTTAGCTTATGACCAAGCTGAAGAAAGACTGAATTTCTATACCCATGCTTTCGGTGCAGCGTTGTCGGCCATCGCAGGTATCCTACTGATTTTAAAAGGATCATATCTTCCAACTGGACAATGGCTTGCACTTTGGGTGTATGCATTCAGTATGCTGTTATTGTTTTCAGCGTCGAGTCTATATCACTTCGCAGAATCTCCTGAGCGCCGTGGTTGGTACAAAAAACTCGACCATACCGCAATCTATTATTTAATTGCAGGCACTTATACCCCGTTTCTGGCAATCGCACTGCCTACCGCAAAAGCGCATTATTTACTCATTGCACTGTGGGTTATTGCCGCTATTGGAACACTATTCAAATTAATTTTCATTCATCGTTTTCAAAAGATTTCGTTGATTGCTTATTTGGTGATGGGATGGCTTGCAGTACTGGTAATGGATGATATGCAACGCTTTTTATCTGATCAAGCTTTAACCTACCTGATCATTGGCGGGCTATCTTATACAATCGGTGCATTGTTTTATGCCTTAAAAAAGGTAAGATATACACACGCTATCTGGCATATTTTTGTATTGATAGGTGCAGGATCACATTTCCTGTCGATTTATCTCTACGTGATATAACCCACTGACACTGCATTCTTTAGTGACCCTAATTCCGCAGTCCGTAAGTTGGTATTTCGTATTTTTTTAAGAAATTACGCCTTTTTTAAAAAGATTACGCTTTTAAAACTAAGTTCAATTATTTTTAGTAAGTGTAAGGTCCACCATGGCGTCTTCAAGTGCTGCTGCCACTGAACAGCAACCAACAAATTCAAAATTCCGCGTACTTACAGCAAGTCTTGTAGGTACCACAATCGAATTCTTCGATTTCTACATCTATGCAACTGCGGCTGTAATTATCTTCCCGCATCTGTTCTTCCCTGCAAGTACAGATCCAACAACCGCAACGATTCAATCTCTAGCAACGTTTGCGATTGCCTTTATTGCTCGCCCGATTGGTGCAACCTTCTTTGGCCATTTAGGTGACCGTATCGGTCGTAAAGCCACATTAGTTGCCGCTCTCCTCACCATGGGGATTTCTACAGTATGTATCGGCTTGCTTCCAACCTATGCTCAAATTGGTATCGCTGCTCCGCTCATGCTTGCACTTTGTCGCTTAGGTCAAGGTCTTGGTTTAGGTGGTGAATGGTCAGGTGCCGTGCTACTTGCAACTGAAAATGCGCCAGAAGGCAAACGTGCTTGGTATGGTATGTTCCCTCAATTAGGTGCGCCAATCGGCTTTATTCTTGCAACAGGCTCATTCTTGACCTTAGGTCACTTCATGTCTGAAGCTGAGTTTATGCAATGGGGTTGGCGTATTCCATTCATTGCAAGTGCGCTATTGGTTATTGTCGGTCTGTGGATTCGTTTAAAATTACATGAAACACCAGCGTTCCAAAAAGTATTGGATAAGCAAAAAGAAGTAAATATTCCGTTCAAAGAAGTGATCACTAAGCACTGGGGGATGTTAATTCTCGGTACGATTGCTGCGATTTGTACATTCGTTGTGTTCTACTTAACCACAGTATTCGCTTTACAATGGGGTACAACCCAGCTGGGTTACACACGTGAAGAATTTTTAAAACTTCAACTGGTTGCCACACTTTGTTTTGCTGCCTTCATTCCACTTTCTGCTGTATTTGCTGAAAAATTTGGTCGTAAAACGACTTCGATTGCGGTATGTGTTGTATCAGCATTGTTTGGCTTAGTCTTCTCAAGCATGCTTGAGTCTGGCAGTACTGCGATGGTGTTCTTATTCCTATGTATCGGTCTTGCGATCATGGGTTTAACCTATGGTCCAATTGGTACGGTATTGTCTGAAATCTTCCCAACGTCTGTACGTTACACAGGTTCAGCTTTAACCTTTAACATGGCTGGTATTTTTGGTGCATCTTTCGCGCCATTGATCGCAACTAAACTTGCAACTGGCTATGGTTTATATGCAGTAGGTTACTACCTAACTGCGGCATCAATCCTTTCATTGATCGCGTTCTTAATGATTCGCGAAACTAAAAATGATGATGTGAACAATCAGGTTTAATCTGCACTTAATAAAAAAGCCAGCACCTATTGCTGGCTTTTTTATATCTCAAATTGAGTCAATGACCTGATTAGCTACTCTATAGTTGACATCATTTCGATTTTATTCATGAATGCAGCTTAGATCCAACTGAGCAATACACATCATCTGTTCCAATACACGGTCATTCACTTAATTTCAAACAGCAAATGAATGGCACGATTCAATTTTATTAACCAAACAAGGTTTGTAGCTCTTCATCAAGAGGAACAGTCACCAAACCGTTTAGCGATAATGAACGGTAGTTTTTGATTAAACCAACTCGATAATATCAATGGTCGGTGGTACAAGAAAACGGAAAGGTACCCCAACCATGCCCGTACCAACAGTGACAAAGACATCTGCATTGTCATGCTGATATAGCCCTTTTTTATGGCCTAAAATCGACACTTTTTTCATTACATAATCGGTCAACCATGGCAATTCCACTTGTCCACCATGTGTATGACCCGACAACATCAATGGTCGTCCTGGCAGTTTAGGCACCATATCGACGGTATCTGGATTATGCGACAAAATGATCCAAGGCTTATCCTGTGGCAATTCTGGCAAATAGCGCATATCGGCTTTACCAGCCCATAAGTCCCCAACGCCTAATAAACGAAACTCATTAAACTCCACCACTTGCCCTTCGATATCCACCACATTGTTACTTTCTAATGCATGTTTTAACAGCGCTTGAATAGGCGGACCGGGATATTGCTCATCATGATTACCATTCACCGAATAAATCGGAGCAATAATTTTTTTTAGTACGGCCAGCTCTTCAGCTAACTTATTTTCTGGCTCGTAAGTCCAATCGCCTGCAACCACGACCAAATCAGGATTTTGCGCATTGATTTTATCGACGATCATTTTTAACTGACGTTCATGACCCGAAAATAAACCAATATGTAAATCACCAATTAAGGCAATGCGTACAGGCTTTAATAACTGTCGTGTTTCATGCAATTGATATTGACATTTTTTCACCTGAATCATGTGCGGCTCGATAAATCGGGCATAGCACAAAAGCCCCGTAACAGCACCGACAAAAATCGCTTCATGTAGTGAATAATAGCCACTCCAGCCTGCATAAAAGCTAAAGAAGAATAAAGGGATAAGTAAATACGAAAGATAGAATGCCAACAAATGTACGAAAGCTTTAAACGGATGAATCGTTTCCGTGCGCGACTGACTTAACCAAGCTTGAGAAATTGCCCAAACGCCCAGCACAGCCAACCCGATATAAAAATACATCACTACGGAATCTAATTCCCACATACATTTGCTCTACAATTTGCCTAACGAGAAAACTCGGTCACTATATTTATCTTTTCACAGCTGACACTTATACTCAAATCAAATTTTTTAGTATGTCTAACAGTATGAACTCAGCTACACCGAAACAGCAAAATTTGCCCTTCATACACAACCACACTAAGGCGGTTTTGCTGAGTTGTAGCCTTGTTTTGACTTTATCTGCATGTAGTACCTTGCCTAAACAGCAAACTCAACCTGTGGAATATGCCTTTAATACTCCCACTGACGATACTAGCCTTGCGAAAATTGTGCTGCCGCTACGTGAACAAAATCCAAATTTAACTGGTTACCACGTTCTGTATGACCCATTAGAAGCCTTAGCGGCTCGAATCGAGCTAATCAATAAGGCCGAAAAAAGTTTAGATCTACAATACTATATTTGGGATAACGACAAAATTGGTGCTTTGGCCCTACATGCCATGATCAAAGCTGCAGATCGTGGGGTGAAAATTCGTTTATTGGTCGATGACAACAATGCAAAAAAAATGGAAGGCATTTATATGGCACTCGACCAGCATGCCAATATTGATGTCAAACTGTATAACCCATACCGCTTCCGACATTTCCGCCCTGTCGATATGGTGCTGGATCTAAAACGTATCAACCGCCGTATGCACAACAAAAGCTTTATTGCAGACAATCAAATCGCATTGATTGGTGGTCGCAATATGAGTAACCAATACTATAACGTCAGTGATAATTATCAATTTTCCGATGTTGACGTCATGCTGGTCGGTGCGGCATCCGATGAAATCATCCATTCTTTTGACGAATATTGGAATGATGATTATGCCTTTCCAGTACGTCAATTGGTCAATCCACGCCACTATAGTTTGCGCTTCGACAGTCTCAAACAACAACTCGATGACTATAACCAAGAAGCCACTGTGGTCAATTATTTGGACTTAGCTAACCGTTCACATGCCTTTGATGACTGGCTCAACAATAAAATCCAATTTGACTGGGTCAAAGCCGAAGTAGTCAAAGATTCCCCGAGCAAAATCAAATCTAAAGCCAAAAAAGAAGAGCACCTTAACTTTCAGCTCCTCAACCGTTTAGATAAACCGGAACAAAGTGTCGATATCGTTTCAGCCTACTTTGTCCCAGAAAAAAAAGGGGCTGAACGCCTAAAAAACCTTCGTGCAGATGGCGTAAAAGTCAGAGTCTTGACCAACTCATTCCAGGCCAATGACGTACCATTGGTTCATGCTTTTTATAGCAAATATCGTCAAGACCTCTTGGAACACGACGTTCAACTCTATGAGTTTCTCTCTAGACCTGATGCAGAAAACCTCAACACCAATACCAAAGAGTTGGCGGAAAAATCTAAAGTTAGTCTAAAAGGTTTAAGCCGTTCAAGCCTGCATGCCAAACTGATGGCAATTGATGAAAAACAAGTCTTTATCGGCTCATTTAACTTTGATCCACGTTCAGCATATTTAAATACTGAAATTGGGGTATTACTGAATAGCCCACGCTTAGCCAAAGCCGTCCACTACACCATGGATGAAAATTTAAGTAAATATGCCTATAAGTTAGTGCTCAATGCAGACCAACAGATCAATTGGAAAATTAAGCTGTCAAATGGTCAAACGCGTATTTATCCACGTGAACCGAAAATCAAGTGGTGGCAAAAAGCAGGGGTGAAATTTATCTCTTGGTTGCCGCTCGAAGGCTTTATGTAAGGATTATGCTGCAAAGGCATCCCCTTGCAGCCTGTATCATTAAATTATTTAGCTTCAACTGGAACTGGCGCTTTAAGAACTTTAGCTTGAAGCTCTGCTAATCCCTGATTCATTTTTTGCTGCACTTCTTGTGTCAGACTGTCAACAGTATGACCTGCCGAATCAATTGCGGGCAATGTCATGAGATGCGCTGTGACTTTCGGCATTTCTAAGACATTTTTGACATGTCGATCAAAGCTAATGTCTCCGACATAGGGCGCAATATTATCGAGTTCACCGTCCTGATTCACATAGCAAATTAAGCAAATTTGGACTGGACGTTCGGCTTCAATTGCCGCACCTAAAATACGACCATGAATTTTTTTAATTTTGCTGCCATCTGAAGTGGTGGCTTCTGGGAAAAAGAGTACCGGCGTATCTTGTTTTAAGAAGCCCGTAATTTGTTCTTTAATTTTAATCGAGTCGCCAGAGCCACGCTTAATAAATAAGGTGCCACCGCCTTTCGCCAATTTACCCAGCACTGGCCATTTTTCAATTTCAGCTTTCGCCAAAAAGAAAACACGTGCGCCAGAACCCAAAACTGCCACATCTAACCATGAAATATGATTACTTACCCAAAGGGCTGGTTGACGTGGAATTTCGCCATGCACTTTGACTTCAAGATTAAATACTTTGCATAACTTGCGACAAAAATACTGCACATAGCGGGTATTTTGCGGATTATTCGGGTCTTTATACAATTGATGACGATAAACCAAATAAAAACCCTGCGTCACGGCAACAGCTGCTGCACCGACTTTTTTACAATACAAATAAATTTTTGAAAACACATTAATTTGCGGTGTATTGACGATTTGAGGTTGATTCATAAACGGTTCACTAAAAGGACACGGTGCCACAATTTGGCGTAAATTTTCATCATCATATACCGAAGACAGTTTTTTTGCATTGATCATAAAAACCGAAGTCGAAGATAATATTTTCCCATTTTAATCGTTTTTAAAAATCAAATATTATTTTTATATCGGTTTTAAAGGTTAAAATTATGAATCATTCATATTCAGACAATCCCCCTATTTCTTCATGGCAAGCGTTAAAAGCCATTGCTTGTTTTTCATTGATATATGTGAGTGTGCTTTTCTTATTGGCGCTGAGCTTTCGAAGCTTTCTCTAATTGAATAGCACTACATACAGAACTTAGCCATTAATCCCTCACTTAGATTAACCCTCGCACTGCATTTTCGCCTAAAATGAATCTTTAAACAGGAGTGTGTGCTGAGTGGAAAATTTAAATCAACATCAAGCGAGCGGTGAACGCGTAATTTTAGTCAGTGTGGCAGTACAAATGCTTGCAGACCTTGATGCCGAAGAATTCCACTTACTTGCTCAATCTGCAGGTGCCAATATTCTGCAACATGTGCATGCTCAGCGTATTAAGCCTGATGCCAAATTATTTATCGGCTCAGGGAAAGCTGAAGAAATTGCAGAAGTAGTCGCAGAATATGAAGCCGAATTGGTCATCTTTGACCATGCTCTCACCCCTGCCCAAGCACGTAATCTTGAACGCATCATGCGTTGTCGTGTGGTCGATCGTACAGAATTAATTTTAGATATTTTTGCCCAACGCGCACGTACCTATGAAGGTAAGTTGCAAGTTGAATTGGCCCAATTACAACATATGGCTTCACGGCTGATTCGTAGTCGTGGCGATCTCGATAGCCAAAAAGGTGGGATCGGCCTACGTGGACCGGGTGAAACGCTGCTGGAAACTGACCGTCGGCTACTCAAGCTCCGTATGGGACAACTCAAAGCGAAACTTGAGAAAGTCCGCCAAACACGTATGCAAGGTCGTGTGGCACGTCAAAAAGCTGCTGTTCCAACCGTGTCATTGGTGGGTTATACCAATGCTGGTAAATCGACCTTATTTAATAATTTAGCAAAAAGTGATGTCTATGCAGCAGACCAACTTTTTGCGACACTTGACCCAACTTTACGCCGTCTACATTGGGATGGTATCGGCAACTTAGTTCTCGCAGATACTGTAGGTTTTGTGCGTAATTTATCGCACTCACTGGTCGAGTCGTTTAAAGCCACCTTAGAAGAAACGTTGGAGGCGACCTTATTGTTACATGTCATTGACTCCAGCAGTCCGGACATGATGGAACAAATCGAGGCTGTCGAAAAAGTACTGAAAGAAATTGGTGTCGATGTTCCGATTCTTCGCGTTTATAACAAAATTGATGTCAGTTGCGAAGATCCTAAAATCATCTATGGCAAGCCACATCAGCCGGAACGTGTTTATGTCTCAGCACATAGTGGTAAAGGTCTTCCCTTATTACGCCAAGCGGTTCAAGAATGCTTAATGGGACAGATTCAAAGCTTTGAAGTCCGTCTAAAACCGGCTTATGGCAAATTAAGAACACAGCTGTATGCGCTCAATGTAATCCAAAATGAAAGTTATGATGAACAAGGCAACTTAATTTTGCATATCATCATCGCCCCACATAAATTAGAACAACTGATTAAACAGGCGCATTTACCTATCGAAGAAATATTGGGAACGTGTGCGCAACAATTTCAACGTCCACTTGAAGAATTTGAAATTAAAGACTAAATCGGTTAAAACTTGATTAGTATAATTTTAACGAAAGACAAAAATGGACTGGATCAAGCGCATCGACTGGAAAGCCTGGATAGGCACTATTGCATTAATTATTATTTTCCGTGAAGGTGCGGTCTGGGTCATGAAGCAATTCAATCACCCAGAATTAGGCAATCTAGTCGGTTTGATTGCCCTCTTGATCGTGCTTTCATTTTGGAGAAAATTCAACAAAATTCCAGCCAGTTTGGTCGATACCAATAATAAAATCATGAAAGAAAGTGCCTTTGCCTTCTTACCCATTAGTGCAGGCTCATTGCTGATGATGATGCATTTAGGTGATGAAATTCCAATGTTTTTGATTGTTCTCTTTGTCAGCACCCTCATACCGCTATGGGTCTACGCAAAAATGTCTAAGAAATGGCTATAAGGAGAATCAACATGCTTTCAATCATCTCTGGATTCATCATTACCCTGATCGCCTATCTTGTCGCAAAACCCATTAATAAAAAATTACCGCAAATCCCCGTGATTGTGATTGGGATGTTTTTCGTCATTGGTATGCTCTATCTTTTTGGCATTTCCTATGAAAGTTATATGGCACAGGTGAATCCACTGTTCAATAACTTACTCGGCTATGTCACAGTGGCCTTGGCCATTCCTTTAGCAGCGATGCGCTACGATGACTTGCCATTAAAAGCCGTGGGCGGGATTTTAGTCTTTGCCAGTATCAGTGCGGTTGCCCTCCCTATGGGGCTGGCTTATTTGCTGCATTTGTCAGATCCAACCATTATGGCTTTTGCTACACGGGCAGTGACCACCCCAATTGCCATCAACATTGCGACGCTGCTGCATTCCCCGATTCCTTTGGTGATTTTGATTGTGATTTTATCAGGGGTGATTGGCGCAGCATTTTCACCCATCATACTCAAAAATATTCATGATGAACGTGCATCAGGACTCGCCTTAGGACTTGCTGCACATGCGATTGGCACAGCTCAAGCTTGGCAGCGCGGCAGCATTGCTGGGCGCTATGCGGCATTTGGCATGGCGGTAAATGCAGTATTCACAGCAATCTGGTTGCCAACTTTCATACTCTATCTACAAAATATGTGACTGAGCAATCACTTTTAAATGATTGTTTTGTATAAAAAATAAACTTAATATAAATTCAATGGTACACCACAACACATTGAACGATGTGCTGTGGATGTTACATTTTTGGTAAAGGCACTTTTGTGCAACATGTCAACTTTCCCGAATAAAATGTAAATATTTACGCTTAGAGTAGTTGCTCTAAGTTCAAATATTACCTAGTATGATCAATAAACCCTCACAAAGTGTATTGATAAAGGATTATTAATATGATCGAAAAAAGTTTGAAATGGGCTGTATTATTCGGTGCTGTAGTTACAAGCTCCGCACTCTATGCTCAAGATCTTACAGGGACTTGGCAACAAATTGACGATAAAACTGGTTCGCCTAAAGCACTGATCGAAATTCGAAAAGATGCCAAAGACACCTATACCGGCAAAATTGTGAAAGTGACGCCACGTCCGGGTTATACACCAAAGGAAAAATGTGTGAATTGCCCTGCACCTTATACCAACCAGCCTATTTTAGGGATGGATGTATTTAAGGGGCTGAAACTTGAAAGTGAAAATACCTACTCTCAAGGAAAAATTATTGATCCTTTAGCAGGCAAAATTTACAGCTTAAAAGGCAAAATTTCTGCCAATGGTAAGCGCTTACATTTACGTGGATATCTGGGGATTTCCGCGATTGGTCGTACACAGACATGGATTCGCGTTGAATAAATTTTAAATTTATTCAGTAAATTGATTTGATATAGGTGAACCACCTACAGGGAATATCTGATGAAAAAATTAAAAGTGAGCCTCTTATTCTTAGCTGCTGTAATGAGTGGTTCAGCTTTTGCTCAAGACCTTTCAGGGACTTGGCAACAAATTGATGATAAAACAGGTTCACAAAAAGCCATTATTGAAATCCGTAAAGAAAGTAATGGAACATTCGTGGGTAAAATCATCAAAGTGACGCCGCGTCCGGGCTATACGCCACGTGACACCTGTGTAAACTGCCCTGCACCTTATAAAAACAAACCGATTTTAGGCCTTGATGTGTTAACTGGTTTAAAACATGTTGAAGGGACCAATAATTACGACAAAGGCCGTATTATTGACCCACTTTCTGGCAAAATTTACGACACAAAAGTTCGCTTAAATGCCAGCGGAAAACGTCTCACGCTGCGTGGCTATATGGGTGTTTCAGCACTCGGTCGTAGTCAAACTTGGATTCGCCAAGAATAAGCTCAGTGTTATAAAAACCGCCAACATGGCGGTTTTTTTATGCCTAAGATATTCAAATTATTTTAAAAATAAAGTTGACTATTCTCGTAAACTTTCTAACATACGTGCTCATAAATCACGCTTCTAGGGGAAAAGCGATTATGTTTAAAAAAATATTATTCAGCCTTTGCACATTCGGATTGATGAATGGTGCATTTGCAAATGACATTGCTGGCACGTGGCAACAAATTGACGATAAAACAGGAGCGGCCAAAGCGATTATTTCGATTCACAAAGAATCCAATAATACCTATACCGGTAAAATTATTAAAATTACGCCACGCCCGGGCTATACACCGCAAAAAAACTGCAATAAGTGCCCTGCACCTTATACCAACCAACCGATTCTCGGCATGGAAATTGTTAAAGGTTTAAAGCAAATTAATAATACAAATAATTATGAAAAAGGTCGTATTATCGACCCTCTTTCTGGCAAAGTTTATGATGCTAAAGTGCGCTTAAACAGCACAGGAAAACGTATTTCGATCCGTGCAAGTATTGGCGTTTCAGTCTTAGGTCGTAACCAAACTTGGATTCGTTTAGACTAATCCTCACACCAATAAAAAGCCGCATCAATGCGGCTTTTTTATTTTTAAATACTTACATTACAGGATTATCGACAGCAAACATGTGCTGATCTTCTAAACGATAGGCCATCAACTGATTGCCCCAGACACATCCGCCATCCACATTTTGGATTTTTGCTGAAATGCTTTTTCCTTGTAAAGCAGCCCAATGACCAAAAAGAATTTGATGGGTCTGAGCTGCTTGTGACTCAAACTCAAACCATGGCTTAAAACCCTTCGGCATAGGGTCATCGAGTGAATCTTTAAAACTAAACTCTAAACGGCCTTCTGCATCGGTTAAGCGCATGCGGGTCAAATAGTTGGTAATACAGCGTAAGCGCGCATGACCAGACAAATCATCCGTCCATAGGTTCGGCTCTTTACCGTACATCACTTGAAGAAACGCATCAACCACATCAAAGTCGTCATGACCAATCACCGCTTCCACCTCTTTTGCCAAGTCTGCGGTTTGCTGCGCAGTCCAATTCAAAGGAATGCCTGCATGGGTCAAAATGGTTTGCTCATTCGGAAATAGACACAGCGGCTGCTTGCGCAACCAATCGATCAAATCATCACTTTCTAAAGCGTGAATCACATCATCGATATTGTCTTTAGGATTGATATCCTTAATACCACGAGCGCATGCCAGCAAAGTCAGATCATGATTGCCCAGTACCGTCGCCGCAACTTCACTATCCACTAATTTTTTGATGAACCGCAAAGCGCCTACCGAGTTTTCACCCCGTGCGACGAGATCACCGGCAAACCATATAAAATCTTGGTCTGCATCAAACTTGATCTCTTTCAGTAAAGCTTTTAATGCTTCAAAACAGCCTTGAACATCACCAATGACATAGTTATAGCGAATATTGCGAGTCATAATTATTAAGCCACCATTTGATCTGCTAATGCGACAAATTCTGCAAGTGTTAGGGTTTCAGGACGCGCCATTGGATCAACCCCTGCATTTTCAAAACCATCTTCAACCAACATGCCTTTTAAGCTGTTACGCAAGGTCTTGCGGCGCTGAGTAAAGACATGTGAAACCAAACGCGCAAGCGCTTTTTCATCTTTCGCCACAATCGGTTTAACGGCATAAGGCTCTAAACGGAATACCGCAGAGGTGACTTTTGGCGGCGGATTAAACGAACCCGGCGGAACTTCAAATAAAAACGTCGGTTTGCAGAAGTATTGAATCATCACCGATAAACGACCATATTCTTTAGTATTCGGTGAAGCGGTAATACGGTCCACGACTTCTTTTTGCAACATGAAGTGCATGTCTTTGACTTTGTCGCCAAACTCCAAGAGATGAAACAGCAGCGGTGTCGAGATGTTATACGGCAAGTTGCCAACCACGCGCAGAGGACGGCCTTCGGCAAACAGCTCGGTAAAGTCATATTTCAGCGCGTCGGTTTCAACAATGGTTAAGCGCTCAGGATGCGGCACACGGCCCGGCAAACCTGCAGCTAAGTCACGGTCCAGCTCAACCACAGTTAGAGCATCACATTCACCAATTAAAGGCGATGTAAGCGCAGCAAGACCGGGACCAATTTCGACAATATTGTCACCAGTACGCGGATTTACCGAACGTACAATTTTGGCAATAACACGTTGATCATGTAAGAAATTCTGTCCAAACCGCTTACGCGTGTGATGCCCTTCATCTTTTGGGTTTAGGGCATTAATTTGATACATAAAATTCTCCGCATAGGTTTATTACAACGATTACTGACTTGATTCAAATTCACTCAAGCGAGCAAAAATTTCTTCGGACTTGGTCACATTATCCCGAGCCGCTTTAATTACACTGAGCAATGGCTCTCTTTGTTGCAACAAAGCCATTGTTTCAGATTTCATCATTTCTTCAGTTTCAGCCTGAATGGAGAGCAAACTTTCACGCATTTCAGCATTGTTTACGCGCTCTACACCCAGTTCGGGATTACCATTCAGTTGAGCCTTCAAATAAATATTGAAAGTTTCAAAATCTGCTAAAAAGTCATCTAAATCGTCTGGATGAATAGAATTCACATCAGTTAACTTCAGCAAAGAACTCAACATTCGTCCCGCAATATAGACTTGATTTTTGGCAATCATTGCTTGAATAGCTGAATTGTTTGCTCTAGCCATCATATCAGCCAGAATGTTATATTCAGCTTGAATACTTGGAATGGTTTCACTTACAAGAAGTTGATATTCATATAGCGCACTCAGGCTATTTTGATGCTGTACAAGCAGATCAATATTAGCATTGATTGCCTGTCCATCTTGAAGCATTTTATCAGCACCGCCACGATTCGCATATTTTTTATGCACCGCAGTCAGCGCTTGATTAAATTTTTGCTGATTATGTTTAAAGCCATCCACGGCAGCCGGTGATGCAAAACGTATAAATCCTTCCGTCTGTTTTGGAATTTGCAGCGATAATACTTTTAATTCACAAGAATGATGATCTGTAGCGAGCGTTGAGCATGCTGACAGCATCAACGCTAACGCAATCCAAAAAAATGGGCGAATGATCGATTTTGCCCTAAGCATCTTGTTATTTTCCTGTTTTATTTTTGATAATTTTTTACTATTATTCATGTAAAATTCAAACCTTTATTATTAAGTTTCGTTATTTTTCGCACGTGCTAATTCTAAAGCCAAATCAACCGCCACCTGTAAACTCGAACTTTTAGCAAGACCAGTTCCAGCCAGTGACAGTGCTGTACCGTGATCCACTGAAGTCCGAATAAATGGTAAGCCCAAAGTGATATTGATGGCTTCGCCAAAGCCCTGCGACTTTAACACAGGCAAGCCCTGATCGTGATACATCGCCAAAACCGCATCTGCATCTTTTAAATTTTCAGGGGTAAATAAGGTATCCGCAGGTAAACTCAAGCTCATATTGATTCCCTGAGCACGATAGCTTTCCAGCACGGGATTAATCACTTCAATCTCTTCCATGCCCAAATAGCCGTCTTCACCCGCATGCGGATTAAGACCGCACACCAAAATATGTGGGTGATCTTTCTTAAATTTGGTTTTTAAGTCATGAATTAATATATCAATCACTTGATGCAAACGTTCTTGAGTAATGGCATCTGCAACATCACGGAGCGGTAAATGTGTTGTTGCCAATGCGACACGGAGCGTTTTGGTCGCAAGCATCATCACGACACGATCAACGCCTGCAAATTCTTGATAAAACTCCGTATGTCCACTGAAATGAATACCGGCATCATTAATAATCGACTTTTGCACAGGTGCAGTTGCAACACCTACACTTTTGCCAGACATCGCATAATCTGCAGAACGCCGTAATTGCTCCAACACATAGGCTGCATTGTGCACATCTAACTGACCGGCGATGACAGATTTAGCCACAGGTACATGTTCCACATAAAGCTGACCTAGAGCTGCCGAACCCTCCTGCCCAACATAGTCAATCAGTTCAACTTCGAGCTTTAACTGTTGAGCACGCTTGAGCAGCAAATCTTTATCAATAAGAACCACAAGTGGCCTTTCATCTATTCGATTGGCTAAGCTCAAACAAATATCAGGTCCGATACCTGCGGGTTCACCGCTCGTGATATATAAAGGCAGCATGGGTCTATCCTGTGTGTGCAATAGCATTATTATACTGTGTGATGCACATGACAGACCTAATTTATTGATTAAAAATATCGGACTAAAACTCAAAAATAAGCGCGTTGTGCGACATTGTATGGAATGAAATCGAAAGCAAAACCTGAAATGCCAATGATCCAAATCAATGCAATAAGAATTACAATGCCACGCTGAACGGCTGACACATGTTGCGGGTACTTCGTTATCAGCCAAAAAGACATACCGCCCACAAGCAATAATCCAATCAACAGATAAACCAATAAATAACTAAGGAAAAATAAAGTGAGCATCATTAACAAAACGATGATCGCACCATCCGCCCCGTGCAAATACACCAAATACAAAAAAGTTGGGCTTAAAACTAAGGCGCTACATAAGCCCATTAATTGCAACCATTGCCGCCAAAATGAGGGTTCAGATGTGTTTTTTAACAGATTAGAATTCGACATGATTTACTTTCATCCGCTTTTTTTATAATTTCTGGATTATCTGCTGTTTATTGCTGAAGAAATATACTACAATACAGCGCTTGAAATTTTATATTTTCATTTGTGATTCTTCACGTATTCGTATAGAATCGCGTCTCCTTTTGTTTGGACAGCTTCCATAGTCCAAACCAACTATAATAGGTAGTGGTTTAATGAAAACTCTCAGCGCTAAGCCAGCTGAAGTTCAACACGACTGGTACGTTGTTGATGCTTCTGGCAAAACTTTAGGTCGCCTTGCGACTGAAATCGCTCGTCGTTTACGCGGTAAGCACAAAACTTCTTATACTCCTCACGTTGACACTGGTGACTACATCGTTGTTATCAATGCTGAGCAAGTTCAAGTGACTGGTAAAAAATCACTTGATAAGAAATATTATCGCCACACTGGTTTCCCTGGTGGTATTCGTGAAACTAATTTCGAAAAATTAGTTGCTCACAAACCAGAAGAAATCTTCGAACGTGCTGTAAAAGGCATGTTGCCAAAAGGTCCTCTTGGTTATGCAATGATCAAGAAAATGAAAGTGTACGCTGGTACTGAGCATCCACATACTGCTCAACAGCCACAAGTTTTGGACATCTAAGGGATACAGCACATGGCTACTAACTATGGTACAGGTCGCCGTAAGACCGCAACTGCACGTGTTTTCCTATCAGCTGGTACTGGTAAACTCGTAATCAACAACCGTTCTTTAGAACAATATTTCGGTCGTGAAACTGCTCGTATGGTTGTTAACCAACCACTTGAGCTTTTAGAAGCTACTGAGAAATATGACCTTTACATCACTGTTGCTGGTGGTGGTATCGGTGGTCAAGCAGGCGCTATCCGTCACGGTATTACTCGTGCATTGATCGCTTCTGACGAAACTCTTAAACCTGCTCTTCGTCAAGCTGGTTTCGTTACTCGTGATGCTCGTGAAGTTGAACGTAAGAAACTTGGTTTACGTAAAGCTCGTAAACGTCCTCAATTCTCTAAACGTTAATTCGTTTACCGAATCGGACAAAAAACCTTGGCTTATGCCAAGGTTTTTTTATGTCTTAATTTTTTATGAAGATGATGCAAATAGAATAACGATCCGATAAACAAAGAGACTCAAACTCGCAATTAAGCATATAACCGACAATGTTAGTGTAATTGTAGAGATGGTCATTTTGCTTTTTTGTTCTGGGCTATCATCCTCTGCTCCATAATCAGAGGCATAACCTCCAGCGAGTGCCGTATAAAAGCCAATGCCCATAAAAATAACAGCAGCTAAAAATAATAATTTTTGTACAAGTACAATGGTCATCATGCGGTGACAATCAGGTAAATGAATGACATGAAAAGCTATCAAATAAAACAAAACTGTAATTTTCACTGTAGCTGTATTGATATTGCTAAAGTCTCCGTGATTTTACTGGCTAATTTTAGTATCCTATCTTATTCATTTCTCATCGTCTCGGATTATGTCAGTCGAAAATGCACCTCTCCAAGGGATTACGCTTTACAGTCATGCGGATGACTTTCGCTCACACTGGATACGCTATGTACTTGCAGAGAAGCAAATCAAACATAATTTAATTATTGCTGATGATGAAGACGAAGATCTTGCAAGTTTAAATCCCTACAATCAACTTCCGATGATGATTGAAAATGGCCTAAAACTCTATAACAGCAGTATTATTGCCGAATATCTGGATGACCGATATCGTCAAAATAAACTGTATGCAGATGCACCCATGCCTCGTGCAGAGCAACGTCAATATGTATGGCGCTTCGAACAAGATTGGTTAAGACTTGCCGATATTATGCTTCGCCATCCCGATACCCTCGATGAAAAAGCCAAGCAAAAAGCACAAAAACAATTACGTGATACACTCATTTCACTAACCCCCTTGTTTCAGCATTATCCTTATTTTATGTCTGAACAATTTAGCATGTTAGACTGTATGCTCGCGCCTATATTTCTGCGCCTAAAAGCCATGGGGATTGAGCTTCCCAAACAGCAATGCCGCCCTATATTTCTCTATTGCCAACGCATCTTTAGCCGTCCTGCATTTATCAAATCGATGACATTGCAGGAAAAAAATCGCTATAGCGAGCTTTTAGCAAAAAATTAATTTCCCATTAATATTCGAGTAAGCATTATGTCTGAACAAGAACTACAACTCACTCCAACGCGTCCATACTTAACACGGGCACTTTATGAATGGATTTGTGACAATCAACTTACACCGTACCTACTTGTCGATGCGACACAGAATGGTACGATGGTGCCAGTTCAATATATCCAAGATGGCCAAATTGTCCTGAATATCGCACCTCATGCAACGCATGCGCTACATATGAGTAATGAGACGATTACTTTCTCTGCACGCTTTGGTGGCGTTTCGCAAAACCTCTATATCCCCTTTTCTGCTGTTCTAGGTATCTATGCACGTGAAAATGGTCAAGGCATGTTCTTCGATCCTCAAGAATATGAAGGTATTCAGAATGATCAAAATGCTTTAAAATCAAACGACCAAGAACAACAAGAGCAGCCGAAGAAAAAACCAGGTTTAAGGTTGCTCGATTAAAGAATAAGGAAGCGAATAATGGCTTTTGATTTAGTACAATATTTTGTCGAACAAATAGAATCTCAAAAGCCTACGCTTTTAAGTCATTTAAATCGTGAAGAAAAACGTCAACATATACGTGAAATTAATGCATTAACTTTAGGTGAATTGATTCATCAGCTCCGCAATAATGCTCAAAAGGTTTATCAAGAAATTACTCAGCCTGATGAACTCTATATTCAAGAAGTTTCACGCCATCTGACCACCAATCCATCGAATGCATCAATATTAGAGCGCTCTGAACTTGAACACCTAACAACTGAAATTTTTCATTTACAATTAAATGAATTAAAGCAACTTCATGATACCGGCTCACACTCACCACAAAGCATTCAAGAATTACTCAATGGACAAATTGAACACCTTTCTGGTCAAGCGGATGATTGGGTTTGGTCAACAAACAACCTAACAGAGCTTCTTGGTTCTAAACCAAATCTGCAAGAAGAGATATCATTAGAAGCATCAATGAAGGAGTTCAATCAAATGGTTAATCAACAACATACTCAAGAAGATGTGACAACAGAAGTACAAGTGCCAACTTGGTCAAAAATTGTAGAGCCTATCGTTGCAGTGGTGATTTTATGGATTTTGGCATCTGCAGCTTGTAATATTTTTTCTTAAGTGGCTTCATTTGTCTAAATCAATGACCTGCTTTTTAAGCAGGTTTTTTTAAATCGAATATTCTAAATTACACGCCTTTAGATCACTTTTTGTTTTCTTTATGTAAATCGGTCAGCTTTATTCTGCAAAAATTGGGTTTTGTTACACCATTTACAAAATATTACATTTGAATTTTTGGTAAATTTTAAATCATAAATGAAGTCCGAAAACACATAAAAAAATATATACAGCAAATTAAATCACATTTTTTAATCCAAAAACTAAACACTATAATTAGAAAATATTATCATTTTAAAACAAAAAATTAATTTTATTGCAAAGCCACTTACGCTTCCTATAATTAAATTATGTAGCTAAAAACGCTAGTTTAATTACCTAAATATCTACAAATAATAATCATGTATAACCTAAAAGAGGGGCATAAAAATGGCTAAAGTTTCATTAGAATCACTCACAACAATCGACGGTTTTTATGCAGCGGCACTGGTAGACGGTGAAAGTGGCCTAGCTATGGCGACACAAGGCGGTGGAGATATTGATTTAGAATTAGCAGCTGCTGGAAATACTGAAGTGGTTCGCTCCAAAAGACGTGTTGCTCAATCACTCAATTTAGATGATCACATTGTCGATATTTTAATTACCTTAGGAAAGCAGTATCACTTGATTCGTCCACTGGAAAATAATGAATCCATATTCTTATATTTAGTACTTGATCGTGCCAAAGCAAACCTAGCCATGGCTCGACACGAATTAAAAACCTATGAAAAAAGTTTAGATTTTGCTTAATTTCACCTAACCCTCTTATGCCAATAAGAGGGTTTTTTATTCCCAAAATGTTTTACAGGTTTGAATAAAATTAGTCGAGGAACACCATGAATAAGCAATATATCAATATCGGCATTGCAGGATTAAGTATTCATGATTCAGATCAACTCAAACATCAGCTTTACGCAATTTTTCCACAGCACTTTAATATCCAATGGAAAAGTGCATCTGATGTGAATCTCGATTGCTTATTTATTCATGAGCGTTTTTTTGACACCGAAGGAATTCAAAAAATATTAACTCGCCGCGCTTTACCTTGGCTCAAGATCTCGAAAGACAACCAACAATCAGGGCGCGTCAGAAACAATACTCTATTCCTTCCCGTTGATGATAATCAAGAGCTCTATCAATGGATTGATAAACATCTCGTCAGCCATAATGGCCTTAACGAATCCATTAAGCATGCTCAACATGATCAAATCCAGAGCTTTAGCGATTTTAATTTGGAGGATGATTACTTCAAAAAAATGTATGCAGAAGATAATCATCAAAAATTACACCTATATGATGATCTAGGCACAATAGCGGTAATCGATACCGCGCAAAATATAGCTTGGCTCAACCTCGAGCGTCAACTTCAACACACAGATGCTAGTTTTAAATATGATTTCGCATCAATTGAAGATATGACCCATGTAAGTCGAAAGCATCCCGTCATCCTTCAAGACTGGATATGGAATCTATTTTGGCAAACTCCGAATTTTTACCAAACAGTTCCTGAAGATGGTCATTTTCGAATTTTAAGCTGGCCAAAACCTGCTGAACATTTATCTCATAAACAAATTTTTCAACTTTCTGCATGTTTTATCCAGGGTGCAAAGATATCAACCATTGCAGAACAATATGATATACCCCTCAGCACCGTTCGGCAGTTCATTGCTGCGAATATGGCATCACTGAATATTAAAAAAATAAATCTTTGGGATAAACATTACACGCCACTTGAAACGCATGAACCAACAGAAGAAAAGAACTTTGTACAAAGCTTCTTTAGTAAATTACGGCGTAAATTTGGATTTTAGAATAGGACATCAAACATGATTCTTCAGCAATATAAAATTGTCTTTGCTGGTTCTATGGGTGCTGGAAAAACTGAAGCGATCCGTTCACTTTCTGATATCCCAGTTTTACTGACCGAGGCGTTTAATACAGATCAAACCAGCCATCAAAAACTTGAAACCACAGTAGGTATCGACTACGGAGAAGTGACCTTAGAAGATGGTTTAAAAATAGGTTTATATGGTACCCCTGGACAAAGTCGTTTTGATTTTATTTGGCCTGTGATTTGTCAAGGCGCAATCGGGACGATTATTCTGATTGATCATAATGTTAATGACCCCTTAAGTGAACTCGAAAGCTACTTAGAAACCTTCCAAAACTATACAGATAACATAGCCATTGGAATTACCCATACAGATGAAATCACCAGTTCGACAAATACCGCTATCTATAAGGATTGGCTAATTAGTCAGGACTTATATTCGCCCCTATTCTTTATCGACTGTCGCAAAAAATCTGACGTTTTACTGCTTCTTGAAGCTTTAATTACCTCAATCGAAGTAAATCACTATATTACTGCATAAGGAGCAAAACATGTTTAATGTCACAAAACGCACCGCTTCGAATGAGTTAATACAACATGCCCGTGAACAAATAAATAATATTATTAACAATGCACGCGGGGTTCATTTCATTATGGTGTGTTCAACAGATGGATTTGAGCTAACGAGTGTTTACAAACGTGGGCAATATAACAATAGCAAGTTAGCAGCGGTTAGCAGCTCTATCCTGGCAATGGTGTCAGCATTTATCAAAGAAATTCATTTGGTCGGTTGTCAAAATATAACCTTAGATGCCGAAAATGGAAAAGCGATACTTGCATCTGTTGCTGCACAAAATCATCCCATGATTATTGTGGCATTGACAGATAAGGACATTTTATTAGGCCAAGTCTTATATATGCTTAAAGCTGCAACGCAATCAATTATTTCAGCGGATCAATGACCTTGATAGAAAGATTGAGGACGTCTTACTTTATATTTGAGTGAGAAATATTCATATATTATCCACTTACAACATATTCATTTTCCTATTCTATTCTTCTATTCTTCTATTCTTCTTTTCCCCCTTTTCACCGCACATAAAAAAACACCCCCTGGACTAGTCAGGGGGTGTTTCGAATAATGAGCTGGCGATGACTTACTCTCACATGGGTAACCCCACACTACCATCAGCGCTAAGAGGTTTCACTTCTGAGTTCGGGAAGGGATCAGGTGGTTCACTCTTGCTATTGTCGCCAGCACAACTGTTATGGATACTTGCTTAGTCTAATCTCAGAGCAGTG